>CAJONB010000055.1:8363-18022 GCA_905235715.1 uncultured Ruminococcus sp. | reverse complement strand
ATGGTGGAGACTGCTGGACTTGAACCAGTGACCTCCTGCGTGTGAAGCAGGCGCTCTCACCAGCTGAGCTAAGCCTCCGTATTCATTTTAATATTCAGCCCCCCGAACGGATCGGGGGGCTTTGGTGGAGACGGACGGGATCGAACCGTTGACCTCTTGAATGCCATTCAAGCGCTCTCCCAGCTGAGCTACGCCCCCAGAGCAGTATTATATTACCATATCTTTTTGAATATTGCAAGCCAAATTCAAAAAAATATCCCGATATTTTCGTCCCTTTTAACCTTTACGAAGCCGTGAGCAGGTAATTTTGCCGGATTGATATGCTTCAAGTTACAAGACTGTAACCGCTATTTTCCATGATTATCTTGATATTGCGGTCGGGATTGTGCTATAATATTTTGGAAAATTGAGTCAATGCGACTTTTAGGGGGATAATTATGCCTTTATGTATGGGTTGCTTGAATGAAATACCCGCTTCCGACGCGGTGTGTCAGGTTTGCGGCTTTAACAATGCCGAGAAGCAGACCGCGCCCTTCTTACCATTCGGGACTGTACTGAACAATAAATATGTCGTTGCAAAGAACCTTGATACCAACGGTGAGAGCACCCGCTATCTCGGTTATGACAAGACGAACGGACGGATTATCGCGATTCGTGAGTTTTTGCCGATTGGATTATTTGACCGCGGCGCCGATGAAACAAAGCTGTTTATCACTCCGCAGGACAAAGCTTCTTTTACTGCGGCGCTCAACGCGTTCCAGTCCTATTACGAAACGCTGATGTCAATGACGGACAATTCTGCGATGATTGCCGTCCTTGATATGTTCGCGGCGAATAATACCTATTACGTTATCGAAGAAAATGACGACCACATTTCCTTCAACGAGTATGTCGAGCATAATAACGGTCAGTTGGATTGGGAAGTAGCCCGTCCGCTGTTCATGCCGATTATCACGCTGTTGGAGAATTTACATAAGCTCGGCATCGGCCATTACGCCGTATCGCCGTCGAATCTGTATGTTACCGCGACAGGAAAGCTCAAGCTCGGCGGCTTCTCGACCGAGAATGAGCGCAAGCGCGGAACAATGCTGAAATCTCAGCTTTACAGCGGCTGTGCCGCACCCGAGCAGTACAGCGGTGAGATTCCGCTGGATATCGCGACGGATATTTACGGCTTTACCGCGACCATGTTCTTTGCCCTGACAGGCAAGCTTCCCGCAAGCGCGAAGGACAGAGAAAAGGATGCGCGCCTTTTAATCAGCACCAATACCGTCAAGCGCCTGCCGCCGCACGTGGTTACCGCCTTGGCGAACGGCTTGCAGATGAAGCGTGAGAACCGCATCTCTGATTTTGATGATTTGCGTTCTCAACTGTCCGTATCTTCTACGGTTCAGGCGATTCAGAACGAAATTTCCCGTACCGCCAGTATGACGCCAGTCAAGCGTGAGCAGGCTCGTAACTCTAATGTGAATCCGACTGCTGTCGGCATCATCGCGACTGTTTTTGCACTGTTGATTTTTTCTGCGCTGGGTCTGTGGTGGCTGTCGCAGAATCCGCACCTCGGAATCTTTGACAAAAAGCCGACGACTGTCCAGACAGAGCCTCCGACAATCGAAGGCTGGACCGGCGATGTCCTCGCAGATTATACAGGCAAGACGCTTGAGGAGGTATCTGCCGCCTACAAGGGCGAGATAAAGCTTTCTGCCGACGGCGATTACTCCGACAATATTCCCAAGGGCTCCATTATTTCTCAGGAGCCTGCCGCGGGTACAGCTGATACCGCAGGTGTGCTGTATCTTGTGATTAGCAAAGGCCCGCGCATGGCGACACTTCCGGAGGTTGCAGGAAAGTCCACCAAGGCTGCCGCCGAGGAACTGACCGAGCTTGGCTTCGTTGTCACCCAGGAGGTTGAGTTCAACTCCGACTACGCCGAGGGTAAGGTCATCCGCTATAAGGATAATAAGGTGGGCGACAAGGTTGAAACAGATACAGAAATTGTTCTCATTGTTTCCCGCGGTAAGGAGCCGGCTGACAACAACGAGGCTGCGGAATAATACAAAATAGCAAACAGAAACAGGTGGGTTCCTGCCCACCTGTTTTTCTAAGCCTATTTGATTTTGCCGATTGCATTTTCCGCGTGCTGAATGACGTTGAAGAGTGAGCTTGCCGTTTCGGGATAGTCCTCGGTGATTTGCTCGGGCGAACAGCACAGCTCTCTCAGCTTCGGCACGTCGCTGTCACTGTTTGGATTGTTTATGCTTTCCAAATCGGTGAACAGCTTTTCCTGTGCCGCCGACGTATAGCCGCGGTACAGCTGCTTCGGCACGGTAAACAAGCCGTCGGGATTCGCGGCGTTTCCGTGATACAGATACCGGAACGCCTTGTAATACGCCAGCATAAGATAGGCGGTGACGGAACGCGTCAGCTTGCGGCTGCCGACCTTTGCGAGCATATCGTAGAGGATTCCCGCGGTGTTGTCCAGCAAGCGGCGGTTGATAAGATTCGCCGCGTTTTGCTTTGTATGCGCGGTATCACTTTCCAGCTCCGTAATGTCATATTGACGCTCGGCGGTTTTGCCGAGTAAATAATCGCAGCTCACGCCGTAGAATTCGGCTGCCTTAACGACAAAGTCCAGCCCGCATTCACGGATGCCTTTTTCATAATGCGACAGCAGCGCCTGCGAGATTCCGAGCGCCTGAGCGGCTTCCTTTTGACTGAGCTTCTTTTCCTTACGCAGAAGCGTGATTCTGCGCGCAAACTCCTGATTCATGCAACTCACTCCTTTTATACATATAGTATAATATATTTATTACAATTTGTAAAGTGCGGTGTTTACTATGAAGTCCTATTATATCCATTTTATCCGCCACGGCGCAATCAGCCCGACCTTACAGGGGCGGTATATCGGCGTGACTGACGTACCGCTGTCCGATAAGGGTAAGGCGGAGATTCGCAGGCTGGACGCGACCATGTCCTATCCTTATGCCAAGGTTGTGTTTACCAGCCCCCTGAAGCGCTGTACCCAGACTGCGCGGATTATTTATCCCGATATTGAGCCGCTGGTAATCGATCAGCTCGGTGAATGTCACTTCGGCGAGTGGGAGAATAAATCCGCCGCCGAGCTGTCGAACGACGAGGTGTTCAAGAAATGGTTGGCGGGCGATTCCTCCGCAAAGCCGCCGAGAGGGGAGAGCAACGCAGATTTTACCCGCCGCGTCTGCCTGATGTTTGAGAATATTGTCAACGGTTTGATCAAGACTTCCACGACCGACGCGGTGATTGTCACCCACGGCGGAGTGATTACCACCCTGTTGTCCGTGTACGGCTTACCACAGGCGAAGCCCTTTGACTGGATTTGCGACAACGGCTACGGCTATTCGCTGCGAATCACGCCGATGCTGTGGCAGCGCGACAAGGTCGCTGAGGTGTTCGACCGGATTCCGAAGGCGAAGGACAGCGATGAGGATTAATTTTGCAACCCAAATTATGTCATATTTCATATTTCACGATATTTTATCACGAATCCGCTTGAATTCTGCAAGTTGCTGTGCTAAAATGAAAGCAGCTTAGGAAATGAGTGATAATAATGATGTCGAATTTACTGGTGCGGATCGATATGTCCCGAAAGGATTTTTCCAAGGGGCAGAAGAAAATCGCCGCCTATATAGAGGAGCATTATGATGCTGCCGCCTTTATGACCGCCGCAAAGCTCGGCGAGGTCGTCGGCGTGTCCGAAAGCACCGTTGTCCGCTTCGCGACTCAGATTGGCTACGACGGTTATCCGCATTTGCAGAAGGCGATGCAGGAGATGATTCGCGACAAGCTGGATTCCGTACAGCGCATCGAGGTAACGGCGGGACGTATCGGCGACAATGATGTTGTCGAAAGCGTGCTGAATCAGGATATCGACAAAATCCGCCGTACGATTGAAGAGGTATCGCGCGAGGATTTTGACGCTGCGGTGCAGGCAATCATCAACGCGAAGAATATCTATATCTTCGGCGTGAAATCCGCTTCCTATATCGCAAGCTTTCTCGGCTACTACCTCGATTTGATTTTCGGCAATGTGCATTTGCTGAACTCCAATTCCAAAACCACAACTTATGAAAAGCTGTTCCGCATCGGCGAGGGCGACGTGATGATTGGCATCAGCTTTCCGCGCTATTCCATCATGTCGGTCGATACTACGCGGTTTGCCCGCGAACGCGGCGCACAGGTGATTGCGATTACCGACAGCATGACCTCACCCTTGGTCGGCTATGCGGATTCTGTGCTGCTGGCGCGTTCGGATATTGCGTCCGTCGTTGATACCCTTGTCGCGCCCCTGAGCCTTATCAATGCCCTTTTGGTAGCAATCGTGATTCGCTGCAAGGATAAAATCATCAATACGTTCACGAGTCTTGAGCAGGTCTGGCAGGAGCAGGGAATCTACTCCTTTGAAACGGAAGAGGAGCGTCAGGATGGCACGTAAAGTCATTGTCATCGGCGCGGGACCTGCCGGTATGATGGCGGCGGGTGCTGCCGCGGAGAACGGCGCCGACGTGATTCTTTTTGAAAAGAATCAAAAGGTCGGCAGGAAGCTCGCCATTACCGGCAAGGGTCGATGCAATATTACCAACTTCTGCGATAACGACGAGTTCATCGCAAACGTCACCGCAAATCCGCGCTTTCTCTACAGCGCGATCAATTCCTTTTCGTGCTATGATACCGTCGCTTTCTTTGAGGAGCGCGGTCTCAGGACAAAGGTCGAGCGCGGCAACCGCGTCTTTCCCGAATCCGACAAGGCGGCGGATGTGGTGGATACCCTCTATGATTATCTTTCGGAGCTTCACGTTCCGGTTTATCATAAAACCGTTGAAGGTCTGATACTCGACGGCGGCACAGTAAAAGGTGTTCGGTTGAATGACCGCGAGGTTTACGCCGACGCGGTGATTGTTTCCTGCGGCGGCTTGTCTTATCCCGCGACAGGCTCGACAGGAGACGGCTATACCTTTGCGAAGTCTGCGGGTCATACGATAACGCCGATTTTGCCGTCATTGGTACCGCTGGTCAGCGACGACACGGATATTCCCGAATTGCAGGGGCTGTCGCTGAAAAATATCGCGATTCATTTGATTGATAATAATTCTGAAAAAGAAATATACAGTGACTTCGGAGAAATGCTGTTCACGCATTTCGGCGTGTCCGGCCCCGTGATTCTCTCTGCAAGCGCCCATGCGCGGGAGATGTCGCCGAACCGTTACCGTCTGGAAATTGACTTAAAGCCCGCTCTGGATGAAGAAACGCTCGATAAGCGTATCCTGCGGGATTTGGCGGAGTTTGCCAACAAGGATATCGGTAATTCACTCTTTAAACTGCTGCCGAAAAAGCTGATTCCTGTTGTGCTGAACCGCGCGAAAATAGATTCGCATACAAAGTGTAACACTCTGACTGCCGGTAAGCGTCATGCGCTGCTGACGGTGCTGAAGCATTTCACGGTCGGTATTCACGGCTTCCGTCCAATCAAGGAAGCGGTCGTCACACACGGCGGCGTGGATGTGAAGGACGTCAATCCCGGCACGATGGAGAGCAAGCTCGTAAGCGGGCTGTATTTTGCGGGCGAGGTGTTGGATTTGGACGCATACACCGGCGGCTTTAACCTGCAGATTGCCTACTGTACGGGACGGCTTGCGGGAGCTTCCGCGGCATAACAATAACTTTTCCGTGCGGACAGCGCCTGCTTCCGTACTCAGCAACCGATAAAGGAGAACCAATATGTTTACAGCAATTGCGATTGACGGACCCGCCGGCGCGGGAAAATCTACGATAGCGCGTTTTGCCGCGAAGCAGCTCGGCTTCATTTATGTCGATACCGGTGCGCTTTACAGAGCAATCGGTCTGGCGGCACAGCGCCGCGGGCTGACCGTAGAGGACAAGCCTGAGATTATCGAAATGCTCGCGCAAATCAAGGTGGAGCTTGCATTCAACGAGGCGCACGAGCAGATTGTTTTGCTGGACGGCGAGGATGTATCGGGCTTGATTCGCACGCCTGAGATTTCCATGATGGCGTCGGGTGTGTCCGCAATCCCCGAGGTACGTGCGTTCTTACTGGATTTACAGCGCGATATGGCACATCATAATAATGTTATTATGGACGGCAGGGATATCGGAACGGTCGTCCTGCCCGACGCACAAATCAAAATTTTCCTTTCCGCTACGCCCGAATGCAGAGCAAAGCGCCGCTATGACGAGTTGGTTGAAAAGGGCATGGACGTGAAGTATGAGGATATCCTCAGCGACGTAATTGCCCGCGACTATGCGGATTCTCACCGTGATATTGCGCCCTTAAAGCCTGCTGACGACGCTGTGATGGTCGATACCTCTGGCGAGGATTTAGAGACCTCTGTCAATAAACTGGTCAATCTGATGAGGAGCCGCCTATGAAGCAAAAAAAGCAGAAGAAGAATCATTTTTACTTTTTTTGTCGCGCGGTCATCACGCCGATATTTAAAATCAAATACCGTTTGCGGTATAAGGGGATTGAGAATGTTCCCGCCGACGGCGCGTATATCCTTGCTTCCAATCACCGTGAGGCAATCGACCCGGTTTTAATCGGTATCGGACTCAGACGTCAGGTGTTTTTCATGGCGAAGGCGGAGCTGTTCAAAAATAAACTTGTCGCAAAAGTTCTCGCAAAGCTCGGCGCGTTCCCCGTGGAGCGTGATTCTACCGCGGCGCGCGACGCAATCAGACATTTTGAGCAGGTCATCGATGACGGCAATCTGATGGGCATTTTCATTGAGGGCACGCGTTCCAAGACGGATGACTTTTTGCCGCCGAAGAACGGCGTCAGCCTGATTGCGTGGGACACTAAGACCCCTGTTATCCCCGTATGCATCACCAAAACCGGCAGAAAGCGTATTGTGCATTTCGGTGAGCCGCTGTCGCTGCAGGACATGGGCTTTGAGAAAGGCGGCGCAAGGGAGTTCCGCACCGCCAGCCGTTCCATTATGGAGCATATCAAGGCGTTCAGAGAGCAGGATTTGAATGAGTAAAATAATTGTTGCCGATACGGCAGGTTTTTGCTTTGGCGTGAACCGTGCCGTGAATATAGCCTTTGAGGTCGCCGGAAAGCACAGCGGCGGCTGTACGCTCGGACCGATCATCCATAATAAGGAAATGGTCGCGGAGCTTGCCGACATGGGCGTCGGCGTTGTCGACAATATCGACGGGATTGGGGAGAACACCCCCGTCATCATCCGCTCTCACGGTGTGGAGCGCAGCGTTTATGATGAGCTGAATTCACGCGGAATCGACTATATCGACGCGACCTGTCCCTTTGTCGCCAAAATTCATCAGATTGTGCGCGAGAACAGTGAGCGGGGGGACATCATTCTGCTGGCAGGAGATTCCAACCATCCCGAGGTACAGGGTATCGTCAGCAACTGTGCCGGCAACTATTATACCTTTAATAATGAAGAAGAATTGCAGGAAATTATAAAAATAATTCCTGCTGAGAATAATAATGGCATTTGTGTGGTTGCTCAAACGACATTTAACGAAAAAATATGGAAAAAATGTTTAAAAATTATCAAAAAACTATATACAAATGCTAAAATTTTTGATACAATATGTAATGCTACGTCAAAGCGACAAGCGGAGGCGCATACGTTGTCAACTCAGTGCGACTGTATGATCGTCATCGGCGACCGCTCGAGTTCCAATACAAATAAGCTCTTTTCCATTTGTAAGAACAACTGCGACCGCACATGGCTGATTCAGACGGCGGACGAGCTTGACGGCGCGATGATTGCCGACGCGGAAACGATTGGCGTGACAGCCGGAGCTTCTACTCCGGATAGGATTATAAAGGAGGTACTGGATAAAATGAGTGATTTAACCACATCCAGCGTAAACGAAACTGAAAACTTTGAGGAGATGTTAGAAGAATCTCTGAAGAGCTTAAATACAAATGAAAGGGTTATGGGTACTGTCGCCAGCATTACGCCGAACGAAGTGTATGTTGAAGTCGACGGCAGAAAGCAGACCGGCTTCATCCCGATTGATGAGCTGTCTGCCGCTCCCGTGGCGAACGCCGAGGACATTGTCAAGGTCGGCGACCGCGTAGAGCTGCTGATTATGAAGACCAACGACGTTGAAGGCACCATCATGCTGTCAAAGCGCAGAGTAGACGCTCAGAAGGGCTATGAAGAGCTCGAGAAGGCGTACGAGGCAAAAGAAATCCTTACCGGCAAGGTAACCGAGGTCGTCTCGGGCGGCGTCATTGTTGTCAGTAACGATATCCGCGTATTCATCCCCGCTTCTCAGGCGACCTTAGAGCGCGACGCAAACCTCGAAGATCTCAAGGGTCAGGAAGTCCGCTTCCGTCTGATTGAGATGTCCCAGCGCGGCAGAAGAAGAAAGATTATCGGCTCCATCAAGTCTGTTCTCCGCGACGAAAACGCTGCGAAGCGCGCGGCTTTCTGGGAGAGCGCAGAGGTCGGCAAGACCTACACCGGCACTGTCCGCACCCTTACCTCCTACGGCGCCTTTGTTGATTTGGGCGGCGTATCCGGCATGATTCATATTTCCGAGCTGTCTTGGCTCCGCATTAAGCACCCGAGCGAGGTCGTCAACGTAGGCGACACCGTTGAGGTATACATCAAGGACATCAACCCCGAGACCAAGAAGATTTCTCTCGGCTATAAAAAGACTGAGGATAACCCGTGGCTCATTCTTGAGCAGCAGTATCCTGTCGGCACGATCGTTCAGGCGAAGATTGTCGGTCTGACCGCATTCGGCGCATTCGCGAACATTATCCCCGGTATCGACGGTCTGATTCACATTTCTCAGATTTCCAACAAGCGCATCGAGAAGCCCTCCGACGAGCTGAAGGTCGGCGACGTTGTTGACGCAAAGATTATCGCCATCGACTTTGAGAAAAAGCGCGTCAGCCTGTCTATCCGCGCTCTGCTTCCCGAGGCTCAGCCCGTGAAAGAGACTGAGGAAGCGCCGGCAGCCGTTGAGGATGAGGTCGTTGCAGTTGCCGAGCCCGACGCTGCTCCCGTTATCAGCGAATCCGTTGAGGTTGAGGAAGCTCCCGCTGTTGAAGAAGCTACCGCTGAGGAAGCTCCCGCTGAGGAAGCTCCTGCCGAGGAAGCTGCCGTTGAAGAAGCTCCTGCCGAGGAAGCTCCTACCGTTGAGGAAGCTCCTGCCGAGGAAGCTGTCGTTGAAGAAGCTCCCGCCGAGGAAGCTGCTGTCGAAGAGGCTCCCGCAGCCGACGCTGAATAATTACAGAATTTACGGGCATCCTGATGGGTGCCCGTTTTTCGCATACAGGTGATTTTTATGTTAGAGAATGTTACAAATGATACCCGTGCTGTTTTTGAACAGCTTATTGACGCCGCTAAACTCAAGGATGGCAGTGTCGTTGTACTCGGCTGCTCGACCAGCGAGGTCGGCGGCGACCGTATCGGCACCCACTCCAGCATGGAGGTCGCGTCCGCTATTTACGACGGCTTTTTTGATTTATTGAAGGAGCGGGGGATTTACCTTGCTGCTCAGTGCTGTGAGCATCTGAACCGCGCGCTGGTGATTGAGCGCGAGCTTGCCGAAAAACGAAACATCCCGATTGTTAACGCCGTTCCGCAGCCTAAGGCTGGCGGCAGCTCCGCGACGAC
>CAJONB010000055.1:3283-8355 GCA_905235715.1 uncultured Ruminococcus sp. | reverse complement strand
CATGGACGACCCTGTCCTCGTCGAGCATATCAAAGCCGACGCGGGCGTGGATATCGGCGGCACGCTGATAGGGATGCACTTGAAAGAAACCGCCGTTCCGCTCCGCCTGCCGCAGAAGAAAATCGGCGAAGCCTTTGTTTCATCCGCCAGAACCCGCGCGAAGTTTATCGGCGGCGCGCGTGCCGTTTATGACCCCGAGCTACTGTGAGGTGCGATATGACAGCGAAGGAAGAATTTATTCAGATTTATACCGAAAATATCACCCGCAGAGGTTCTGCGGAGCTGCTCGAATGGATTCAAAAGACCGATTTCTTTGACGCTCCCGCCAGCACAAAATTCCACTGTGCGTGCGAGCATGGGCTTGTCATGCACTCCGTCAGCGTTTTCAACACGATGGTGGAAAAGCATTTTGACGAGGAGACCGACAGCCTCGAGAGCTTTGCCATCTGCGCGCTGCTGCATGATTTGTGCAAGGCGCAGTTCTATAAGATTTCTACCCGCAACGTCAAAAATGAAGAAACTGGTCAGTGGGAAAAGGTGCCGTATTACACGATTGAGGACAGCTTTCCCTACGGTCACGGCGAAAAATCAGTCTTTCTGATTGAGCGCTTTATGCGCCTGAAATTAGAGGAAGCGATGGCGATTCGCTGGCACATGGGCGAGTTTGAGTCGGGCGGATTTTCTATCGGTCAGGCGTATGAGCGCTATCCGCTCGCGGTGAAGCTCCACCTCGCCGACCTCGAAAGTACCTATCTCAGAGAAAAGGGAACGTCAGCCGTTCGCAGGTAAGCTATGAATTTTGAAGAAGCAAAAGTGAAGGTCGCTCAGCTCACCGAAGAGCTGAATTATCACAACGACCGTTATTATAACCATGATGACCCCGTCATCTCCGACTATGAGTATGATGCGCTGCTGCGCGATCTCGAAAACCTCGAGGCGGATTTTCCGCAGCTGTTATCACCGTCCTCTCCGACACAGCGCGTGGGCGGGAGCAGGGGCGAAAAATTCTCTCCCGTCACACATACCGTTCCGATGGAGAGTCTGCACGACTCGTTCTCGCATGACGAGATCCGCGACTTTGACCGTAAGGTGCGCGAGGTGATTCCGCACCCTGTCTATGTGGTTGAGCCGAAATTCGACGGTCTTTCCGTATCATGCGAATACCGCAACGGCGTGTTTGTACGCGGCTCTACTCGCGGCGACGGCACTGTCGGCGAGGACGTCACCGAAAACCTGATGACCATTAAAAGCTTGCCGAAGCGGCTTGCAGATGCTCCTGCATTTCTCGAGGTTCGCGGCGAGGTCTATATGTCCGTCGCGACCTTTGAGCGCATTGTCAGCGAGCAGGAAAATAACGGAGAAAAGCCGTTCAAAAATCCCCGCAACGCTGCCGCAGGCTCTCTTAGGCAAAAGGACGCGAGAATCACCGCTCGCCGCAATCTGGATATTTTTGTATTCAATATTCAAGCGGTAGAGGGGATGAGCTTCACCACGCACACCCAGACGCTGGATTACCTGACCGAGCTGGGCTTCCCGACCGCCTACTATCATTCCTTTGACAATATCGACGAGGTGCTCGGGGAAATCGAGCGTATCGACGCGCACAGGGGCGACTTGCCATGCGATATCGACGGCGCCGTGGTGAAGGTGAATAACCTCAGCGACCGCATAACCCTCGGTAGTACGGCGAAATTCCCACGCTGGGCGGAAGCGTACAAATACCCGCCCGAGGAAAAGGAAACCGAGCTGCTGGATATTGAAATCAACGTCGGCAGAACCGGCGCGTTAACGCCTGTCGGCGTATTCAAGCCGATACTGCTGGCGGGTACGACTGTTTCCCGCGCGACCCTGCACAACGAGGACTTTATCCGTGAACGCGATATTCATATCGGCGATACCGTTCTGGTACGCAAGGCGGGCGAAATTATCCCCGAGGTGCTTTCCGTCTCAAAGCACGCGGAGCACGGCGAGGAATTCCGCTTTCCCGCGTTCTGCCCCTCCTGCGGGAGCAAGATTATCCGCGAGGAGGGCGAGGCTGCCGCACGCTGTACCAACACCGACTGCCCCGCTCAGCTCCTCAGGCACCTGATTCACTTTGTGTCTCGCGACGCGATGGATATTGACGGCTTAGGTCCCGCGGTACTGGAGCAGCTGCTCAGCGTCGGGATGATAAAATCGTTCTCCGATTTGTACCGTCTGGAGGCGGAGCCGCTGTCACAGCTTGACCGCATGGGCATGAAGTCGGCACAGAACCTGATTGACGCGATTGAAAAATCCAAGCACGCGGAAATTTACCGCCTTGTTTATGCGCTCGGTATCCGTCATATCGGCGAGAAAGCGGCAAAGCTGCTGTGCGAGCATTTTCTGTCCGTGGAAAATCTGTTTACAGCGACTGTAGACGAAATCTGTGAAATCGACGGCTATGGTACGATAATGGCGGAGGCGGTCGCCGATTACTTCTCACTCGACGCGACCCGCGCCCTGATTGATGAACTGAAAGCCCTCGGCGTAGAGATGAAGCCTCTCGAGAAGCAGGAGAAGGAGGGTGTGTTCCTCGGCAAAACCTTTGTCTTGACGGGAACGCTCCCAACCATGAGCCGCAAGGAAGCTTCTGCTTTGATTGAGCAGAACGGCGGCAAAACCTCGTCGTCGGTATCGAAAAAGACCGACTATGTTCTCGCGGGCGAGGACGCCGGTTCAAAGCTCACCAAGGCGCAGTCCCTCGGCGTGACGGTAATTTCCGAAGAAGAATTATTATCCATGCTGCAATAATCATCACTATACTAATTTAACGAACCTGTTCTTAATAAGGACAGGTTCTATTTTTTTGTGCTTGTACATAGGCTTATTATGACAAACGGAACGGAGGTCAAAAATGAGGAATGTACAAGAGAGCCTGAGAACCATTTTTCGCCGGCTGCCGGGGCATATCCGTGCGCCGCTGGAGCGCGCCGCGCCGTTTTATGAAGCCTTTGTGCAGGAAATCATCCTGCGCTCGGAGCGTCCGGTCGCCATTGAGTGCGGCGACACGCGCTTTTATCTCGCCGAAAACGGAGCGGTCTCTACCTCTGTCCGTGCGGCGGGATTGCTGTGTCCTACGGGCGCGGATATCGCGGGGATTTTCAGGCGTATCTGCGATTACTCCGTCTATGCCCGCCAGAGGGAACTGAACAGCGGATATATCACGATTGAGAACGGAGTGCGCGTCGGGGTGTGCGGCACGGCGGTGCAGGGGAGCGACGGCATTATGAACATCAAGGATATTACGACGCTGAGCTTTCGTGCGGCGTGCGAAATCATCGGGTGCAGCCGTGATATACTCGGGAGAATCACGCCCCTCGACGGTCTTTTGGTATGCGGCGCGCCGTGCAGCGGCAAGACAACGGTGCTGAGAGATGCCGCGCGTGTCCTGTCGGAGCGGTACAAGGTCAGTATCATTGACGAGCGCAACGAGATTTCGGCAACGGTCGGCGGCGTGTGCGGCTACGATATCGGTATGTCCGACGTGCTTGTCGGGATGAAGAAGGGCGAGGGGATGCTTCACGCGCTTCGCAGTCTGTCGCCCGATATTCTTGTCTGCGACGAGCTTGGCGGCAGGAAAGATGCGGACGCTTTGCGGGACGTTCTTCGGAGCGGTACGGCGGTGATTGCGTCGGTACACGCGTGGGATTTAGACGATTTACGGCGGCGCGAAATCACTGCGGAGCTGCTGAATACGGGAGCATTCCGCTATATCGCGCTGCTCGGCGACAGGCGCTCTGCGGGTGAGGTCAGGGCGGTTTATCAACTCAGGGATGTGTAAAAATGAAGCTGCTGTTATGTATGGTTGTGATAGGCGCGTCGCTCGCGGTCGGACTGTGGCTGAGTATGCGCCTGAGCGAGCGGACAAAGCTGCTCGGCAGCTACATCACGCTGCTGCAGGAGGTTGCGCTGAAAATGACGTATACCTCGGACAGTCTGGCAAAGCTGTTCGCGGATAACTTCGCGGGCTATCCCTTTACGGACAAGAAGCCCTTTGCGGAGCAGTTCACGGAGATGACGCGCCGTTATCAGGGAATCCTGAGCGCAGAGGACTGCGGGATTCTGGAGGATTTTTCGCGTGGCTTAGGCGACAGCGATACCGGTACCCAGCTAAAGCATATTCAGCTGTATACAGGCTTGCTGACCGGACAGCGGAACAAGGCGCAGCAGGCGGCTGAGGAAAAGGGCAGGCTGTACAGGATCCTGCCGCGGGAATCGCCGCCGCAATTCTATTGATTTAGGAAGGACAAAGCATGGACGTTGATATGATATTCAGAATCGCCGCAATCGGAATCATCGTGGCGATACTCAATCAGCTTCTGATTCGGAGCGGGCGCGAGGAGCAGGCGCTGTTGACCACAATTGCGGGGCTGGTGGTCGCGCTGATGATGATTATTTCTCAAATCAGCGAGCTGTTCACGACCGTGAAGAACACCTTCGGGCTGTAGCATGGAGATTTTTTCACTCTGCGCCGCCGCAATCGTCACGGCGGTATTTGCGCTGCTCCTGCGCCGCCAAAGCCCTCAGACAGCCCTGCTTCTGTCCATCGGCGCGGGCACACTGATTATTCTGAGCGTGCTGAAAAATATCGTTCTGACAACGCAGACCGTCAGCGATTTGCTGATTGCGGGCGGGATCAGCTCCGATTATATTATGATTCTGTTCAAGGTTTTGGGAATCTGCTTTCTCACCGAGTTCACCTGCGATACTGTCACCGAGGCGGGAATGCTGTCCCTCGCGACAAACATTTCCTTTGCGGGCAAGGTGCTGGTGCTGATGACGGCGATGCCGCTGTTCAGCGACTTGCTGAAAGCAATCACCTCGATGGTCGGCACATGAGGCGGACGGTAATCTTGACGCTCCTGATTGGTGTGGTAACGGTGCTGTTCTGTAACTCTGCACAGGCGCAGGACGTGGATGCCTTTGACGACGATATCGGGTCGCTGGTGGATAGCGTCGGGGAGGATACGCGCGCGCAGATGGAGGCGCTCGGATACCCTGATGCGGATATTACGCAGGCGGGTGAGCTGAACCTCTCCGACACGCTGGAG
>CAJONB010000055.1:0-3246 GCA_905235715.1 uncultured Ruminococcus sp. | reverse complement strand
ATGACCTCGGGTGCGCTGATGTTAGCTGTCATACTGCTGTCTGCGCTGCTCGAGGGCTATACCTACTCGCTGCGGTACGCGGACACGCGGGACGTGATGAACACCGTCTGTTCGCTGAGTATTATCACGGTATTGGTCGCGCCGGTCACGGGGCTGATTCAGACGGCGGTGGATAATATCCGCGGCGCGTCGTCGCTGATGCTGCTGTATGTGCCGCTTACGGTTGGAATCCTGCTGTTCTCGGGTCATATTGTGCAGTCGGGCGGCTACTACGCGACCGTGATGACTGCCTGTGAGGGGATCGCACAGCTTTCAACGGCGTTCTTCCTGCCGCTGATGAATATTTATCTGGCGCTGTCGGTATCATCTGCCGTCAGCGAGCGCGTGAAGCTGAACGGAATTTGCGACCTGCTGTCGAAGCTGATGAAGTGGACGCTGACCTTTTCCATGACGCTGTTTACGGCGGTTTTATCAATACAGGGCTTTGCCGCGAATGCCGCCGATTCCGTCGCGTCGAAGGCGATGCGCTTTACGCTCAGCTCCTTTATCCCCGTTGTGGGCGCGTCGGTGTCGGACGCGTACAAGGCGATACAGGGCAGCGTAGACCTCCTGCGCTCGGGCGTGGGTATCTTCGTGATAATCGCGCTGGTGCTGACCTTCCTGCCGGTTATCATCCGCATATTACTGTGGCAGCTCTCCGTGTTGCTGGCGAAAACTGCCGCCGAAGCCTTCGGAGTGAATACCGCTGTCAGTACCCTCAATTCCGTTTCATCGGTGCTGTCGGTGCTGCTGGCAGTGATTGCCGCAGTGCTGTCGGTGTTTCTGATTTCCACGGGCGTGCTGCTGACCATCGGAGGCGGCGCATGAGTACGCTCGCGACCCTGTCGCTGACCCTCTGCTATCTGTCGGTCGCGGTGACGGTCATCTCGCTCTTTCTGCCGCAGAGGCGCACGAGGAAGATATTCAACTTCGTAATCGGATTATTTGTGATTTGCTCGCTGATTTACAGCCTGCGGGATACGGGCCTGTCGCTCGGTGAGAGCCTTATTCAGCCCGGAAACATTGAAATGCCGCAGTATTCGCAGGAGGATTACAATGCGCAGGTGGTACAGAAAACCGCCGAGAACCTTGTCGCGGCGACGGATGAGCTTCTGCGTGCGGAGGGGATAGAGGCGCGGGATATCCGCCTGAGTCTGAAAATTTCCGACGAAGGCAGAATATATGTCGCCGACGCCGACATATATATAAGCGAGGATGATTTCCCGCGGATGGGGGAGGTCGAAAGTATCGTGTACAGGAATCTGGCAAAGGAGCCGCAGGTGTATGTGGAAAAAGAAGTGGAATGAGCTGCTGCGGAGCAAGAAGTTTCTCAGAGCGGCGGTGATTGTGGGTATCGCGGCAATCCTGCTGATTATGCTGACGAGTTGGATTGATTTCGGGGCGCTGCAAAAAACGCAGAGCGCGGAGGAATACGCCGACGCACTGCGGATACAGCTCCATGATATTGTTTCGCAGATCGATGGGGTAGGGGAGGTTCAGGTCTTTCTGACCATGGACAACAGCGGTGAGAATGTGTATCTGAACAATTCCGATACCAAAACCAAGAGCATTGAACCGACGGTGCGCGGGGTGGTGATTGTGTGCGAGGGCGGTGACGACCCGATTGTGGTCAGCCGCGTTCTCGGAGCGGTCACACGCTCGCTGTCCGTATCGTCGGATAAAGTATATATCACTAAACTCGACAGCCAAATATCGGCGGTCGCAGAATAACGGAGGACACTATGAAGAATCAAAAAAAGTATGTCATCGCAGCCGCACTGATACTGGCGCTCGGCGCGGCGGTATTCATCAACTGGCGGTTCTCGAACGGCGGCGTAAAGACAGCGTCAAAGGAGTTGGGAGCGGCAACCTACGTCAGCCGCGACGCAAAGGCGACTGCGGACGAAGCGGAAACAAAAAAGGCGTCCGCAGAGGAAAAGCTCGCTTTGATGCGTACCGAGCGCGCGCAGGCGCAGGATAAGGCGCTGGATTCGGCGAAGAATATCCTTTCCCTGTCCGACAGCTCCGACGACGCAAAGGCGGAGGCTGTGCGTCAGGCAAGTGTGATTGAGCGACGTATCATATCGCAGAGCAATATCGAGAATATCCTCGCGGCAAAGGGCTTTACGGATGTGCTGTGCTTCCTGTCCGATTCCGGCTGTACCATAGGCGTGAAGAAGTCCGAGATAGAAAAGGACTCGCCGCTGATTATCAAGGACGTCGTGATGTCCCAGCTGGATATCGCGTTCAACAATATCGTTATCGTTCAGGTGTGACGGTGTTTATAATAGTATCGAGAATACGTCTGACTGTATTTCGGGCGCAAAAAAGCGGGCGATTTAATCGCCCGCTTTGTTATGCTCTACTGCCTGTTACGGCTCTTTGATATTGTTGATTTTGTTGTAGCTTTCCAAATCGACCAGCACCATTGCCGAGCGAGGAGGAACCAGATCCCTCTTGTCAAATTCGGCAATCGCCTTGTCGGAGGCGGTGGTCGCCGCGGCAATAATCATCCACCTTTCGGGAAGTTCATACTGCGACTTGAATTCTGCCGGAGCCGCCTTCTCACCGTTGTTGAGGATAATGGTCATCATCTTCCATTCGCCCTCAACGTCGTTCTTCATCGTCAGTGAGATAATCTGTCCGTTATAGACGATATAGCTGTCGTTGACCGCCTTGGTGGTATTGTCGCGCAGGGGAGAGAAGGCTTTTCTGATTTTGATAAGCCCCTTGTAATATTCGTTCAACCCTTTGTAACGGATGGCGCGCGTCCAGTTGATAGAGTTGACGGCGTCGGGTGATTTGTAAGAGTTATGGTCGCCCTTCTTGGTGCGCGCAAATTCCTCGCCAGCCAGCATGAACGGAATTCCCAGCGACAGAATCACCAGCGCGCCCGCAAGCATATTCTGCTTGATATACAGCTCGTCGGTCGTTTCGTAGTCGCTGCACCAGTTGGATTTCAGAATCTTATCCCACAGGGTAAGGTTATCGTGCGCAGAGTCATACGTTATGCACTGTGATGGTTCATTCGCCCAGTTGCCGAAGGTCACGGAGGACGCGCCCATCAAGCCCGCAATCACGTTGTAAGCGCTGTAGCCCGCGCCCTGGATAAAGCCCTTGGTATCGTCGTCGGAGCCGCCCTTGATGCCGTGGCGCATATCGTCGTCGAACATACCGATTCGGCTTGAGAGCTTCTTGGCGTTCGCC
>CAJONB010000054.1 GCA_905235715.1 uncultured Ruminococcus sp. | reverse complement strand
GTCGGCCTCGTTGCCGACGCGAATCAGCGCGCTGGTGTTATCGGTATAGTAGACCTTGACGGAAGCGCGCGGCTTGTCCAGACCGAAATCGGCAAGCTCGCCGCCGACTGCGGCGATAGAGCTGAAGCTGAGCGCCGCGGCGTCATTCGCGACGTCCGCCGCCATACCGGGCTGCAGCTCGTAGCCCTCCAGTCCCGAAACGGTGTATATTGTCGCCTCGCCCTCGGGGGTTTCGGCGTTGATGGTAAAGGAGCCGGAGGTATTCTCCACCTCGATTTTGGTAATCTGGGCGGGAATGTAGGTGAGCAGCTCACCGTAGCCGTTTTGTTTGATTTCGCCGTTTTCACCGGTGGGAATCTCAACGGAATGTTCGCCCTTTTCATTGACAACGGGCTCCAGCTCCGCGGGAAGCTCAATAGCGGTGTTGTCGGCGGTGACGGGCCGGTTCGCGACGACAATAACAATGCAGATTAATGCGGCAACCACAGCAATCGAAACGATCAGCGCGATGGAGCCGCGGCTGAGCTTTTTCTTTTTTGTGGGCGATGACGCATCGTCCTTTTCCGGCTCCTGAGAACGGTTCAGAAAGCTTTCGAGCGCGTCATCGGAAGGTTGCTCACTTGCTTTCGTATTCTCGGGAGCAGACTTTTTTTCGGGGGCGTTTGACATTATTGATGCCTCCTTTTAAGCCAGATAATCAGACCGGCAATCAGCGCCAGTCCGGGGATGATAAAGCGAATCAGGATGCTGAGGAAGGAGATATCTCCGACCGAGCTGACGCCCAGCTCGGCGGCGGTGGGATCCTTGCCCTCGATAAGCACGCTTACGTCGCCCTTATGGGAGAGGACGTTTACCATGTTGATGAAATACGCGGCGTTGTTATAGGTGTCGGCGGTCAGGTAAAGGTTGCTGACGGCATAGTAGGAGCCGATTGCAACAACTGCGGAGTTCGCGCCCGTTGAGGACGAGCCGCCCTTTCTGCCGATTGCCGCGCCGCAGAGCTTGCCCTCGACGCTTTCCAGCTCCTGCGTCTTGATATTGAACCGCTCGACATTATCGGAGGAAACAAGCATCTCGGAGGCGATACTGCTGTCGAGAACGGTAACCGGCATAGTGCCGCGCTCGCCGCCCATGATGATTCGCTTGCTCTTGTTGTTCAAGTCCTCGGTGAAGCTCGTGTCGGCGTAATCAAAGAGGGAGTTGTTGAGGTTGTTGCCGGGGATGAGGTAGTCGGCGTCTTCCTCAAAGATATAGGCGTAGTCGACCGCCATGCCGTAGTCGGCAAGCAGGGCGTTGAGGTTCGGGAACAGCGCCGTATCGAGGTCGTCGTTCGGGAAGTAAAGCACGGTTTTGCCGTACTCGCCGCCGTTGATAAGCCAGTCGGAAATCTTTTTATAAAGCTCCTCGTCGATATCCGACAGCGGCTTGTAGATAATCAGAAACTCGCTCTTGTCGGAGGGGTCGGCGCTGTAGAGGTTGACGTTCTCGACCTCGTAGGCGTTCATGGCGAGCCGCGCCGCAAATGCCGAGCAGTCGGCTTCGTCCTGACCCTCGAGGATGCTGACCGTCACGCGCTCGGCGTCGGTGACCGTGAGAATTGCGGAGGTGACAGACTGCTCCACGTGCTGGGACTTGACGACCATGTAACCCTCCTCCTGATAGGTATCGGTATCGTAGCCGAATACATCCGTGGGGTCGAGGGTGGTGTAGTTGTCGCCGCAGACAAGGAGCATCATGTGCGTTTCGGAGCGGTTGACATTCGGATAAGCGGACAGGAAGGTGGGGTTTTTGACCAAATCGACGTAGTGCAGACGGATATGGCCGGAGTTGTATTCGAATTCATGCAGCAGGCGGTTTGCCTGGACATAGTATTGATAGTTGGTTGAGCTTGGATTCTCAAGATCTTTCTCGTTGGCGAGGACGTAGATATCGACGTCCTTGTCCAAATCCGCGATATAATCGACGGTCGCGCTCTGCAATTTATAATTGCGGTTCGCGGTGACGTCAACATACAGCGCGCGGTGTGAGGAAACAATCGCCAGAATCACGTTCACGAGAATCACGGCGGCTATCAGCAGGACGGTCACGCCGATTGAGGTGATGCCGCGGCGGGTATTGCGCGCGGAGAAAAAGCTCTTGAAGCCGTTTTTCTTTTCGGAGGTCTTTTTGGATGTGTTATTTTTCACGCCGCACCTCCTAGCTCCAGCGGCGCTTTTCAAAAACGCGCGCGCTCAGGAACAGAAAGACCGCCGTGACCGAGAGATAAAAGACGATGCTCGGCAGGCTGACAATTCCCGAGGAAAAGTTGGAAAAATGCTTGTCAAAGGAGATTTTGTTGATGACGTTCGTCACCCATTCGGTGTTGATATATTCCGCAAGCTCGCTGAGGCGGTTGATTAAAATGCCGATACCGAAGGAAACTACGGCGGCGATAATCTGGCTCTCGGTCAGCGCGGAGATGAACATATCTATCGCAATCAGCGCCGCGCCCAAAAGCACGATCCCGAGGAAGGTCGAGAAGAACACCGCCCAGTCGGAAGCCGTAAAGGTCGCGATGATAATCGCGTAGAGGACGAAAATCAGAACGCAGAACAAAAACAGAACGAATGCCGCGAGGAACTTGCCGAATACAATCTCAAAGAGATCCACGGGCGCGGTCAGCAGCACCTGATCGGTTTTCTGACGGCGTTCCTCAGAGAACGTCCGCATGGTGATCAGCGGGATAATCAGTACGATTATCATGAACATTGATGCGAAGAACATCGACATCGACGAGGTGTTGTACAGCAGGCAGTAGGTGTAGAACGACATCCCCGAGAAGAACCAGAACACGGCGAGGACAATATAGCCGATCGATGTATTGAAATACGCGCTCAGCTCACGGCGAAAAATCGCGGACATCAGTCCTCACCTCCTTCTGTCAGCTTGAGGAAGCTCTCCTCAAGGGTCAGACCGCCCGCCGACATGCTCAGGATGGGGCAGTCGGCTTTTGCGAGCGCCTTAAAGATACCGCGGCGCACGTCGGTGTCGGGGTCGAAGCTGACGGTGTAGCTGTTGCCGGATTCATGCGTGACGCGGCGCACACCCGCGACGGAGCCGATTGCCGCACGCACAGTGCTGACGCTGCCCTCCGCCTCGATACTCAGCATGCCGCTGCCGTTGATGACCTCGGAGAGCTTGTCAATCGGCGAGTCGGCGACGATTTTTCCTCTGTTGATCATCACGACGCGGTCGCAGACAGCGGACACCTCGGACAGCACGTGCGAGGAAAAGATGACGGTGTGCTTTTTGCCGAGTGATTTGATGATCCGGCGCGTTTCGATGATTTGCTTAGGGTCTAAGCCGACGGTCGGCTCGTCGAGAATCAGCACGGGCGGGTTGCCCATCAGCGCCCCCGCGAGACCGACTCTCTGGCGGTAGCCCTTTGAGAGATTGCGGATAACGCGGTCGGCGACGTCGCTGAGCTTGACGATCGACATGACCTCGTCGATATGCTCCTTTTTCGGCAGGCGCACCTTTTTGAGGTCAAAGACGAATTCAAGATATTTGCGTACCGTCATTTCAGGGTACAGCGGCGGCTGTTCGGGAAGATAGCCGATTTTTGACTTTGCGCGCTTCGGCTTTGAGAGGATGTCAAAGCCCTCGATCGTGACGCTGCCCGAGGTGGACGACAGATAGCCCGTGATGATGTTGAGGGTGGTGCTCTTTCCCGCGCCGTTCGGGCCGAGCAGTCCGAGGATCTCGCCCGGGTTCGCGGTAAAGCTGATGCCGTCTATGGCGGGCACAGAGCCGTAACGCTTTGTCAGGTTTTGGATTTCAACCATGGGGTTCTCCTTAAAGCGAAGAGCGAAGAAGGAAGTGCGGAGGGTGGGCGCTGCCCACACCCGAATCTACTCTTCTGTCGCTCTTCTTTATCAAATTTCAGTAATACAATGCTGCGGACAGTTTTCGACGCAATTACCGCAGCCGTTGCACAGCGCGGGATCGACGACGGCGCAGAAGTCAATGACCTTTACGGCGCCTGCCGGACAGCCCTTTTCGCACTTTTTACAGCCGATACAGCCGGCGGTGCAGAGCTTGCGGGTCACGCCGCCCTTGTCCTTGTTGGAGCAGCGCATGACCGCGGATTCCTTCAGCGGAACGATAGAGATGATTTTGCGGGGACACGCCCTGACGCACATCGAACAAGCCTTGCACTTATCCGCGTCGACGACCGCAACGCCGTTGCAGACGTGGATCGCGTCATAGGGACACGCCGCCTCACAGTCGCCCAGACCCATACAGCCGAACGAGCAGGCGGTCAGACCTCCGCCGATTTTCACGGCGGCGGAGCAGCTCCTGACGCCGTTGTATTCCGCCTTATAAGAGGTGTTGTCGAGCGAGCCCATACAGTGGACGACGGCGACCTTTTTCTCCATGCTGCCCGCGGAAACGCCGAGAATCCCGGAGATTTCCTTTGCACAGCCTTCTCCGCCGGGCGCGCAGAGACCGACCTCCGCCTTGCCCTTAGAGAGCGCGTCGGCATAGCCGGAGCAGCCCGAAAAGCCGCACGCGCCGCAGTTCGCGCCGGGAAGCGCCTCGAGGATTTTTTCCGCCTTTTCGTCCTTCGGCACCGCCATGACGATAGAGGCGACGGACAGAATCAAGCCAATCAGCAGACCGATGCCCGCGACAAGGCAAATTGCAAGTACAATCGTATTCATGCCGTTACCTCCTTACGCGAGCGGTATCAGCTTATCGACCACGCCCGCAAATCCGAGGAAGGACAGCGAGGTGAGGGCGGCTGATACGAGGGTGATGGGCAGACCCTTGAGCGATTTCGGAATATCCGCGCTCTCCAGTCTTCCGCGCACGCCCGCAAACATGACCATCGCGACCAGGAAGCCGATGCCTGCGCCCAGCGCGTTGACAAGGGCATGGAGGTAGGTGTAGTCATAGGCGGTGGTGCTGTCTGCCTTTTGCAGAACCAGCATGGTCACGCCGAGTACGGCGCAGTTGGTGGTAATCAGCGGCAAATAAATGCCCAGCGATTGATAGAGCGGGGGCATGTATTTTTTGAGAATGATTTCAACAAGCTGTACCAGACCCGCGATAATCAGAATGAACAGCACGGTCTGGAGGTATTCGATTCCCGAGGGAACGAGGATGTACATATAAATCGGATAAGTGACGGCGGTCGCCAGCACCATGACAAAGGTGACCGCGACGCTCATTCCGACGGCGGTATTGAGCTTTTTGGATACGCCGAGGAACGGACAGATGCCGAGGAACTTGCACAGGACGTAGTTTTCGGTGAGGATAGCCGCGAGGAATACGGCGACGAGGGACTTAACCAACATTTTCAGCCGCCTCCTTTTCACCGTTTTCACAGGATTTCTGCGAGCAGCTTGCCGCCATCGGACAGCCGTCGCACGGCGTGGACTTGACCTTCTTGCCCGCGCGGGTATTCAGCTTGTTCGCGAGCATAATCAGCATACCGAACACGAAGAAGCCGCCGGGAGGCAGAATGAATATCAGTATCTGAACGGGCAGAAGCTGGATTCCGAAGATCGCACCCGAGCCGAGCAGCTCGCGGATAATACCCATCAAAAGCAGCGCCGCCGTAAAGCCGACGCCCATCCCGAGACCGTCGAGGATGGAGGGGATGACGGGGTTTTTGCCCGCGAACATCTCGGCGCGCCCGAGGATGATACAGTTAACGACAATCAGCGGCAGATAGATGCCGAGGGAGTCGTTGATTGCGGGGGCATACGCCTTGACAATCATTTGCACGATTGTGACAAAGCCCGCGATAATCGTGATATATGCGGGAATACGAACCTTATCGGGGATGAATCTGCGCAGCGCGGAGATAACCGCGTTGGAGCAGATCAGAACAGCGGTCGCCGCAACACCCATGCCGATAGCGTTGAAGGCGGAGGTGGTAACCGCGAGGGTCGGACAGGTGCCGAGCACCAGACAGAGGACGGGGTTTTCTTTTACGATACCCTTGGTAAATTCCTTGAGATAACTGCGCTTTTCCATCACTTCGCCTCCTTTTGTGAATAGTCGTTATAAAGCTGACACGCTTCGTTGACCGCTTTGGTGACGGCGCGTGAGCTGATGGTCGCCGAGGTCACAGCGTCGACGGTCTGACCGCTCGAGCTGTCCTTGCTGACCGAAATACTTTCTTTTGCGGAAAGCCCCTTATACTGGTCGCGGAAGCTTTCCTTAGAGGTGTTCTTGCCGAGGCCCGGGGTTTCGTCGTCATTATAGAATACGTCTACGCCGACGATGCTGCCGTCGGTGCCGATACCGGTCATCACCTTGACCTGACCGCCGTAGCCTTGGGACGCGGTGGAAATGGCGTAGCCGACGGTTTTACCGTCCTTGTCCTTGCCGAGATACATGACGTCGGCTTCGATTTCGTCGAAGTCCGCCGCGCCGGGCAGAACGGAGAACATACTCTCCTGTTTGCTCTTTGCTTCATTCTCGGCAATCTTTTTGGCGGTGGCGTTGTCGGTCAACGCCAGCAGCGCCGTGACGACAAGACAAATCAGAAACAGAGAAACGGTGGGAATCAGAATCGCTTTTGCGTTTAGCTTCTTTTTCATTTCTTTTCCCCCTTTGCCTTTTTCACATAGCCCAGTGTGCGGGGAGCGGTCAACCGCTCGATATGGGGAACAAGAATGTTCATCAGCAGGATGGAGAACGACACGCCCTCGGGCATATTGGAGTAGGTACGCAGCAGCATGGTCAGCAGACCGCAGCCGACGGCGTAAATGACCTTGCCCCAGTTTGTGACGGGCGAGGTGGTGTAGTCGGTCGCCATGAAGATCGCGCCGAGCAGCAGACCGCCCGAGAGCAGCTGATACAGCGGATCCAAGCCGAACGCCAGCGACATCAGCGCCGCCGTCGCGAGATAGACGCACGGGATAATCGGGCTGATGACGCGGCGAATCACGAGATAGACGCCGCCGAGAATCAGCGCCGCCGCGCAGACCTCGCCGATGGAGCCGCCGCAGCGGCCGATCAATAAATCAATGTAGGAGTATGTACCTGCCGGGGCCGCCAAGGGAGTTGCGGAGGTGGCGGCGTCGATCTGAGCCGCCGCGGGAGCGCCTGCGGCAGTTACCCAGTGCATCATCGAGCTAGGGAACGATACCAGAAGGACGATACGCGCCGCAAGCGCGGGGTTGACAAAGTTCATGCCGATACCGCCGAACATCTGCTTGACCACGACAATCGCGACCAAACAGCCGAACATCGCTATCAGCGGGTTGATGTCGACGGGAAGATTCAGCGCGAGCAGCAGACCCGTTACAACGGCGGATAAATCGCCGATGGTGGTATTGCGCTTCATGATTTTGCGCGACGCGTATTCGAGCAGAACGCAGGTCGAAACGCAAATCGCAATCAGTACCGCCGAGCGGAAGCCGAAGATAATGCACGCGGCAATTGAGGTTGGCATCAGCGCGATGATTACGTCAAGCATAATGCGGCGGGTGCTGTTGTTGTCGCGTATATGCGGGGAGGAGGATACATAGAGCTTATTGTCCATTACTTCTTCCCTCCCTTGTTCTGCGCGATTTGCTCGCGCTTCTTTTGATTGAGATACGCCTTGCCCTCGCGGATGCTCTGTACAAGGTAGCGCTTTGCGGGACAGGTAAACGCGCAGCAGCCGCATTCCATGCAGTTCATGGCGTTCAGGCGCTTGAGCGATTCATCATCCTTGCGCTCGGAGGCGTTCGCAAGCTCCAGCGGCATCAGGCGCATCGGACACGCGGACACGCATTTGCCGCAGCGGATGCACGCGGACGGCTCGCTCAGACGCGCTTCCTTTTCACCAAAGGCGAGGATCGCGTTATTTTGTTTTAAGATATACAAATCGTCGTTCGGCAGGGAAATGCCCATCATCGGGCCGCCCATCAACAGCTTGCGCGGCTCTTCCTTATAGCCGCCGACGAATTCGATAACGTCCTTGATCGGCGTGCCGATGGGGACGATGACATTCGCGGGATTTTTGATAGCCGAGCCGTCAACCGTCAGCCGCCGGGAGACCAGCGGCATTCCCGTCTTGAGATAGCGGGAAATGAAGGCGATAGAGCCGACGTTCATGACCAGACAGCCCGCGTCGGACGGCAGACCGCCGGCGGGGACCTCGCGTCCCGTACACGCCTTAATCAGGACTTTTTCCGCGCCCTGCGGATAAGTCGCTTTGAGCGGCAGCACGCAAATCTCGCCGTCGCCCGCTGTGTGGCTTTCCGCGATTTCGCGCAGCGCCTTGATTGCGTCGGGCTTGTTGTTCTCAATGCCGATAATCACGCGATGGATGTCAAGAAATTCCTTGACCGTCATAATGCCGGAGATGATGTCCCAGCTGTTTTCGAGCGCCTCGCGGTGGTCGGAGGTGATGTAAGGCTCGCACTCCGCGACGTTGACAATCATGGTATCGACGTGCTTGTCGGCGGGAATGTTCAGCTTGACGGCGGTCGGAAAGCCCGCGCCGCCGAGTCCGACCAGACCCGATTCGCGCACGGCGGTAATCAGGTCGGATTTGCTGTTGACCTCGGGCGGCTTTACCTCGGATGAGATACGCTGTTCGCCGTCGCTCTCGATAAAGACAGCGTCCCGCTTGCTGCCGTCGGGCATGGTGATTTTATCGATTTTTTTGACCGTGCCCGACACACTCGCGTGGATGGGCGCGCTGACAAACGCGTCGCTGCGTGCGATACACTGTCCAACCTCTACCGTATCGCCGGGCTTCACCAGCGGCACGCACGGCGCGCCGATATGCTGGTTCATGGGCAGGGCGACCATCTTCGGGACAGGCATCATCAGGCTGTGCTGATGCGCGGTATTCTTGTTGTGCGGAGCGTGAACCCCTCCCCGCGTGGGATAGGGCCGCTTGGGAAAGCTGAGTTCCGCCATTGGAATTCCCCCTTTGAACTGTTATTTCGGATTTATGCCTCAAATGATTGTAAGTATCAAAAATACCTCACCCTATATATTAACATTATAATTGCAATTTTTCAATATGTATATTTACTCTCTTATGTGAAAAAATAACAGGGAAACAAAAAATCAAGGGAGTTTTGATTCATGCGGTTTGTAAATGCGTTTTTGGTCGGCGGTACGCTGTGCCTGATCGGCCAGATTTTGATTGATAAAACAAAGCTCACTCCCGCCCGGATTCTGACGGGCTATGTTGTCGCGGGCGTCGTCCTCTCGGCAATCGGGGTGTACGGCGTAATTGCCGATTTCGGCGGCGCGGGAGCGAGCGTTCCGCTGTCGGGCTTTGGTCATCTGATGGCGCAGGGCGTGCGCGACGCGGTCGATACCGACGGCGCGATGGGGATTCTGACGGGCGCGCTCTCCTCGGCGTCGGCAGGTGTCGGCGCGGCAATCATCTTCTCGCTGACGGCGGGTCTGCTCTCAAAGCCGAAGGAGAAGTAGTTGGTAGTTGGTGGTTGTTGGTTGGTAGTTGACACGTATGTCACGCCCGGACAATTGTATCATTCCATGCTCATTCCTGTGACGAAAAAAATCTTTGTTGATTCTTCTCGTGAGAAACGCTATAATAGGTTTAATACTAATTTCTATAAATGCGTAAAATCCCGTATAACTTCGTTGTCGGACTTGACAGGCGCCAGCCTGCCTGCGTCCTCCGCCTCGTTCTACGAAATTTTCCACTAATATCTTTTTTAAGCTTTTTATTAGAAATTAGTATAACAACGAAAAAGGATTTGACGTATGGACAGAAATTATCCGAAGGTGACCGTCAGCAAAAAATGCGAGAAATTCATCAAGGGCGGGCATATCTGGGTCTATTTTGATGAAATCAAGAATATCGACGGCAGCTATGAAAACGGCGATATCGTCGACGTCTTGACCGAGAAGGGCAAGTACCTCGGCTCAGGATATATCAACGACAACAGTAAAATCCGCGTGCGGATTATCTCGAAGAATCCGAACGACAGATTCGACGAGGCGTTTTACCGCCGCCGTATCGACTACGCGCTGGATTACCGCGAGACGGTAATGGGCGGGGACTTTTCCTCCTGCCGCCTGATTTTCGGCGAGGCAGACAGCTTTCCCGGGCTGACGGTAGATAAATTTGAGAACATACTGGTCGTGCAGGTGCTGTCGCTGGGAATCGACCGTATCAAAGACATGATTTTCCGCAATCTGACGGATTCGCTCCGTCAGCGCGGCTGTCAAATCGACGCGATTTATGAGCGCAACGACGTGAAGGTGCGCGCGCTCGAGGGGCTGGACGAATACACGGGCTTTTATAAAACGGACGGTCTGCGGACAGACCTCAACGGCGAGGTGGAAATTATCGAGAACGGTATCCGCTATATCGTCGATTATGTGAACGGTCAGAAAACCGGCTTCTTCCTCGACCAGAAGTACAACCGCCGTGCGGTCGCGAAAATCGCGAGCGGAAAGCGTGTGCTGGACTGCTTTACCCATACGGGAGCATTCGCCTTAAACGCCGCGACGACCGCCGCGCATGTGACGGCGGTGGATATCTCTCAGACGGCGGTCGATATGGCGAAGCGCAACGCCGCCCTCAACGGCTTTGAGAATATCGACTTCGTCAAGGCGGATGTGTTCGATTTGCTGACCGAAATGGCAGAGAAAAAGCAGCACGACTACGATATGATTATCCTCGACCCTCCCGCGTTCACCAAATCCCGCTCGACGACCAAATCTGCCGAGCGCGGATATAAGGAAATCAACTTAAAGGCGATGAAGCTCCTGCCGCGCGGGGGCTACCTCGCGACGTGCAGCTGCTCGCACTTTATGCGTGACGATTTGTTCCGCAAAATGCTCTTTTCCGCGGCGCAGGACGCGAACGTCAGCCTGCGGCAAATCGAGTGCCGCCAGCAGAGCGCCGACCACCCGATTCTCTGGGGCGTGGAGGAAACGGACTATCTGAAATTTTACATTTTCCAAGTGGTTTAATACTAAACTCAAATAAAAGGTAGACAATCTTAACGGTCTGATTTCCGCAATACTTCGTTGTCGGACTTGACAGGCGCCAGCCTGCGTCCTTCGCCTCGTCTTGCGAAAATCATCCTCGTTAATCTAAGTCCATTTTTTAATTGAGATTAGTATAAAAAGCAAAACCGCATCCCTCGGGATGCGGTTTTTTATGTAGCTTATTGATTTTCTCAGAATTTGCCGCCGGAGCCGCCGAAGGAGTCGCCGCCGGTGGAATGGGTACTGCTGCCCGAAGATTCTTTTGCTCTCCTGGTGCGTGCGACGGTGGAGTAGAGATAAGTGTCGCGCGACTGGGTGATGTTCATGCTGTCCTGACGGACATAATTCGCCGCGCCGCTCTGCATCTGTACGGTCTTCAGCTTTTTGCGGATTCCGTTCATAATCAGCATCGCAATCGCGAAGCCAATCAGAATCGCTATCGGAAGCATATACCATTTCAAATGCGGAGCCATGTATTCGACGGACTGATTGATATAAGTCTTTGCCGCCGTGTAATAATCGCCGCCTTGCAGATAGGGGAGAATCGCGTTTTTAATATCTTCCAATTCGCTGTCCTTCAGCTTTTTGATACAGTCGCCGTGGGTCGAAATATGGAAGTCGCGTTCTCCCTCGCCGCCCGCAACGCAAATCAGCAGTAAAACGGAGTTATCGTTGTAGTTGTTGATGTGGCAGTAGTCGGCGTAGGACTGTGCGGAATAGCCGTCAAGGCTTTTGGTGGTGTACACGATGATATCGCAATCCTGCTTTTTGCCGTTCTCTTGGGCGAGGGTTTTCAGCTCAGCCTCCTGCGCATCGTTAAATAAATCCGCGTTATCGACAATCAGTCTGCCGTCGCTCGTAGGCTCGGCGGATGCGGGAAGCACCGCGACGGTCAGCAGAATCGCAATTACAAACAGGAGGGAGCATACTCTTTTCGTCGTTTTCATGTTTTCCCTCCTTACAGCAGCTGCCACAGCCACATTCCGCCGTAAATCAGGGCGGAGACGATTGCGGTAATCAGCGCACCGAAGCGCCAGAACTTGCCCCAGTCGGTGGGCAGGTTGCCGACGAATTTGCCGGTCTGACCGTTCATGGCGAAGGTGTATTTTTCGTCCTTATAGGTGGTGTTCAGAATCCACACGGGATAAAGGGCGTATTTGGTTTTGCCGTTATGCAGGCGGATGTTGGTGGCTTCGGGAGTGACGGTCGCATAGCCCTGAACGGTGTTGCGGAACGCATCCTCGGTCGATGCCTTGACGCGGTCGTTGGCGCGGTTGATGCTTTGCTCGGCGTCAACGTCGTATTTATCCGCGAGGTAGCCCGCAAGGTACGCGGTCTGAAAGTCCACCGCCCCGTCAAAGTTGAACGGCTCGACGCTCTCCATCAAATCGTCCGCCATGTGGGTGGAGCCGTCGACGGGAACATGGTCAAAGCCGATACCGCCCGCGCGGTAGATGGAGAAGTAGCTTGTTTCGGTATAATTATAGTCGGAATCCGACCACATACGGGTACGGGTCGCGCGATAGCGGATATCCGCGTCCGCGTCCGCGTCAAAGAGCCAGAACGGAACGTATACGCCCTTGACCTCGTCGAGATGGTTCTGATCCTTGAAAACCTTCGGGAGCAGGAACTTGCCCGTGAGGTGTTTTGACAGACCCTCCACCGCCGCTTTTTTATCAAGCTTGAAGGGGATAACGTAGTCGGGCTTGAGGTTGCCCTTGAGCTGATTCATCATAACGACGGGGTTGTTGCAGTAGGGACATTCGGTCGCGGCGGTATTCTCGTCGCAGATGATTTCGCCGCCGCAGCTTTTGCAGACGTAGGTGCGCAGCGAGCCTTCTTCGTTGGTACTCCACTGTGAGCCGGCGTCGGTGTTCCATTCAAGGTCGTCCGAGCCTTCGTCCTTTAAGTCCTCGTCATACCCGCGCAGCGCCTCGACATCGAACTCGGTGTCGCAGTAGGGGCATTTCATCTTTTGCAGGGTGCTGTCAAACGAAATCGCACCGCCGCAGCAGGGACATTTGTATTCTTGCAGTGCCAAAATATCACTCCTTCGATAGTTGGTAGTCAGTAGTTGGTAGTTATTAGTTAATCTGCTATGTGAAAACGCCCTTCCCCAAAGAAGAAGGGCGCAGTCAAGATTATTGCTTATCGTTGTCGTCGAAGACGTCGCCGCACTCGGGGCAGAACTTCGGCGGGTTATGCGGATCCTCGGGTTCCCAGCCGCACTTGTCGCACTTGTAGGTGGGAGCGCCCTCGGGCTTCTTCGCGCCGCACTCGTTGCAGAACTTGCCCTTGTTTACGGTGCCGCACTGAGGGCAGGTCCAGCCGTTGCCGGCATCGGGCTTCTTTGTGCCGCATTCCATGCAGAATTTGCCGGTTGCGGGCTTGCCGCACTGCGGACAGGTCCACGAATCACCCTGCGGCGCGCCGGCGGCAGGAGCCTGCTGCTGCGCTGCCTGTTGCTGTTGCTGAGCGCCCATCGCGTAGAGGTTCTGGGGATTCATGCCGCCGGCGTTCATCGCCATGCCCATGCCCATGAAGCCTGCCATCGCGCCGCCCTCATTACCGGCAGCGGTACGCATCGCGTCGCCCTGAGCGCCGACAATGTGAGCCGCGCCCATGGTGGGATCTCTGAATGCCGCGGTACGCTGCATCTGCTTGATCATCTCCATATCCTCGTCCGGGAGGGTCAGGGAGTTGATGGCGATGGAAACGACTTTTAAACCGCGCAGCTCGCCCCACTTCTGGGTGAGGGCTTCGTTCATCGCGTCGCAAAGCTCTTCAGTGTGGTTCGGAATCTGGTTCGGGCGCATCTCAAGGTCGGAGAGCTTGCCGAACGCGGGCTGCAGATTGGAGATAAACTCCGTCTTGAGTTGCTTGTCAAGCTCCGAGCGCGGATAATCGCCGCTCTGGAAGTTGCCGCAGACGTTGGTGTAGAAGAGGATCGGGTCGGAGATAGTGTAGCTGTACAGACCCGAGCAGCGGATGGAAACGTCGAGGTCAAGTCCGACATTCCTGTCGACTACGCGGAACGGTACGGGGTTCGCGGTGCCGAAGAGGTTTTCCATCATCTCTTTGGTGTTGAAGTAATAGACGCGCTGATCCTTCGGAGGCTCGCCGCCGTAGGTAAAGCGCTTGCCGATATTCTTAAAGGTGTTTTTGACTGCCTCGCCGAACTTGCCGGTAAAGAGCGACGGCTCGGTCAGGGAGTTGTAGGTATACTCGCCCGGCTCGGCGCAGATTTCAGCGACGCGGCCCTGGTCGGTGATGATAGCGCACTGACCGTCCGCGACAACAAGACCCGAACCGTCGGAAATGACGTTATCGCTGCCCTTGGTGTTGGATGAACGGCCGGATGTTTTCTTTTCGCCCTTGCGCGCGAGAACCTCCTTCGGCAGTGCATCACAGACGAAGTATTCTTTCCACTGGTCGGCTAATACGCCGCCCGCGGAGCCTAACGCGGCTTTAATAAGACCCATAATGATTTCCTCCTAAAAATATGTAATAAATGGGGATATAATCTTACACATTAAGTATACTACATAGCCACCGCAAAACGCAATAGATAAATTGTAAATAAAATGGTTGAATTTTACTGCATTTAGCACAAAAAACGCCCCTGCCGGCGGACAGAGGCGGGAGCTTTATCATATCGGCTACGGCGCGTCATTAGGATTAGTTTTTTCGGGAGATTTTGTTGCCGGCGTATCGCCTTTTGCGGAATAGGGATTTTTGTTTTGAATTTGGTCTTTGAGCGGCACATAGCCCTTCGAGGAATACGGGTTTTTATTCTCGATCGGCGGCGCGGGCTTTGCGGTGCTGACCCAGCCGCCCAACGCGCGGAGAATCAGCATCCATATCAGCATATACAGCAGAAACGCGCCGAAATAGGCGAGGCAGTACCACCACTTGATATACTGCGGGATGATGAAGTGCAGAACCAGCAGAATCCATCCCGGGACGGTCAGGCGGAAGTTGAGAAAAATATTGAACAGTAACACGAGGAAGAATGACCCCGTGCGGGAGGTTTTGCGCATAACATTTCCTTTCAGCGGTTATTTTTTGACCTTTTTGAGTTGGTAGGAGCAGCCGTCCGCGAGGGAAAAACGGTCGTAGATTTCCTCGGTGACATAGAGCTTACCGTCATCCGTCAGGAGGATGAAGTCAAAGCCGTCGTGATTTTGATAGTACGCCGTTGCCTTGTCGATTCCCATGACGAACAGAGCGGTGGATAATGCGTCGCTCAGCACGCCGTCATCGGAGAAAATCGTCACCGACAGCGTGCCGTTGTCTACGGGCTTGGCGGTTTTCGGGTCGAGAATATGGATATAGCGCACGCCGTCCTGCTCAAAATAACGCTCGTACCCGCCGGAGGTCGCGACAACGCCCTCGCCGCAGGAGAGATAACCGAAGTATCCCGCAGGATTTTCGGGGTCGGCAACACCGACCTTGAACGCCGCGCCGTACAGCAGAATCGTCCCGCCGAGGTTCAGCACGGCGCAGGAGGCGCCGCTGCCGCCGAGGATATCTGCACATTCGTCGGCAAGGTAGCCCTTCGCGACCGCGCCGAGGTCGATTGCAGCATTTTCGGGCAGGCTGACGGAATCGCCGTTGACAGACACCTGACGGTAGTCGATATTCTGCGCCAGCGCGTCGAGCGTTTTGCCGTCGGGGATTTGGTAATTGCCTGAGATAAAGCCCCACGCGCACACGGCGGGATAAACGGTCATGTCAAAGCTGCCGTCCGTCTCAGCCGACAGGCTTAACGAACGGTTGATCAGCGTGAGCGCGTCGCCGGTCAGCCGCGCCGTGCCGTTTTTATTCAGGCGGTAGATTTCGCTGTCCGTATCTGCGGAGGACAGAAGCTCGTCCAGCTCATGCGCCCGCGCTTCAAGCGTGCCGCAGATACCGTCGCCGCCGTAAACCTTTAAGGACATCACGGTGTCCATCGCCTCAAAGGATGCGGTTTCTTCTGCCGTGTTTTTGCAGGAGGTCAGCGATAATACCATCCATATACAGAGTAAAATACAAGTCGTTTTTTTCATAGCTCCATCCTAGCACAAAGAGAAAGGATAGTCAAATATCATTTAGAGTGAAGAACGAAGAAGGAAGAGTGAAGAGTGAAGGGCGGACGCTGTCCGCACCTGATTTCTATGGAGGATATTTCGGAAGCGCCGATATTTTTGTTTACATTCCTGTGACAGGGTGATAGAATAAGGGCAGAACATCATTCGGAGGATAGGATGAAGTATAAAGTTATCGGAGGAATCATCGCGGCGGTGTTCCTCGTCGGGGTCGTCTGCTCGGTGCTGGTGCTGACGGCACAGCCGAAAAGCACCGTGCGAATCGTGTCGGACGGCGAGACGCTTTACGCGATTGACCTGCGTACCGCAAAGGACACGACCTTTGACATTGTGTACGGCGGTCATGTCAACACCGTCGAAATCAAGGACAGCCAAATCCGCGTCAAAGCTGCGGATTGTCCCGACCAAACCTGCGTCAAAATGGGTTGGCTGAAAAGCTCGACCATGCCGATTGTATGTCTGCCGCATCGTATGGTGATTGAGTTCACCGGCGATACTGCCGATGTGGACGCGCTGACGAGATAGTATGAAGGTCAAAAGATTAACCGAGCTTGCGCTGCTGACGGCGGCGGCGCTGATTATCTTCGTCGTCGAATTACAAATTCCCTATCCTTTTCCGATTCCCGGTATAAAACCCGGCTTTGCGAACATCATAACCGTATACGCGGTCTATCATTACCGCCCGCACGAGGTCGCGATGATAGCGGCGATCCGTATTCTGCTCGGCGCGGTTTTTACGGGCAATTTCATGGCGCTGATTTACAGCGCGGCAGGTACGCTGCTTTGCCTGCTCGCGATGTTCCCGCTGAAAAAGGTGATTGACGAAAAGCATATCTGGATGACTTCTGTCATCGGCGCCGTCATGCACAACACGGGACAGATGGCGGCGGCGCTTATCATCCTGCAAACCCCGCAGCTCCTGCTGTACTATCCGTTCCTGATCGTATCGGGCTGTCTGGCGGGCGCGTTCACGGGATTATGCGCCCAGTTTATTACGAAACGCTTACAAAAATACAGAAAGGCAGAAAGATGAAACGATTATTCGCATTATTTTTGGCGCTGATACTGACGGCGGGTATTATGACCGCCTGCGGTGAGGAGCAAGCTACTGCCGAGGAAACAATCGCGACCGAGCCGCCGACAGAGGCGGAGACCGTCGTCAGCGACGAAATGCGCGAGGCGGTTGCCGGCATGATAGAGGAAAGCCTTACCGGGCATGACTGCAAGGGCGCGGTGTATATCGTTTACCGCGGCGAGGAGGTCTATTCCGGCGGCGCAGGCAAGGCAAACAAAGCAGAGGATATCGACAATTCAGCCGATGTGGTTTACCATATCGCGTCGAATACAAAGCAGTTTACCGCCGCGGCGATTTTGAAGCTCTGCGAAGAGGGAAAAATGACCCTCGACGATACGCTGTCGCTGTATTTTCCCGAGTATACCGTCGGCGCTCAAATCACGGTTCACAACCTGCTCTCCATGCAGAGCGGAATCCCCGATTATGTCCGCGAATATGACGATAACGGCTATGAAATCACGGCGGACTCGGATATTCTTATCGCCGGCGTCGGCGAGGATAACAGCTTTGAAGAGAACCGCGCAGCGCTGAGGGACTGGATTTTCGCGCAGGACTTGTTGTTTGAACAGGGCGAGCGGTTCAGCTACTGCAACTCAAACTACTTTTTGCTCGGCGAGATTATCGAAAAAGTCAGCGGAGTCAGCTATTTTGACTATCTCGGGACAAACTTCTTTGAGCCGCTCGGCATGGAAACGGCGGGCTTCATGGAAAACTATGACAACCCCGGGGCGACTGTCGCGGTCGGCTATCACCGCACGGGCGAATTTGAACTGCTCGGCTATAACGGCGTTGCGTTCGGCTGCGGCGATATGATGGCAAGCCCGAAGGATTTATACAAATGGACGGTTGCGCTCCACGGCGGCAGGGTGCTGAGCGGCGAAATGTATCAGAAGATGATTACCGAACACTGCGAGGGCGACAACGGTTATTCGTCCTACGGCTACGGGCTGATGATTAACCATACCGCAACGACGCCTGTCTATTTCCATACGGGCAGTATTCCGTGCTTTTTGTCGTGCGTGATGTACGCCCCGCAGTTGGACTTTTATATCGCGGTAATGAGCAATTATGCTTCCGATAGTATTCTGTCGGCGGCAAGCGACATCAGCGGCGAATTTTTGCAGAAAATCGGCATGATTCCCGGCTTGTAGTAGGTGAAGCAGGGGATATTCTCAAATTATCGATTATTGAACAAGGGCTGCCGCATGAAGAATGCGACAGCCCTTTGCTTTCTGAAATACGTTAACGAATTCATTTTTGATGGACAAAATCAAAATTTTGTTGTATAATCAAAAACTGACTGAACCATGCACAGGAGGAACAGCTATGCTGAAAATCAACAACCTTTCCTTTAAGGTTGATACAGACGGAGCGGATAAAGAAATCCTCACGGATATCTCGCTCGAGATACCCGACGGAAAGTTATTTGTGATCACAGGCCCCAACGGCGGCGGAAAATCCACCCTCGCAAAGCTGATTGCGGGAATCGAAAAGCCCTCGGCGGGACAGATACTTTTCAACGGCGAGGATATCACCGGGCTGAGCATTACCGAACGCGCGCGCAAGGGAATCGCCTTTGCGTTCCAGCAGCCTGTCCGCTTTAAGGGAATCCGGGTGGAGGATTTGATTCGTCTTGCGGCGGGTAAAGAGCTGTCCCTGACCGAGGCGTGCGCCTATCTGTCACAGGTCGGTCTGTGCGCGAAGGATTATATCCATCGCGAGGTCAACGCGAGCCTTTCGGGCGGCGAGCTAAAGCGCATCGAGATTGCGTCTGTCCTCGCGAGAAAGTCCATGCTCACCCTGTTTGATGAGCCGGAGGCGGGTATCGACCTCTGGAGCTTCAACAACCTGATTGACGTATTCCGCGCCCAGCGCGAGGAAATCAGCAACCGCTCCATCCTGATTATCTCCCATCAGGAGCGAATCTTGAATATCGCGGACGAGATCATCGTCCTCGAAAACGGCAGACTGGTGCAGCAGGGCGAAAAAGAAAAGGTTCTGCCTGGTTTGATCGGTACGCCGTCGGCGGTATCGAAGTGTCAGGGAGTAAGGAGTTAAGCGCATGGAACTGAATGAAATACAACTGGATTTATTGAAAGAAATCGCCGATTTGTCGGGCGTTCCCACAGGCGCGTACAATATCCGCTCTAACAGTCAGTCTATCGGACGGCAGTCCAGCGCAAATATCGAGATTGTCCCCAAGGAAACCGTCAGCGGCATTGATATATTTATCAAACCGAATACCAAAAACGAGACCGTCCACATCCCCGTCGTCATGACTGAGAGCGGGCTGAAAGAAAAGGTCTATAACGATTTTTACATCGGCGACAACGCCGACGTGGAGATTGTCGCGGGCTGCGGCATCAACAACTGCGGCGCGCATGATTCCCAACACGACGGCATCCACCGCTTTTATGTCGGAAAAAATTCCCGCGTCCGCTATGCCGAGAAGCATTACGGCTCGGGCGACGGCTCAGGCAAGCGCATCCTCAACCCCGTCACCGAGGTGTATATGGAGGACGGCAGCTACTGCGAGATGGAGATGGTGCAAATCAAGGGCGTCGACGATACCGTCCGCACCACGGTCGCCGAGCTGAAGGACGGCGCGAAGCTCGTCGTCAGAGAGCGGCTGATGACCCACGGTGACCAGAGAGCCGAGAGCGTTTATACCGTCAGCCTCAACGGCAAGGGCTCGAGCGCGGACATCGTGTCGCGCGGCGTCGCGAGAGATGATTCCTTCCAGCGGCTGGATTTGAAGATTGCCGGCAACGCCGAGTGCAAGGGACACACCGAGTGCGATTCCATCATCATGGATAACGGCAAAATCCTCGCCGTCCCCGCGCTGGAGGCGAACAACGTCGACGCGTCGCTGGTACACGAAGCGGCAATCGGAAAAATCGCAGGCGAACAGCTGGTAAAGCTGATGACCCTAGGCTTGACCGAAGCCGAGGCGGAGGAGCAAATCATCAACGGCTTCCTGCGATAAAAGGCATAAAACAACCGCGAGAGCAAACGCTCCCGCGGTTTCTTTATACATGATAGATTTTTTATAGCTTTGTTCCGCAATGACCGCAGAAGGGGCTGCCGGGGTTGACGGGCGAGCCGCAGTTCGGACAGGTCGGGGGAGCGGAGCTGACATAGGGATTGTAGCCGTTGCCCTCGGGAGGGGTCTGCGGATAGGCAGGAGCGCTGTATCCGTAGGTAGGATTTTCCGGCGCCTGATAGGGATAGCCACTGACATTTGCGGGAGCGACAGGCGCGGATTTTTTATAGTCTGACGCCAGCTTTGCTTCGACAATATTGCCGGCTGCTCCGATGAAAAAGGCAACAGCGGCACAGACAAACGTAATAATTATCGACGCAGCTGCACCATTCATTTTTGTGATAAGGATAATCATAACAACGCCGAAGCCCGCTTTGACGACCGCGTTGATAATCTTCGTGATTGCATATAAGGAAGCACCGTTCGCCGTGTATCTGTCGCTGTTCATGGATTTCTGCACGCTGCGGTAGAATACCATGCGTGAGATAGCGGTCGGCAACAGCGCGAGAAAACCGATGCAGGACAGAATCAGAGAGGCAATCAAAACGCCGTCCATCGAACTGCTTGAAAAAGAGCTGAATCCACTTGCAGTGCTGATAGAGCCGATAAGCATCAGAATCAAGCCCAGCAAGGCGAAAAATCCGACAGAGGATAACGCCAGCGAAGCCGCGGCGGAGGAACGCAGCAGCGAGCCGTCGCTTTCAGGGGATGATGAACGGCTGAGTGAAACCGCCCAGACGATTGCCATACCGATAAGAATAAACAACGGGAGAAAATAGAGCATCACCATGCCCGTTGCAATAGTGCCGATTCCCCGAACGCCCCCCAATAAACTAAAGCCGAGATTGGAGCTGCCCGATGCCAATGCTAAAATGATAAGGGTAATTATCAGCACTGCGCTGATGACCTTCAGGGCGACTACTGCTTTGACAGTGCCCTTGGTGGAAAAATACTGTTTTGCAAGATTGTTTTCGTACATATTGAGCCTCCTTAAAAAAATTCAAACAGATACCTATTGATTATTATATTATATACGGACAGAAAAATCAATATATACGGACAGAAAAATCAATTGTTTTGTATAAAACCGCCCCTTTTTTAGGAGCGGTTTTGATACAATCAGAGCTTAGAGCCGCACTGGCCGCAGAAGGGAGCATTTTCGTCAACGGGAGCGCCGCAGGCAGGACAGGTCGGCTGCTTTTTTTCATCCAGGTAGGGGTTTACATCATCATCGGGAGTCGCGGATTTTGACCCGGCGAGATAGCTGTAGGGCGTCTGCTGAGCAGGAATATAGGGCGCAGAACTCTCCGGCTCGTTATAGCCGAACTTTTTCTCGTCGATATATTTCGCGTAGCCGAGGGCGATTTTCGCTTTCATAACCAGCGCCGCACAGGTGATCGCCTGCATCAGTATCGAGCATACGCGCAGAACGGTAACGTCCTTTTTGTAGCCCAGCCCGGATAAAAGCCCCGATCCGCCGCTGAACAATGAGGGAATAGAGGCAATACAGCCCAGTCCGGCAAAGACGGCGAGAATCACACAGAATACGCCGTAGGGCTTTGCGCCCTTGCGGCTCAGCTCGACCGACGACATACTGTTCTTAACGGAGCCGATGTAGCGGAGGTGGTTGATATTGAAGAACAGCATCAGGAATATGACAATCACAATCGCAATCGTGCAGGCAATCGCAATCGTGAGGAGGGTGCTTGTGTCAAGGCTGTAGGTAATATTACCCCGCGGTATCGTAAAGGTTATTTCGGTGCGGCTCTTTATCAGGGAATAAAGATAGAAATTAAGCGCAATGGCGGCGACCAGCAAAAGCGACATGATAATACAGCCGATCAGCGACAGAATCGCGATGACATAAAGAATCATCACGCCTGCGTGCGGCGACGCATCGGGCCGGCTGCTGCGGCTCTTGAAGTAAATCAGGAAAAGCGCGATAATGCTCAAAATGCTCAGAATCGATGCCGAACTGAGCATCGACAGCGCACTTGACTGTCCGGCTGTTTCATGAAGATACTGAGAAAAATCCTTGAGCGTTTGGCTGCCAAAAATTTGCAGCACGATACCGTCATAATAATCGACGGCTCTTTCGGCAAGCGTGCGGATAACTTCGGCGGATACCAAAGCCGTGACAAAGGATGTCACAATCGCAGCGATATTCAGAAACGCGAGCGCCAGAACGCTCGGCGTCTTGAAATAATCCTTGACGATACCGATATTACGCTGATAGGGATTGTAAGGCTGTTCGTACATACGGGTAACTCCTTATATATTAGTATAGGAACATTATAGTAGATAAGTGAAAAAATTGCAAGTAGTGAGGACGGAAAACAAAAACCGCGCCGAAAACGCCGGCTGTTGTCGACAAATTCGACAAATTCAGCCTCAATTTGCGAAATCGGGGCGGTTTATGGGACTTTATTGCTCTAAACCGGTAAATATGCCCCAAGATATTGTGGCAACAGGCTTTATTTTACGCCAGAAATTGGGGCGGAAATTTTTTTCAATTTTTTTAAAAAAATGCTTGACTTTTCATCCGCGGAGCAGTATAATCTAAATGTTCGCGAGTCAAGAGAACGATGTCAAAAATCTTGCTTTTCGCTAGGTTTTAAGCCGTTTTTCATGATTTAAAAGGACCTTGAAAATTAAACAACGAAGAAGAAACCCGTAATTACTTTGAGAGCATCCGTTGGAAGACGGAGAGTACTCAAGAAATTACAGATGTTGAGAAGACATCACGGTAATCCGGGACTTGAAAAAGTTCAGAATTATTGAATCTAACACGCAAGTGTGAAAAATGAGCAGATTTAGCTCTAAAAAAGATTTTAATTCCGCAAGGATTAAGATACCATTTTTTAGAGAGTTTGATCCTGGCTCAGGACGAACGCTGGCGGCGTGCTTAACACATGCAAGTCGAACGGAGTTAAACGCCGGAATGATGGTAGCTTGCTATCGGATTTCCTTGTTTAACTTAGTGGCGGACGGGTGAGTAACGCGTGAGTAACCTGCCCTCGAGTGGGGAATAACGCCCTGAAAAGAGCGCTAATACCGCATAACATACAGATGTCGCATGGCAATTGTATCAAAGATTTATCGCTCGAGGATGGACTCGCGTCCGATTAGCTGGTTGGTGAGGTAACGGCCCACCAAGGCGACGATCGGTAGCCGGACTGAGAGGTTGAACGGCCACATTGGGACTGAGACACGGCCCAGACTCCTACGGGAGGCAGCAGTGGGGGATATTGCGCAAT
>CAJONB010000053.1 GCA_905235715.1 uncultured Ruminococcus sp. | reverse complement strand
GGGGTCCACCCGTTCCCATCCCGAACACGGAAGTTAAGCCCTGTAGTGCCGAAGATAGTGCCTTGGCGACGAGGTGTGAAAATAGGAAGATGCCAACATTAGATAGTGAGTATTTCTTTTTATGTTTTTTACAGCCCACAGAATGTGGGCTGTTTCTATTTATGGTGTATAATACTTTATTTTTACCTTGCTTTTGAGCTGATTATATTGATTTATATAATCAGCTCTTTTTTTATGCTCAAAAAATTATGAGCTACGGAAGATAACTAAATATTTTGAAAGGATGGGTATTATGATTGAAGCCTGCAATACAGTTGACGGGCTGGACGAGTTTATTGCTTTATGTGATGAACACGAAAATGAAATGAATTTAGAAGCGGCGAGGAAGTTATATCGAAAGCACGATTTTGACTGCGATCTCTGCCTTCATCATATTAAGCAGTTAGGCTGTCCGTTTAAGGTGTGCGCCTATACGCCTGAAAAGGTCTGCTGCGGGTGCGCAACTTTGACAGCGGCAATAAAGTATATGATCGGTGAGATCAATAATGCGAGCTTTGTTGATAGAGTCAACCGATATATGCCGGGAAGAAAGAAAAAGAGAAAGAAGGTGGACCTCATGCTGTTTTATGATCCGTTACATCGGATCACGTTTTACAATCAGTATTTGAAGCTGAACCATCAGAACGCCGGTCTCATTTCTGCTGTATATCTTCTTACGGCGGATAATGAGTTATGGAAATATGTCTGGAAGTATGTTGATCGGGATCGTATTTTCTTTGGGAAGATCAAGCCGAAGGATCTGTCGTCCGAGGCGTACATACTTCTATGCGCCGCCAAAGACCTATATCTGGGTACAGAGCACATTTTATTATCGGAGCTGGCTGATCCGGTTATAGTTGAAAAAACAACATTTTGTCTGGTGCTGAACGCTTTAGGGATCCGAAGGTTCGGTTACAGCTATCTCAGCACTACATAGAGTCGATTTTATAGAGATATAAGGTCGGCTCTTTTTTATTTTCAAAATCCATATCAAATTGAAAGGAGAAAAACACATGGCTGTTTTCAGAGTTGAAAAGACAAGAGACTTTACTGTCATGAGCAATCATCATTTGAGAAATCCGCGGCTGTCTCTGAAAGCAAAGGGGCTGATGTCCCTTATGCTCTCGCTGCCTGAGGATTGGGACTATACTACAAAAGGGCTTGCCTATATCTGCAAGGATGGAATCGACGCTATTTCTACAACCTTACGGGAGCTGGAAGATCAGGGCTACCTTACCCGTGAGCGACAAAGAATGTCAAACGGTCGTCTCGGAACGGTAGAATACACGATCCACGAACAACCGCAAGAGCCCATTGCAAAGCCAATCTCACCTAAACGGGAAAATCCAAGACAGGAAAATCCTGTACAGGTTTTTCCTGATAAGGTTTTCCCTGAACAGGACTTTCCTGAACAGGAAAATCCCGTACAATTAAATAAAGATAGAAGAAGGACTGAAAGATCAAATAAAGATGAATCAAATGATATGATTGATGTGATTGACGACGCGCGCGCGTGGCGCGAACGGATAAAAGAGAATATCGAATATGATTCTCTTGTACAAATGTACGATGTGGAGAGTCTGGATGAAATCGTTGAGTTGATTTTGGAAGTTCTTGTATCTGAGAAGCGCAAATATCACATTGCCGGCGACGAAATAGATCGTGATGTGGTTCGTAACAGGATGTTGAAATTGAATTCCTCGCATATCGAGTATGTTTTTGATTGCCTGAAAAACACGACTAAGAAGGTTACCAATATCAAAGCCTATGTTTTAACGGTTCTTTTTAATGCCCCAGCTACCGTAGACCATTATTATCAAGCTGAGGTAAACCACGACTTTTCACAACGCCGACGACGCCGCAAGGCGTGAGGATATTTTCAAAATTAGATAAGGAAGGGTGATTAAGACCTATGTAACAGACGAACAAATCAAAGAGGCGCGGAGCGTGGATTTGTTTGCTTATCTGCAAACCTATGAACCCGGCGTTTTGAAACGCGACGGGCCAAATTACCGTCACCGCGAGCATGACAGCCTTGTCTATGTTTCCAACCGCCGCTTTTGGTATTGGAACAGTCGGGGCAAGCGTATCAACGCTCTTGACTATCTGATGGAGATTCGAGGTTACGGCTTTACTGAGGCTGTAACAAGGCTGACCGGCGAAGCTGTGCCGAGAGCGTCTCCTATCCGTCAGCAGGAACAGCCGAAGCCGCGCAAACCGGCAAAGTTATTTCTACCGTGGCCGAAGAAATGCGCGACAGGGTTGTTTACTTATCTGCGAAAGCGCGGGATCAGCGCAAACGTTATCAATCGTTGTATTGATCTGGGATTGTTGTATCAGGGCAGCTATAAACCGAAGAAGGACGAGCCGAAATACATACCGGTCTGTGTTTTTACCGGTACGGACGACACGGGAAAGGTTCGATTTGCCTGTATGCGCGGGATCTATGAAACGCTGAAAAAGGATGTCTACGGCAGCGATAAGGCATACAGCTTTTGCTTGCCGCCCGAACGACCGCACAGCAGTCAAGTCGCGGTCTTTGAGGCGCCGATCGACGCGCTCTCTCACGCGACCTTACAGGAGCTTGACGGGTGGAAGTGGAACGGTTATCGTTTATCGCTCGGCGGGACTTCTCCTGTTGCGCTGATCGCCTTTTTGGAGCGGCACCCGGAGATCCGTCGTGTAACGCTTCACATGGATAACGATTTAGGCGGACTGAAAAATGCCCGTAAGATCAGGGATATGTTGCGTGCCGATCCGAAGTACAAGCATATTCGTGTCGGGATCAATCCACCGCGTCAGGGTAAGGATTACAACGAAAAGCTGCAAATCCGCTTACAGCAGATCAATCAGAGCAACCAACGCCACCGCGAAAAGCGTGTGGCTATTTCAATTTAGGGGGTAAAGATGAAACAGAAACCAAATGCAGTACAGATTATTGCAAGTACGACCAAATGCCCGGGCTTCAAGCCAGCAGCTATCCGCGAGCTGATGAAGAAGCTGGATATTAACGAGAAGGGATTTGCTATCCTGATGAACGTTACGCCTGATACAGTACGGCTCTGGACAGCCGGCGCGGTCAAGCCCTGCGGGACAGCTATGCGCGTCATGCAGATTCTCGACGCCTGTCCCGAGGTCGTCAACAAAATTACCGCTTTAGCGGAGGATTTACATGCCTGAACGTCCTTTACATGAGGACTTTGGCGAAAAAATCGGCGGAGCAAAAAAAGACCTTTGGCGAGCAAGGGGACTTTACGCCGACGACCTTGACGGCATGAATGACCGTGAGGCCGATAAGTACGTTACGAAAGATAACGTTTGGAAAAAGCCTGACTATCAGGCTTTACATGACGACGGTGTTCCGGTCGATGTCGTGTATTTTATCAAAAAGGTTCGTGACAGTCTGAATGTCAGACCGGTTTACCGCCGCAACTATTCTCCTGAGGAACGATTATCACATCAAAAGCTGTATATTACAACGGTTCGTCAGTTGCAGGAAGTAATGGAAAACGTTCACTCTGTTGACGACGCAAAAAAGGCTTTTGACAAGTTCTTTGTCGATAATGGGTATCTACGGAAGGTAAGCGGATGGATAAGCGGCACATCATACGAACCTACAACCGACTATTATCGTAATTCTGCATTATCGAGCAAGCTGATCTCGACTATGCAAATCGGTTCAGACAGACAGTTTGAGCGAGATTATACCCGAAAAGCTGAAAGGGATCAGTTTCTTGTTCCGAAGGATCAGAAAATTCCTCGCGGATATGAGGTACACCTTTATGACGGCAAGGGATATTCACGCCGGGGTGACTGGCAGGCTGACACCTACTATGTCACAAGGAGTCATACCATCTTGCAGACAAATCTCGCTACCCGAGAAGAAGCGATCCGCTGGGCGCAGGAATATGCCAAAAGCAAAACGAAAGCCGGTAAGCAGCGATTCGTTCCTCCGCAGTTGGAGCATATTACAAGAACCGGCCCGGATTACAGAAACAGTCAGGAGATTATCGGACAGCATTATCTCGATACCTTCGGTTTTCGGGGCGGTGAGTTCGGTAACTGGCTGAATCAGCTTGACCGGCAGGCTTCTCTGAACATGGGCTTCGAGGCGTTGAAGGATCTGGCTACTGCGCTGCATATCTCTGACAAAGATATTGCTTTTGCCGGTAAATTGGCGATTGCCTTCGGCGCTCGCGGCAGCGGTAACGCGGCGGCGCATTATGAGCCGTTACGAAAAGTCATCAATCTGACGAAAATGCACGGCGCGGGTTCTCTCGCCCATGAATGGTGGCACGGTCTCGACGACTACCTCGGCGGGTTGAAACGCGCAGGCGGTATGCTTTCCGAAAACAAATATTACTATGGTCCTATGAGAGATTTGCTTGACGCGATCAAGTATAAGACGGAAACGCCTGAACAGGCAACGGCTCGTACCGAACAGACTAATGCACGGCAGAGAAAATCTGCTGAGGCATGGATCGATTCTGTGATGAAAAGCGCTGTCTACCATACAGACGAGCCGATCATTATTGAGCGGTTTGAGGCGCTGAAAGCAGACTTTTTAAAAGGTGAGCCTGATACGGTTTCCAAGCTCAGCGCTCTGAAAAAGGAGATCACCGGGCATGTCATTCCGAAAACTACCTGTCAGGATTTAGAGGTTCAGGAATATATCATGCGCGGGATTCAAAATCAGGGCGAACCGAAGTTGCAGCGTATTCCGACCGACTATTACAAAAACTCTCAGAAGATGGGTAACAGCACCGAAAAGGACGGCGGCTATTGGGACAGTGAGGTTGAAATGACGGCGCGGGCTTTTGCGTGTTATGTTATGGATCGGTTGCCCTATCAGTCGGACTATCTTGTCGGTCATGCCGAAAGCTGTATTGGGCTATATACCAACAAGGACGGCAGCACCGAGATTGTCAAGGCTTATCCTCAGGGTGAAGAACGCAAGGCAATCAACGCCGCTTTTGACGATTTGATTGCGGAGCTGAAAAAGGAGCTGATCTTTACGCACACAGAGGAAGTTCCTTCACTTCCATTGTCTAAGATGCAGGAATCTCAGCAGCTTTCTCTGCTCAATGACGAAAAGCCGTCTGTTCTCAGTCAGCTTGCCGCGGCGAAAGCAGCGCAGAAACCTGTCGTTGCTTCTAAGAAAAGTCACGAGCAATCATTGTAGGGGGTGATAGTATTTCAGATGAAAAGGAATATGAGATAGTTGCGGACGATCTGTTTTTGCCCGGCAGTTGTGTAAGGCTGGAACATATCTTGTATCTGATCGAGTATGATATTTCTGATTTGATTCAACAAAGTCCGGAAGAAGTACGGGAGCTATACGATCAGAGCTTCAAAAAGGAAGAAAATATGTATGAGATACTTCAATCCGGCATGAAGGTATGGGAACAGGACGCGAGAGAAACGCGGCGTTTACAATTAGCGCTGAATTATCTGGAAATTACCCCCGTTGAGCATACCGGAAACAAGTGGGTCGAGGATGAAAAAGGTCGTCGAACGATCAGTAACATGGTGTATAAGATGACCTGCAGCATAACTGAAAACACCAGATGGGATTTGTGGAGCAGTAGTGTTCTCAACAAACGCTGGCATGTAGAATGGCAAGTGATTATGAACACTCCTAAGCAGTATCATCATATTGTGATTGCCGGAAAAGAGCGTAATTATTCTGAACGGTATGACGCAGAAAACTATCTAAATGGTCGTATCCGAGCTTTTGCTAAGTTTTTTCAGGAAATCTCGCCGCCTGTACCGAAAGATTACGAGTATGCTTTTTCAGAAAGCGGTCTTATGCTACCGGGTTACCATGTGGAGGGTGAAGTATCGAAGCAGGAAAGGGATTCAGTGATCGGAAAACTCAATGAGGCAAAAACTCAGAAAAAATCCGCTCCGGCAAATTCTTCAAAAAAGAGGAATGAGCCGGAACACTAAAGAAGGTGAATTATATTGAGATCTACAGATGTTTATCATTCTTATGATTTTGATGAATGGCAAGAAGGGCATAAAACCAAGTTGGAGCATACGGTTTATTACAGCAATGACGGAACCGCTTTGCTTCCGCTGATAAAAGCCTCTCCCGAAGAACTGCGCGAGTTACGAAAAGTATGTGTATCACAGGAACATAAGGCTTTTATCCGGGCACAGGATCAATTATCTGATTGGGAGAAAAAGGCGGCGATGACTATGCTCATTGACCGTGCGCTTGAATATCTCAAAACGCCTAAAGTTGAGCATACATCTAATCAATGGCAGAGAGATAAGCAATATGACCGTGACGTCATCAGCAATACGGTTTATAGTATGTCTTTCTTTGTTTACGAAGATAAAGAACGTGATCGAAATACAGGGGAGTATATACCTAAGGCTTGGTATGTCACATGGGACGTCCGTCTCAATTCTCCCGATCAACACCAGAGGAATCAAATTGCCGGACAGTATCAGAAACGCTATACGGATAAGGGTGCTGCTTTGAAGTATATTGAAGGCAGGAAAAAGGCGTATGCACACTTGTTTACCGAGATCTCACCGCCCATTCCTCAGGAGTATGCTGAATCGTTCAGAATACACGGTGTGCTTTTACCGGGCTATCGGATCGAAGGTCAGGAACCGAGAACGACGGAGAAAACCGCCGTTGAGCTGTTAAACGAGTTGTCCGACGGAGCCTTATTCTCCGATCACGAAAAGTCGTCTGTTTTGGATAAGCTCGCAGCGGCAAAAACAAAGCAAACTAAGAATCCGGCTCCACCTTCCAAAAAGAAGAAGGAACCGGAAATATAATTGACAGGAGGTTTAGTTGAGAAAGGAAAAATACTATAGCGTCTATGATTCAAGCGATAGGCTCAATCCCGGAAACGCTCTGAAAATTCATCACGAAATAGACCAAGGTTACAGAGATAATCCGTTGGACCTTATGCCGTTCATCAGCATGGGTAAAGAGTCGTTGATTGAGAAGCGGGACGCCAGCACCAAAGCGGAACAAGAGATTTTTGATAAAATCAGGGCTTCCGTCAAAGAGTGGGAACGTCAGGCGGCGGTCACAAAAACGTACTCGCGAGCGATTGAATATCTCGAAGCGCCTGAGGCAAAACACACATCAAATCAGTGGATCAATTTAGGCACTCCACACAGCGAGAAAATCAGTAATATGGTTTATGAAATGTCTGTTTCGATTCGGGAGCGTACCGAATACAACAGACTGACTCATGAATCAAAACCTGTCGCATGGTATGTGTCATGGGAAGTGGATATGCGTTCGCCAAAATACGGGCACTGTGTTGAGATTGCCAGACAGAGCAACAAGCGATTTACCAGCATAGCCGCGGCGCAAAAGTATATTGAGGGGCGCAAAAAGGCTTATGCTAAGTATTTTCAGGAGATCTCACCGCAGGTTCCACAGATATATGCCGGTTATTATAAGGTCAACGATGTGTTACTGCCCGGCTATACAGTACAAGGACAGGAACCGGTTGTATTGACAAAGACCGCCGACGAATTTATAAATGATATTCTCGGCGGCGATTCTGTAATGAAGGATAAAAAGCCCTCTGTGCTGAAAAAGCTCGCCGAGGGTAACAAAGGAAAAACGGCGTCGGCAAGGGGCGCAAAAGATAAGGAGGAACAGAGTATTTGAAAGTGCTCATGGTAGAACCGGGTAAGGTTCCCTACGAAACAGAGGTTGAAGGCGGCTATAAAGAGATTCAAAAGGCTATCGGCTGCGATACTTTCCAATCTACATATCCTTTTGAGGATTTAGTCGCGGTATTATGCGACGACGAGGGTAAGATTAACGGCTCAAAGCCGAACCGTGCTTTATATGACGCTGACGGCGATATGTACGACATTTTGTTCGGCAAGTTTATGATCGTCGGTCTCGGAGAAGAAAATTTCACCGATTTGCCGCCTGAGCTGATGGAGAAATTCAAGGAGCGATTCAAACACCCGGAATCATTCATGCAGCTTTGCGGCAGAGTCGTCGCCATCAAGGAGCCGATACCCGGTGAAAAATCACCCGGCAAGGCTCAGGGACAAGAGTTATGATGTGGACTGCGAAGAAAGACCCGTATATGCTCACGGTACAACCGGACGACTTTTTTCCCGATCCGCGGCGCGAGGATGAAAATTTCGGGTCTATGATCTGCTTTCATCGTCGTTATCATTTAGGCGACGAGCATGATTACAGTAGTTCTGACGATCTGATCAAGGATCTGTATATCAAGGCGGTCGGTGGCGGAGAGCGCGGCGAGCAGAAGTATGAGGATCTGACAGAAAAGTATGACGTCTGGCCTCTCAGCTCGCAGCAGATTCAGGAGCTAAATCAAGCGCTGATGTCGCAGATCGAAAAAGCGTATGTCGTACTGCCTGTCTATCTGCTCGATCACAGCGGTCTTGCTATGAGTACGACGGACTTTAATGATCGGTGGGACAGCGGGCAGGTCGGTATCATCTTTGTGTCACACGAAAAGGTCAAGGAAGAATACGGGGTCAATTATATCGAGCCGGTGCTCCGCTTGCAAGTCGAGGAACGTCTGAAAGGAGAAGTTGCCGAATACGACGCCTATCTGCGCGGCGAGTGTTATTGCTATGAGCTGTATGAGGACGGCGAGCTGGTACATAGCTGCGGCGGTTTTACAGGGGCCTTTGATAAGGCTGTCAAGGATATGATCGAGTATCTTCCCGATGGGTGCGCGGGTATGGTTGATGATCTGGCTGAAACAGACGATATGCCATCTATGGTACAGACGCTCCGCAATCATGCCAATATTTTGGTCGGTCAGGCAGCAAAAGATCACGAACACCAACCACGGCAGAAGTCTATCGGTGTGGAGCATTAAGTAAGGGGGGATTATTTGCAGGAAGAAATTGATCAGAGAACCGTATCAATCACCGTTCAGGCTACAAAGCTGTCGGGACGGGTACTGAAAGCGGCTATGACGGCGGCGCTGCAGAAAATGCAGCAACAGCGACATTCATCTAAGGTCGGCCGCAACAGTCTGAAACGGCTTGCGCAGGGTGACGGCGGGATGAATACGATCGAGGTCTCAGGACGGCTGCGTTCTTTTGAACGCTATGCCCGTAAATATCAGATAAGGTATCATATAGAAAAAGAGGTCGGTTCAAAACCGCCTCGCTGGACTGTATTCTTTAAAGCAAATCAGGCGGACGCTCTGACCGCTGCTTTTCAGGAGTACACCAATAAGGACCTTAATCGTTCTAAAAAGCCTTCGCTTGTTGCTCAGCTCCGCAAGTTCAAAGAGCTTGTCAAGTCTATCGGCAAGGACCGTGTCCGCAATAAGGAGCATGGAGGACCCGAACGCTGAGCAAGAACGATATTATCAAAAGATATGTCATACCGCATTTACCGTATCTGATTTTTGTATGGATATTTGCAAAGCTCGGTGAGGCGATCCGTCTTGCACCCGGGGTTGACGTTTCTGCTAAAATGTTGGGGCTCAGTCAGGGCTTTTCTTCTGCCTTCGGTCACTTCTTCCCTTCCGCGTGGCTTGACCTTTTGATCGGTGTTGCCGGCGCCGCGATTGTCCGGCTTGTCGTATATGTCAAAAGCAAGAACGCAAAGAAGTACCGGAAGAACATCGAATACGGCAGCGCCCGGTGGGGCAATAAGAAGGATATTACGCCGTATATGTCC
>CAJONB010000052.1 GCA_905235715.1 uncultured Ruminococcus sp. | reverse complement strand
AAAAACGCGGAGGGATCGTCGGTTTTCAGCCTGATATCGCCCGCCTTCATCTCGCCGTCGATACAGGTGATTTCCATTTTCGGGTCAAAGCCGAGGAAGGTGTAGCGCCCCCAGCGGTCGTTCGCCTGCGCGGATTCGAGCATATAGCAGTGAGTAGAAACCGATTTCAATATCCGCATCGTTTCAATCGGCGTCGTAAAATCGGAGAGAAGCTCGGCGCTCAGCGGGACGACGTCATACGCGCCCGATGCCGCAAGCTCTCTGACCTTTTCAATGTCGGGAAAAATCTTCATAACAGTTACCTCTTATACGCTTTGTTGTAATTTCCTATCAAATAAAAAATCCCTAACAGATATTTGCTTCTGTTAGGGACGAATAAATCGAATTATCCGCGGTGCCACCCATCTTCACGGCAAAGCCGTGCGCTTAGCGGGATACTGACATATCCCCGGCAAATGACGTCTGCCTCCAACGTCGCAGAATACTCCGGGAAAACCCGTTTGACTGCGCCCTCCGCGGTCCATTTGACAACTTGTTTCTCACCTGACTCTCAGCGACGCAGGCTCTCTGTAAAGGCATCATTGCCGTTATCTCCGCTTCAACGGTTTAACTTATGAAATTATCTGGATTATAGCACGCTGTGCAGGCATTGTCAAGCCTTATTTTCTCCCAATTTCCCGCCGTGCTGAATTTGCGGTTGCAACCTGCGCGGGTTTGGGGTATAATCAGGTATATTTTTACATGGGGTGACCGTAATGTATTATTTGATTCACGAAACGCTGACAGAAATACCGCAGGAGCAAATCAAGGGCGCGAAGGCGCAGTATGTCGCCGTGCTGACCCCGCAGGAGTGGGCGGCGCAGAAGGACAGCTTTGATATGGGCATTGATATCGAGCCGGATATCGCCGTCATCCATACCACCAAGGCGGAGGTCAACTACGACTCCCTGACGGGAACCTTTTCCATTCCTGACCGCAGCGGTCTTGCCGACAGCAGAAAAGCCTTTGCGTTCGCGATGGACGAGAAGGGAATCGTGCTGATTGACGACAGCGGCGCGGCGGCGAAAATCATCGACGAAATCAAGCGCACAAAAAAGTGGCGTCTGCCGAGCCTTGAGCGGTTTCTCTATGATTTTCTCGAGCAGATTGTCGGGAGCGACCGCGACCTTCTCGAAAACTACGACCGCGAGCTGGACGGAATGGAGGACGCGATCGTCAGCGAGCGCGAAGGCGTGACCGCGGAGCGCGTCAATGAAATCCGCGGCGAAATCCGCGCGCTGCGGGTGCATTACGAACAGCTTCTCGACTTCTCGCAGGAGCTGGAGGAGAACGAGAACAACTTCTTCAAGCATGAAAATCTCCGATATTTCCGCCTGTTCTCCAACCGTATCGAGCGTCTGCGCGATTCTACCGTGGCGATTGCCGACCATGCCGCGCAAATCCGCGATATCTACAAGTCCCATCTGGACATCAAGCAGAACCGTATCATGACCGTGCTGACGGTCGTCACGACGATTTTCATGCCGCTGACGCTGATTGCGGGCTGGTACGGAATGAATTTCAAATATATGCCCGAGCTGGAAACCGCGTGGGGCTATCCCGTCGTCATCGGCGTGAGCATACTGATTGTCTTAGGCAGCCTGCTGTTTTTCAAGAAGAAAAAGTGGCTGTAAGCGCCGTCTTTTTCCGTGCCGCAAACCTTTTTACGCCGATTTACGAAAGGCACTTGACAAATGCGGGCACATATTATATAATTAACCTACTATGTAAATAGGTAAATGAAGAGGGTAACAAGAATGACTGCAAGATTTTCCGCAATGATGATGTGCGGCGGCATGATGATGCCGTCTTGTTCCGCGTGCCGCCAAAGCGACGCCTCTCTCAGATGATGACCCTTCATTATCCGGTTATTTGAGGCGTGCAAACGCCTCTTTTTACTTTACAGGAAACTGCTCGTTTCCGTAAAGTAAAAAGATTTATAGTCCCCGCTCAGTTGCGCCCTGCGTGCGCACGAGCGATGGGTAGACGAAATCGCACGCTTGGTGCGCACGATTTCTTGCTTTCTGAAAAAGTACTTCTGCGATACAGGTGACTGTTATGTGTGAGATATTCGGTTGGTCAGGCAACCGTGAAAGAGAACTGAATACCGATTTGCGCGCGTTCTACGCTCACGCTCCCGAGCATCCGAACGGCTGGGGACTGGCGCTGTTTTATGACAGGGACACATATATCAAGCGCGAGAGCGTCCGCGCGGACAAGAGCGCCTATCTTGCGAAAAAGCTGGCGCAGCCCATAGCGGCGAAGAACGCGCTGGCGCATATCCGCTTAGCGACGATCGGCGACGTCGATTTGCTGAACTGCCACCCCTTTACCGGCAGGGACAGGACGGGACGGTGCTGGACGCTGGTGCATAACGGCACGATTTTCGAGAGCGAAGCGCTTAAGAAGTATGTGTTCCGTGAAAAGGGAGAAACCGACAGCGAGCGGATCCTTTTGTACCTGCTCGACCGCATCAATGAGGAAACCCTCAGAAAATGCCGCCCCCTGACCGCGGCGGAGCGCTTTGCGGTGCTGGACGAAATCGTCCGCGGCAGCTCCCCGAAGAACAAGCTGAATCTGTTGATTTTTGACGGCGAGCTAACCTACGTGCATACCAACTTTAAGGACTCGCTCTATTACCGCAGCGACCCGTGCGGCGTGACGTTCTCCACCCAACCGCTGTCGGACGGGGACTGGCGGAACGTGGACTTCACGACGCTGCTCGGCTATCAGGACGGCAAAAGAGTGTTTACGGGCACGAATCACGGCAACGAATATTTCTATGACGAGAACAGCTATCAGGCGCTGTATCTCGCTTACGCGGGCTTGTGATACCACTGTATGCAAAGGAAGGAAACCGTATGAATACCGCTGCAAGGAATCTGATAGAAAACCGCTTTATCGCCCCGACCCGCAAGGAGCGTACCAGCTATATCGGTATCGAGGTGGAAATGCCCGTCGTAAGGCTCGACGGTCAGCCGACCGATAAGCGTGTCAGCATCGACGCTTTTTCCGCCGCCGTAAAGCGCTTTGACTTCACACCCGAAAAATTCGACGTCGACGGCGTGTGTCACGAGGCGGTGTGTGAAGAAACAGGCGATGTTTTCTCATTTGACTGCTCCTATAATAATTTTGAAATATCCCTCGGCAAAGTGCGTACGCTTCACGAGGCGCAGGCGCGTTTTCAGGACTACGTCGGTTTTATCAACGGCGTGCTGAGAGAACGCGGCTACCTGCTCACGGGCATGGGAATCAACCCGAATTATAAGGTCAATTCTCCGAATTTTGTCCCCTCGCCGCGTTACAAAATGCTCGAGGGTTATTTGCTGAAAAGCCGCGTGTGGGAGCCGCGCGAGTCGTTCCATTCCTACTGCGCGTACCCGACCTTCTCGAGCGCGTCGCAGGTACAGCTTGACGTGCGGGAGGAAAACCTCTGCCGCACGATAGAGGCGTTTTCACTGGTCGAGCCGCTGAAAGCGCTGTTGTTTGCGAATTCCGTTCTCCCCGACGAGCCGGAGCTGCTCTGCGCGCGCGATATGCTTTGGGGACGCAGTACCCACGGCATCAATCCGAAGAACCTCGGCTTCTTTGAGCCGCTGCCGCAGTCTGCCGGCGAGGTGGTGGATTATCTCGCCGGGGCGAGTATCTTCTGTGCCGAGCGCGACGGACATTACCTTTACTTTTACCCGGTTCCCTTTGCGGAATATCTGAAAACTGAAACGATAGAGGGCGAGTATTTCGACGGCGGGCGGTACGTGAGCTGCCGCTTTGCGCCGCGGGAGAGCGATATCGAATATCTGCGTACCTACAAGCAGGTCGACCTGACCGCGCGCGGTACGTTGGAATTCCGCTCCGCCTGTACCCAGCCGCTGTCGCAGGCGATGACGGTCGCCGCCTTTCACCTCGGACTGATGAACCGCGTCGGCGAGCTGACAGAGCTGTTGAAAACCGACACGGTGATTTACGGACACGGCGTATCCGCTCCTGAGCTGCGGGCGCAGTTCAACCGCAGAGAGCTGCCCGGCTTTGTCGATACCGGACGGTTGAAGGAATTGCTCGTGTCGGTGCTGGATTTGGCGCGGGACGGTCTGCGGGAGAGAGGCTTTGCCGAGGAAGGCTATCTGGAGCCGCTCTATGCGCGTGCCGAAGCGCTGACCTCCCCCGCGAAGGAAATGCTCGCGCGACTTGACGGCGGCGCGGATATCGCTTCCGTCGTCGAGGAATATGCGGAACTGCAGGTGAGCGTATGCTGAATCTATATCATCAGACCGTCAGGGAAAATCTTTTTTGCGGCACGTTCGGACTGGAGCGCGAGACCCTGCGCGTGACGGACGACGGCTATATGGCGCAGTCGCCGCATCCCTTCAACAACGACGAACATATCGTCAAGGATTTCTGCGAGAATCAGGCGGAAATCAACACCGGCGTCCACGAAAGCGCCGGGGGCGTGATTGAGGAGCTGATGCAGCAGACCGAACGCCTGTACCGCGCGATCGAGGACAGGGGAGAGCTGCTCTGGATGTTTTCCAACCCGCCGTACATACGCTCGGCGCAGGATATCCCCGTCGCGCGCTATGAGGGCGAGCAAAGGGGAAAGCAGAGCTACCGGATGTACCTCGCCGAAAAGTACGGCAGATATAAGATGACCCTCTCGGGAATCCACGTCAACTATTCCTTCGGCGACGAATTGCTGCAGGCGGATTTTGCCCTGTCGGATGAAAACGATTTTACGGAATATAAAAACCGCGTTTATTTGGAGCTTGCGCAGTCGCTGGCAGAGTACGGCTGGATCATCAGCCTGCTGTTCGCGGCGTCGCCGCTGCTCGACGGCTCCTTTCGCAACCCCGGGCGGCTCGGACGCGACGATTTTGACGGCGACGCGTCGGTGCGCTGTGCCTTCGGCGGCTACTGGAACAGCTTTACGCCCGTGCTGGATTATGACAGCATCCTCGGCTATGCCGAAAGTATTCAGAAATATATCGACAACGGAACGCTCGACAGCGTCAGCGAGCTGTATTATCCCGTGCGCCTCAAGCCGCGCGGCAGCAACCGTCTGAACGCGCTGGTGCAGAACGGCGTCAACCATATCGAGCTGCGCAACGTCGACCTGAACCCCTTTGCCCCTGCGGGTATTGACGAGCGGGATTTGAAGTTCATCGAGCTTTTAATGATTTATCTCTCCTGTACGCCGACCCGTCCGCTGTCGCAGCAGGCGCAGTATTTTGCGGCGCAGAATTTCAAGGCAGCCGCGCGCTTCGATATCGACAGCGAAACGATCCGTCTTTCTACGGGCGAAACCGCTTCTGTCAGAGAGGCGGGACTGACCCTGCTGAGAAAAATGCAGAAGCTGTTTGACGCGGAGCTTTTCACCGAGCAGGAGCGCCGTAACGCGGACGGAATCCTCGCCTTTCAGCGCAACAAGCTGACCGGACAGGGCGCACGCTACGCCGATATGGTGCTGGAAAGCTTCGGCGGCGGATTTGTCGCGAACGGACTGGATTATTTGAAAAAAACACGTTTTTCCACATATTAAGCGCATATTTATTCTGCACACGGTTGCTTTTCTGCGCGAAATGCGCTATAATAGCAGTATCTTAGTGTGAAGAGAGGGTATATGAATGTGTGGAATTGTAGGATATGTCGGGCCGCGCGACTGTACTGACGTACTGATTTCCGCTCTGACAAAGCTTGAATACCGCGGCTATGATTCGGCGGGTATCGCCGTTTTTGAGAACGGAAAAATCGAGGTTGCGAAGTCCAAGGGCAGACTCACCGATTTGGTTAAGAAGATGGAAAAGGAGGGCAAGCCCAACGGTCACGCGGGCATCGGACACACCCGCTGGGCGACCCACGGCGAGCCGTCGGACATCAACTCCCATCCCCATTCGGGTCGGCGCGTCACGATTGTCCATAACGGCATTATCGAGAACTACAAGGAGCTAAAGCAGTTTCTGATTGACAACGAGCGCACCGAGTTCCTTTCCGATACCGATACCGAGGTCGTCGCTCAGCTGCTCGACTTCTATTACGAGGGCAACCCCATCCGCTGCATCCGCCGCGTTCTGCATGAGCTGCGCGGTTCGTTCGCACTGGGCATTGTCTTTGCCGACCGCCCCGAGACCGTCTATGCGGTACGGTGCGAATCCCCGCTGATTGTCGGTCAGGGCAAGGGCGAGGCGTTCATCGCCTCCGACGTACCCGCTATCCTGAAATATACAAAGGACTATTATCTGCTCGAGTACGGCGAGATCGCCGTGCTGAAAAACGGCTCCGTCACCTTCTGCGATTTCCACGGCAGAATGGTGGAAAAGGTGCTGAAAACCGCCGACTGGGATGAGGACAGCGCCGAAAAGGGCGGCTATCCCCACTACATGATCAAGGAAATCCACGAGCAGCCCACCGCTGTCAAGACGACGATCACACCGCGTATCGAGAACGGTATGCCCAACCTCAGCGAGTGCGGCATTACCCCCGAAACGCTCCGCGATATCAACAATATTTTCATTGTCGCCTGCGGAACGGCGATGCACGCCGGAATGGTCGGCAAGTATGTGATTGAAAAGCTCGCCCGCACCTCCGTCACGGTGGATATCGCCTCCGAGTTCCGCTATCGCGACCCGCTGATTGGTGAGAACGACCTCGTTATCATTATCAGCCAATCGGGCGAGACCGCCGACAGCAAGGCGGTGCTGAATCTCGTCAGGGAAACCAAGGCAAAGAGCCTTGCCGTCGTCAATGTCAAGGGCAGCTCGATTGCGCGTGACGCGGATATGGTCATCTATACCCACGCGGGTCCCGAGATTGCCGTCGCCTCGACAAAGGCGTATATGGTACAGCTCGCGGTGATGTATCTTCTGGCGTTTGAGATTGCCTACGCAAAGGGCAAAATCGACGAGAAAGAGTGCAGAGAGCTGATTGCGGGGCTGCAAAATATCCCCGAGGTGATTGACAAGACCATCGACGCGGTCGTCGATGAATGTCAGTACATTTCGACGAAGCTGATTACCGCCGACAGCCTTCTGTATATCGGGCGCGGATTGGATTACGCCCTCTCGATGGAAGGCTCTCTGAAGCTCAAAGAGATTTCCTATATCCATTCCGAAAGCTATGCGGCGGGCGAATTAAAGCACGGTACCATCTCGCTCGTTGAGGACGGCATGCCCGTGATTGCCGTCGCGACGCAGAATACTCTGCTCGAAAAGACCGTCAGTAATATCAAGGAGGTCAAGGCACGCGGCGCTATGACCATTGTTATCTGCGACGAATATACCGAAATCGACGAGGACGCGGCGGATTATCTGATTCGTGTGCCGAAGATATCCGAAGTCCTTATGCCGATGGTCGCGACCGTGCCGATGCAGCTTCTCGCTTATTACACCGCGGTCAATAAGGGCAACGACGTTGATAAACCCCGCAACCTCGCGAAGTCGGTTACGGTTGAATAAGAATAATAATACGAATCCCAACGGCGCACTTCGATATCCGGAGTGCGCCGTTTGCCTGAAAGAGAAAGGAAAATCCCAATGAAGCATTTATCACGGCTTTTGATACCCGTACTTGCGCTTGCGCTGCTGCTTTGCGCCTGCGGAAAGAAGAATACCTATATCCCCGAGCCGCTCGAAACGGAGGATAACGCCGCCTTTGACCCGTACGCCTACGAAAACCGCTATGATATTGCTGACAAATTGTTTGAGAAGCAGAGCGGTGTGGATTACGGTACCGTCGTCAAGGATTTGACCTATGATTCTACCGTCGCGGGCGACAAAAAGCAGTGCAACGTTCTGCTGCCCGCGGGATATGATGAGAGCAAAAGCTATCCCGTGATGTACGTCGTCCACGGCTTCGGCAGCAGCCATAACAGCCAGATTGACGACGACAGCTATCTGACGCTGCTCTACGGCAATATGCTCCACGACGGTCTGACAGTACCGATGATACTGGTCAACATGGATATGTACACCGATAAGCTCGCCGATAAGGACGACAAATCCGACGAGGAGCTGCGGTTTATCTACGATAAGGCAGTTGAAGAGATTCACGTAGATTTGATGCCGTTTATCGAGCGAACCTACCCCGTTATGACCGACCGTGAGCATACTGCCGTCGCGGGAATGTCCGAGGGCGGAGCGAAGTCGCTGTGTATCGGCTTTACGTGGCTCGACGAGTTCGGTTATATCGCCGCCTTTGCACCCGATACGGGCGTGATCCCGACCGAATTTCACAAGGGGACCTTCTGGAACACGCCGTTCATGGAAGCCTTCCCCCGGCCGACGGCGGATAATACCCCGCTGTATCTCTATATGGCAGTCGGCAGCGATGATCCCTACAATGTCGACGCGACCCTCTATTACAGCGACGTGCTGACCGGTATGGGCGTGAAGAATCAGACCGATTTGGTCGAGGGCTATGAGCATAACCCGACCTTCTGGCGGCAGTGCTTCTATAATTTTTTGACAAAGGTATTTAAATAAATTTAAAAAATTTGCCGAAACGATGAGAATTCATTTGAAATCTGTTGCGCTATCCGATATAATAGGCGTATGAAAAAGGCGGTGACAAAATGAAAAAACGGCTTGCGCTGCTGATGGTCGCGGTGATGCTTTTGATGACAGGCTGCGCCCCCGGCGCCGGGACGGAGCTTCCGACCGAGGCGCCCACAATGGCTTCGCCCGAGCGGCCCGCATACGATCCCTACGCGACCGAAAATGTCTATAAGCTGTCCGAAAAGCTGACGGAGAAGCAGAAAGGTACCGACTACGGCACGCTGGAGGAGGACGTTAAATATTATTCCGACACTGCGGGCGATTACAAGTATTGCAACGTACTCCTGCCCCCCGGCTACAATAAAGAGGAAAGCTATCCTGTCCTCTATATGGTACACGGCTGGCAATCGGATTATGACGTCCATCTCTGTGAGGACTCCTATCTGCTCCTGCTTTACGGCAATATGCTGCGCGAAAAGCTGACCGTCCCGATGGTGATTGTCAGCGTGCAGATGTACACCGACACGGCGAAGAACCGTGAAAAAATCGAGGAAAAGGAAGAGACCCTGCTCGCCGCCTACAATAAGGTCGTCAAGGATATTCCCAACGACTTGATGCCCTTTATCGAAACGAAGTATTCCGTCCGCACCGACCGCCCGGGTACGGCAATTATGGGCGTTTCTCAGGGCGGCACCAAGACGCTTGCGGTGGGCTTTGATCATCTCAACCGATTCGGTTATATCGGCAGCTTCGCGCCCGACCCCGGCGCCGTGCCGACCGATTTCCTGAAAGACACGATATGGAACGCCCCGCTTTTGGAGAATGGCTTCCCCGCGTACGACCCGTACCTCGAGCCGTTCTATCTCTATCTTGCCGTCGGCGCAGACGACCCCGAGAATGTTGAGGTCACGAAGTATTACGGCAAGCTGCTCAAAGAACTCGGCTACCAAAATCAGACCGACGTTGTCGACGGCTACGAGCATGACTATCTTTTCTGGAGCGTGTGCTTCTACAACTTTCTGAATAAGATTTTCCGTCCGTAACAAAAAACCGCCTCTCACGACGAGGCGGTTTTTGATACTAATTTCTAATAAAAGCTTTAAAAAGAAATTAGTATGAGTGTAGAAAAATTCGATTGTCGGCGTTAGCCCTCCCTGAGCTGGCGGGACGATGTGGGCATCGTCCCCTACGAATACAACACACGTTTCCGTTACGACGTAGGGGCGGATGCCCACATCCGCCCGTGTGCAGAAGCGTTTCCACTACATCCGTCTTTTTGACGGGAGCATTCCTCTGCCGGAGACGGCACCCCTCTGTCATCCTGCGGCTATCCCCTTAGCAGGGGATACTTTTTCTACAGATTGAAACCGCCTCTCACGACGAGGCGGTTTTATTTTTTGCTTTTTCTTCTTTTTTCCGCTTGATTTTTGCTTTGATGCTGCAATATGCCTTCTTGAAGGAAAACCGGTAGAACGCGTCGCGGTAAATATAATTCATCTCAACGCCGAGCAGGAGGATATACATGGAAATGTATACCCACATCATTATGATGATAACCGTACCGAGGCTGCCGTATATCGACGAGGAGAAGTGGACGGTATAGAATTCTATGCCGCGGATGACTACCATCCATGCGACGGAGGTGAATGCCATTCCCGGCAGCAGCACGCGGAAATTTGCGTAGCGCTTGTCGTCGACCTTGTTGAACAGGTAGATTTTGAGTATCACCGTCAGCACGAGCGTCAGGAAGATTGCGACAATGATATAGCGCAGACCGTAGACGATTGCCGCACCCATGGGAATCACGCTGACGACCTTTTTGATATACGTTTCGACAACGACGTTCAGCACCATCATTCCCAGCGACAGCGCCATAATCAGAAAGAGCACGATCGTATAGCCCATCGCAAAAATCCGCCGTGCCAGCCATGTGTGCTTTTGGGGCAATTTGTAAATGCGGGAGATACCGTCGGTGACGTTATACATACCCTTGCCCGCCGACCACAGCGCGATGATAATCGTTATGATTGCCGTACCCGAAGCGTGCTGATAAGCTTCATTGACATAGCGCCCCACTACGCTCAGAAATCCCGTATATTGCGTTTCATCCGGCAAAATGGATTTCAAATCGCCGCCGACGAAGATGGAAAATATGGAGAAAGCGAACAGCAGGAAGGGAATTGCGGACAGAATGATAAAGAACGCCGACTGTCCCGCCATTGCGGCGAGATTGTCGTCGATGCATTTTGTAACAAAGCGATCGATGTGCGCAATCGGAGTTTTGAATTTTTTTTGCGCTGCTTTGGCAATTTTCGGTTCAGTGAGCTTCATCCGGCTATCACGACCTTTTACCTGTTTTCTCAATACTACCCTATACTACACTTTTTTAACCGAAAAATCAATAGCGGTTTGACGGTTGACGAATCGGTTTCGGGATGGTATTATACTATATTAAAGAAAAAGGAAAAAATTGACTAAGAAAACTGAGAGAAGGATATATTATGAAGCTCGAACCGATTATACTTTCGCTTCTGGATACCGATTTGTACAAGTTCAATATGGATCAGGTGATTTTCCATAAGCACACCGACCTCTGCGGGCAGTATTTTTTCAAGTGCCGCAACAAGGATATCGTTTTTACCGAGGAGATAGTCGAGGAAATCAATGCCCAGATTGACCACCTCTGCACCCTGCGATTTACCAAGCCCGAGCTGAATTACCTGCGCTCCATCCGCTTCATCAAGAACGACTATGTGGAATTTTTGCGTATCTGGCGCCCCATCCGCGACTATGTGTCCGTGGGACTTTCTCCCGAGGGCGAGCTGCAGGTCGCGGTAGACGGCCCGCTGTTTTCCGCTATGCAGTTTGAAATTTACCTGCTCGAGATCATCAACGAGGTCTACTTCCGTATGAGCTATGATTACGATGAGCTGCTCCGCTCAGCGCAGGAACGCCTTGACAAAAAAATCAAAGCCCTGAACGACGGCACCTATACCTTTACCTTTGCCGAGTTCGGCTGCCGCCGCAGACTTTCGCGCGAGTGGCAGGACGAGGTTGTGCGCCGCTTTGCGACCGAGACGAACAGCCTGTCGGGTACCTCCAACGTGTACCTCGCGATGAAATACCACCTGACCCCCATCGGCACCTACGCGCATGAATACGTGCAGATGTATCAGGGCATCGACAAAATCCCCCTCGCCTATACCAACCACTACGCGATGCGCGACTGGTACGAGGAGTATCTGGGCGATAACGGAACCGCCCTGACCGATACGATAACCACCGACCTTTTTCTGAGAGACTTCAACCGCTCGATGGTGAACAACTACTCGGGTGTGCGGCACGATTCGGGCGACCCCTACGTCTGGGGCGACAAAATCATCGCCCACTATAAGAGCTACGGCGTCGACCCACGGACAAAGCTGCTGCTGTTCTCCGACAGCCTCGATTTTGACCGCGCGCAGGCGCTCTACGATTACTTCAAGGATAAGACCCGCGTCAGCTTCGGCATCGGCACCTTCTGCTCGAACGATACCGATAAGGAGCCGCTGAATATCGTTATCAAGCTCCAGTACGTCAACGGCAGACCCGTCGCGAAGCTTTCCGACGACAGCGGAAAATCCATGTGCAGCGACGAGGAGTATCTCGATTATCTCAAGCGTTCCGTCGCCTTCCGCCTGCAAAGAGAAAAGTAACAAGATAAAACAATCGGCGCTTCCGGCATCGTGCGGAAGCGCCGATTTTAATTAAGAGTGAAGAGTGAAGAATGAAGATTGAAGAGTTGAAGGCGGGCGCTGCCCGCACCTGATTTCTATTAACTAATAACTAATAACTACTAACTACTAACTAATAACTACCAACTACCAACTAAATAACGGAAGCATTTGTTGTATTCGTAAGGTGCGACCGTTTCCCCGATTCTTTACGACCCGATAATTTCCCTGATTTCTTCCTCGGCGGTTTTGACCTCCTCGTAAAAATCCTCCGACGACACCCTGACGGCGCCGTTGCCGATGATGATCAGCTGTTCCATCACGTCCGAGGTCACGACCCTGACGCGGTGATTTTTCGCCAGCTCGTGCGAGGTTTTCTCGATATAGGTATCGGCGGTTTCCGCTTCCTTGGTGTAGACGACGCTGATATTGTTGACCTTTTCCACCTCGCGGTCGTGTCCCTTGACGCGGTAGGCGTCGAACACCAGTATCAGCTCGCATTTGCGGAAGCCCTGATAGTTGCAGAGAATATTCATCAGCGCGCTGCGCGCCGCGTCGATATTGTCCTGTGCAAGCGTGCGGAGCCTGTCCCATGAATAGATGACGTTATAGCCGTCGACCAACAGATATTCCTGCCCTGTGTGCTTCGGTTCATATTTATAATTGCGCTGCTTCTTGCCTGTCGTCGCGTCGTAGCGGCGCATAGGGGTATTGTTGTTATCCGTGCGCTTTTTGACAGGGCCGTAGGTGCTCTCAAAAATCGACATCAGCTCTTTGTCGAGGGCGAAGATATCGTCCTGCGAGCGATAGCGCTCAAAGCGTGCCGACGGAGCAGTGCTTTCGGTCGCGCGTTGATTCATCACGCCTGACAGGTGCATACAATTCTTTACCTCGTTCCATTTGACGGTGTGTCCCGCGCCGTGGGAGCAGAACACCGAGTCGCACGGATTCTCCGTGTCCGCGTCGGGGTCATAGCCGGTTGCGGCAATCACCTCGTCGGCGTTGTGACACGGCTCATATACGCTGAGCGTACAGCCGAGCCGCCCCTTGCCGCGCGTGTACTGCACGACCTCCTTGGCGTAGTCGCGCATGGTCGCGACAGGCGCTTTTCCGTGAATCACCGCGGTTTCGCCGTCGATTTGCGGCGGGTCAGTACATCCTGCCGATATCCGCCATCGCCCTGCCCGCGTTCTCTGCGGGAAGCTCAAGGGTGAATTCGTAGACAGGCTCGAGCAGAACGGAGTGCGCCGACCGCAGTCCCTGACGTACCGCGCGGTACGTTGCCTGGCGGAAGTCGCCGCCCTCGGTGTGCTTCTCGTGCGCCTTGCCCGATACCAGCGTGATTTCCATATCGGTAATCGGCGAGCCTGTCAGCACGCCGACGTGTGTTTTTTCATAAAGGTGGGTGAGAATCAGCCGCTGCCAGTTTTTGTCGAGCAAATCCTCTTTGCAGTTGGTGTTGAATACCAAGCCGCTGTTGCGTTTCGCGGGCTTTAAAAGCAGATGAACCTCCGCGTAATGCCTGAGCGGTTCAAAGTGTCCGACGCCCTCGACAGTGTCGGAGATGGTTTCCTTGTAGATGATACTGCCCTGACTGAATTGCACAAGAAAGCCGAAGCGTTCCTCGATGATGCTTTGCAGTTCGCTGATGGGCACGCGCTTCTGCTCCATGGAGTCGCGGTCGCGGAGCGTCACGGTATTGTCCTGGAGCGTCTGCTGGTCGACTGTGACGCAATAGGGACAGCCTATGGCGTCCATCCTGCGGTAGCGTTTGCCTATCTGGTCCTTCTCCTCGTACTTGCAGTTGAAGTGGAAGCGGAGGTCATTGATGATTTCCTGTGCCTTCTCGGGCATGCCGTCCTTCTTGGTCAGGGGGAAGACCGCGAGCTTGACAGGGGCGAGTGCTGCGGGGAGATGGAGCACTGTGCGTGTCTGTCCGTCGGGGAGCTGCTGCTCTTCATAGCTGTGGCACAAGATGGAGAGGAACATGCGGTCTACGCCGATGGAAGTCTCTATGACGTAGGGCGTGTAGCTCTGGTTGGTTTCCGGGTCAAAGTATTCTATCTTCTTGCCGCTGTACTTGGCATGCTGCGAGAGGTCGAAGTTGGTGCGGCTGTGTATGCCTTCCACTTCCTTGAAGCCGAATGGCATGTGGAACTCGATGTCTGTGGCGGCGTTGGCATAGTGCGCGAGCTTGTCGTGGTCGTGGAAGCGGTAGTTCTCCGCGCCGAAGCCGAGGTTCTGGTGCCACTTCATGCGGAACTGCTTCCACTTCTCGAACCAGTCGAGCTCCGTGCCGGGCTGGATGAAATACTGCATCTCCATCTGCTCGAACTCGCGCATGCGGAAGATGAACTGGCGGGCTACTATTTCGTTGCGGAATGCCTTGCCTATCTGTGCGATGCCGAAGGGGATCTTCATACGGCCGGTCTTCTGCACGTTGAGGTAGTTGACGAAGATGCCCTGAGCCGTTTCCGGCCGGAGGTATAT
>CAJONB010000051.1 GCA_905235715.1 uncultured Ruminococcus sp. | reverse complement strand
GCCGGGGCAATAGAATCGAGACGGCAGGCTGATGAAAGGCAAGCCGAAAAATGTCGCTTTTCATAGATGAAAATGAGTAGACAAGGCATTGATTCCCTGTTATAATAATATCGAAACCAGATAATCCTTCCCGAGGAGCCTTCCCTATGAAAATCCTGACCGTATCCTTTTTTGACGACAACTTCGGCGATATGCTGATTCGTATATGCTTTGACCGTCTGGTCAGAACGGCGCTGAAAAATCTCGGCGTTGACGAATGCGACTACAGCATTGACAATATGCACATCAAAGAGATTGACGAAGAGAAAATCTCCGCCGCCGATCTGATTCTATTCTCGGGCGGCGCGATGTTCGGCTTCAACAACCTCGGCTCGTTCGACGCGATTGACAGAATCACCGCGCTCGCCGAGGAAAAGAACACCCCCGTGGTGTTCTGCTCGCTGGGCATCAACAATATGCACGCGAACGAAGAAAGCGGCGCGCGCCTCAATGAGATTCTCCGGCGCACCTGCGTCCGCGCGATGTCCGTGCGCGAAAGCGCGGAGGTATTCACGCCGTTCTCAGAGGGCTGCAGCTTTGATATCGTTTCCGTCTGCGACCCCGCGGTCTGGGCAAAGCACATCTACCGCAGTGAGGTGCAGGAGGTCAGGAGCGCGAAGCAGGGCAGGATCGTCGGACTGAACGTCGTGCGCGGCGGTCTGTTCAAGGCGAACGGAATCAAATGGACGCTCGACGACGAGGGCGAATTTTTTCAAAAGCTGATTGAGCTCTACGACCGCGAGGGCATTGACTACCGCTTCTTTACCAACGGCAGTGTGCTGGACAACAACAGCATGGGCTATATAGCGAAGCATATCGGCGTCCCCGTCGACAAAGTGATTACCCCCGATTCCACCCGCGAGGTCGTCCGCGCGATTGCGGGCTTTGACGCGGTGATTGCGATTCGGATGCACTCGGCGATCATCTCCTACGCGCTGGACGTTCCCTCTATTGACATGGTATGGAACGAGAAGATTCCGTATTTTTACCAAAATACCGGCTATCCCGACCGCGCGCTGGCGTTTGAATACTGCACGCCCGAGGTCGTTCTGAGAATGACACAGGAGTTGCTTGACGACAGCGGTTTCCATGCGGATGAAAGCTACCTGATGACGCTGTACGACTATCTGTACACGACTCTCGGCGCGATTCTCAAAAAGCCCGCCGACAGCCGCTATGACTTCGCTGAGGTCAGTCATCTGATGAGTATGCAGGAAAGCGGTATCGCGGACGACGTTACCGACTACCGCACCAAGCTCAGCCGCAGTCAATACTGCTACCGCGCGCTGTTCGACGCGGATATAGAGCGCCGCAGGCAAATCAAAAGCCTGAAAAAAGAGGTCAAGGAGCTGAACAAACAGCTCAAGGAATCTCAAAAGAAATACGAGAAGCTGGAGCAAGAGAGCGAGAAAACACGTCAGCAGCTCGACAGAATCAACAGCCGCCTGCCCATGCGGGTGTATCACAAGCTCTTTCATAAGAAGGCGTAGGCTGTTGACACATCGGTTATCGTGTGCTAATATAATAGTGTTGAGGTATCAACAAACAAAATAGTATCTTCGGGGTAGGGTGCGATTCCCAACCGGCAGTATAGTCTGCGAGCCGCATGGCATGATACGGTGCGATTCCGTAACCGACGGTGATACGAAGCAGCAATAAAAAACTTAAAACAGATATTGGCAGAAAATTTTGCAATAGATGTTAAAGGGCTTTGTTGCTGTTTAGTACAAGTCCGGATGTGAGAAGATGTGATGCGTAAAAATACTCCGTAGGTTTCCCGAACACCTGCGGAGTTTTTATTTTTACGAAGTATAAAATCATATCTGTGTCAATGACACAAGGAGCGTATATGTCTGTCAACAAAAAAGAAAAGCCCGCTGTCAGCTCCTCCTACCGGCTGAGAATGATGACCGCGACTGCTATGTTCGGCGCGCTTGCGGGACTGCTGATGCTGCTGGAATTTCCGCTGCCGTTTATCGCGCCGAGCTTCTACAAAATCGACCTCAGTGAGATTCCCGTGATGATCGGAACCTTTGCCTTCGGGCCTGTCCAGGGCGTGGTGATCGAGCTGATAAAAATTCTGATTAAGCTGATTCTCAAGGGCACGTCCACAGGCTTTGTCGGCGAGCTTGCGAATTTCATCATCGGCTGCGCGATGATTCTGCCCGCGGGCATTATCTACAAGGTCAAAAAGACGAAAAAGGCGGCAATCATCGGTATGCTGGTTTCCACCGTATTCATGTCGGTGGTCGGCGTATTCCTCAACGCCTTCGTGATGATTCCGCTGTACGCGCGGTTCATGCCGGTTGACGCGATTATCCAAGCGGGCAAGGATATTATCCCCGCCGTCACGGACACATTCACGTTCTGCGTATTCTGCGTCTTGCCGTTCAATCTGATGAAGGGCATTATCGACTCGGTAATCGTCGCATTCATCTACAAGCCGCTTTCCAGATTAATTCACAAGGGCGTCAAATAGCCCGCCTGCGAAGGGATGGTGGCGCGAAGTGCCGGGAGGGTTCGGCAGTCATTGATGTAATGATGCACAATCGTCCCCTACGTCAAGAACCGACGTAACAGTTACTACGTAGGGGCGGATGCCCTCCATCCGCCCGCTTGCAGAAACGTTTCTGCTTTATTTGACCTTTCGGCAGTGGTGGATCTTTATTAAAAAATAAGGCGGTCGTTATGACCGCCTTTTGTCGTGCACAATGTGCTTAGATGTGGTTCTCGATATAGTTGACAAGCTCGCCTACTGTACGGATGTTCTCGATTTCCTCGTCGGGAATCTCGATTTCAAATTCATCCTCGATGGACATCAGCAGATCGACTACGTCAAGAGAGTCAGCACCCAGATCATCCTGAAGATCGGTGTCGTTTTGCAGAGAGTCTTCTTCAACGTCAAACTGCTCAGCCAGGATAACCTTTACCTTTTCCAATACCATTGTATTTCCTCCTAATCTAACATAAGTGCGAGGTGTACGGCTGAGCGCCGTACCCTTATCTCACAACCATATTATTAGTAATATCGCTCTTTGTCAATAATTATGTCAAATTTTTAACCATTATTGCTTTGGCAGAATTAAGAACCGCATATTTTGTGAGAAAACTGCAAAGAAACGACAAGATTTTGTGATTTTTGACATAGGGTATCGGAGGGGGCAAAAGCGCTTTATTTTCGCGAAGATTTATACGGCAACGCCGCTTTGTGTTCTCAGAAAGGAGAGAACCTTTTCCTTGATAATCTCAGCGCCGCCCTCGGAATCACTCTCGATATTCAGCGGGAGGATTGGGTCGTGGACGGACAGACGAAGCAGGAACCATCCGTCGCCGCCGTCCTTATCGAAGCTGACGCGGATACCTTCGCGGTTATCGGGCGCGATATGCCAGCCGTCCTGCTGCTCCGCATAAGCCTCCAGCTCCTTGATCACGCGCTCGCCCGTCGCGCGGAAATCGGTATCGGTAATTTTGAAGCGCAGCTCCGTCGCCTCGACAGGCTCCTTAAGGTCGGCGAGCAGACTCTCGAGGGTCTTGCCCTCCTGCCTGAGCTGCGCGAGCTTGATGATGATTTTAGTGCAGAGATACGCGCCGTCGTCAAGGTAGTAGTTCTCCTTCATCGCGGCGTGACCGGAGGTCTCGATTGCCAGCGGGGTGTTGATACCCTGCGCGGTCAGCTCCAGCGCCTTGTTAATCACGTTTTTATAGCCGCGGCGATAGCGGTAGTGCTTGCCGCCGAGGTGCTTTTCGATAAATTCATTCAGCCCCGTCGAGGTAATGGAATCGGTGACAATCGTACCGCCCTCGTTGCCCTCGAGCGCCAGACACGACGCGAGCGCAACCAGACGGTTGCGGTTGATTTCGTTGCCGTGACTGTCGACGGCGCCGCCGCGGTCAACATCGGTATCGAAGATAACGCCGAGGTCGGCATTTGCCGCCAGCACAGCGCTGCAAATCGACTGCATAGCGGTCTCGTTCTCGGGATTCGGGATATGGTTCGGGAACATACCGTCGGGGTCGAGATAGACCGAGCCTGAGGTGTCCGCGCCGAGAGGCTCCAGCACCTCGGACGCATAGAAGCCGCCCGCGCCGTTGCCCGCGTCGACCACGATATGGAAGCCCTTGAGGGGATGGTCATAATCCGCAGCGTTGACCTCGCGGCAGATAATCTCGCGCAGGTGAGCGGAATAACGCTCCATATAATTCACCTTTTCGACCGAGCCGCCCTCAGCCTGCGCGGGCTTGTCGTCCGCCTGCGCGTGTTCGAGGATCGCCTCGATATCCACGCCGTCCAGACCGCCGTCGCGGGTAAAGAATTTCAGACCGTTGCGGTTGAAGGGATGGTGGGACGCGGTAATCTGCACCGCCGCGTCACAGCCGAAATCGACGGTCGTCATAAACATCGAGGGGGTCGAGGCAAGACCGCAGTCATAAACCTTCACACCCGCCGCGACAAGTGCTTCGATGACGGTATTCGCGATACGCTCGCCCGAGATGCGGCAATCTCTGCCGACGGATACGGTCAGCCCGGACGCGGGCTTGCCGACCTTTTTCTCCGCCCAGAGGATAAAGCCCGCCGCCATACGCGCAATCACCTCGTCGGTCAGGTTCACAGGCTCGCCCGCGACGCCCTCTGACGCCACGCCGCGGATATCGGTACCGCTTTTATAAATTTTATAGGTTTCGTTCAGCATAGTAAACCTCCAATATGATTTTTAACGGTTCTATTTTATCAAATTATTCCCGGTTATGCAAGATAATCCTCCGAAAATCGCGATATATTGCGACACATTGGACAAGAAATATCTACTGCTATTTCGTCCGCGTCGCGAATTTTTTATTGAAGAACCAAGCAAGCTGTGTTATGATAAATGTATCGGCGCCGCAGAGCGCCGTAACAGCAAAAGTCTGCACCATTGATATAGAAAAAGAGGGATTTTTATGAAAAGAACAATAACCGTCCTGCTTGCCGTGCTTTTGACGGCAATACTCTTCGCGGGCTGTCAGGGCGGCAGTCAAAGCAGCACAAGCGAGCCGACCGAGGCGGAAATCGTGAATACTATGATAACCCTTGAGCCGGCGGTCGACAGCTATCAAAAAATCGACGAGGGTACGCTGCGGCTGGTCAAGGCAATTCTGGAAACCCGGCTCGAGTGCGAGGATATCAGCGGATATTCCGTCAGCGTTGACGCGGACAAAACACAGCTTCAGGTTGTCCTGCCCGGGCAGTATGATACACCCGAGACGCGCTCCCTGCTGACCGCAGAGGGACATATCACCATCCAAAGTCCCGACGGCAAGGTGCTGATGGATAACGAGGATATTATCGCCGCTGCTCCGAGTGTCGATCTCAGCACCGTCAATGACGGCGATCCGGCAAAATACGTTGTTCTGCTGACCTTCAGCGATGAAGGAACAGAAAAGTTTGCGGAAATCACCGGAGAATACCTCAATCAGTCGATTTCCATTTATATGGATGACGAGCTTCTGACCGAGCCCACCATCCAATCGCCTATCACCGACGGTCAGGCGCAGATTACGGGCGAATTTACCGCCGAGGAAGCGACCCGGATTGCGAATCTGATCGACGCCTCCCGCCTGCCCTTCCCGCTGGCGGTCGTCGGCTGAACGAAGCATCTTATACAGAAAGCTGCCGCAACCTGCGGCAGTTTTTTGCAATATAATCTATTGTTACTCCGCGCAGTCTGTCGAAAAAACGCTTTACAATTACCCCGATTTATGATATGATAACCGAGTCAGTTCGAAACCATCCTGACTTGGCGCGGTAAATTTCCATGCACTGCCGACGCCTAAAACAAAACTAGGGAGAAAACAGAATATGAGAAACAAACACCTTATCCACCTGACGCAGGCGGCAATCATCGCGGCAATGTACGCCGTGCTGACCATCGGTCAGAATATGCTGCTGCCCGGCTCTGCTTCGATGGCGGTACAGTTCCGCGTTGCGGAGGTACTGACTGTCCTCGCCATCTACACACCCGTCGCAATTCCCGGACTTACCATCGGATGCGTGATTGCAAACATCAGCTCCGTCGCGACGCTCGGCGTTTACGACATGGTTTTCGGTTCGATTGCCAGTCTGCTGGCAGCTTTGACGATGTACGGACTGCGGAATGTACGCTTCAAAACGCTGCCCCTCGCAGCGATACTGATGCCCGCGCTCTGGAACGGCTTGATTGTCGGCTTTGAAATCGACTTTTTCTTTGTCGGAAACCTCAGCTTCAACTTCGTCGATTTTCTGGTACAGGGCGGTCTGGTCGCACTCGGAGAGCTTGCTGTACTGATTGTGCTGGGACTGCCGTTCTGCAAGGTCGTCGAAAAAACAGGCGTTTTACAAAAAGAAGATAAGATTCTATAAAAAATCACCCGCTTGCTGTCGCAACAGCAGGCGGGTTTTGTTATATTATGTTACAACGTAGGGGCGTTTCTGCATTATCCAACGTTTCGGCGGAAGGCAAGCCCCCGCCCTATGGTCGCTTCGCGAATGTTGCCTGTGGCAACACGGTGCGTCGCAAGCGCCGCACCCTACAACAAGCGTTTGCTATGCTTCGCATATTTACGGGATTTAACATCAACGTAACAATCATTCAGTTAAACAATCCGTAGAATGCCTTGTATGCCATCAGCAGGTCGGGCTTGCTGATAACCTCCATCGGCGCGTGCATATTCAGCACCGCTACGCCGAGGTCAACGACGTCGACGTTCATGTTGGCGACGTACTTCGCAATCGTACCGCCGCCGCCGATATCGACCTTGCCCAGCTCGCCGATCTGCCACTTGACGCCGTTTTTCTCAAGCATCGCGCGGATTTCGCCCATGAATTCGGCGGACGCGTCGGAGGTATCATACTTACCGCCGTGACCGGTGTACTTGCTGATGACGACGCCCTCGTTGACATAAGAGCAGTTTTTCGTCTCGTAAGCGGACGCATAGGTCGGGTCAAAGGCGGCGTTCACGTCGGCGGACAGGCACTTGCTCCGGCTCAGGACACGGTAGCCCTCGTTGCCGTCAGCCTTCGCGAGGTCGTAGATAAAGTAGCGCAAAAAGTCGCTCTGCATACCGGTGTTGCCGTCGGAGCCGGTTTCTTCCTTATCGGTCAGATAGGTGATGCAGGTGCTCTCGGGGAGTTTGGTATCAATCGCGGCAATCGCGGACGGATAGGCACAGCACTTATCGTCGTGACCGTAGCCGCCGATCATCGAGCGGTCAAAGCCGATGTCGCGCGTCTTATAGGCGGGGCAGAAATTCAGCTCCGCAGAGAGGAAATCATCCTCGGTGATACCGTAGCGGTCGTTGAGAATCTTCATCACGTTCAGGGCAATCAAATCCTTTTCGTCGCTGTCATCGAGGGGATAAGAGCCAATCAGGATATTGAGATCCTCGCCGGTGAACGCCTTCGACATTGTCTTGGTCGCCTGATCTCTGTCTAGATGCGGCAGCAGGTCGGTAATCAGGAAACATTCTTCGTCGTCATTCTCACCCAGACAGATGTCGACGGTCGAGCCGTCCAGCCTGACGACTCTGCCGTGGAGCGCCAGCGGGATGGTTGTCCACTGGTATTTTTTGATGCCGCCGTAGTAGTGCGACTTCAGCAGCGCCAAACCGCCGTCCTGATACAGCGGGTTGGGCTTTAAGTCAATGCGGGGAGAATCAATATGCGCGATAGCAAGGCGCACACCGTTGTCGGTGCCGTTCTTGCCGATGACCGCCAGACCAATCGCCTTCCCGCGGTTGACGATATAGACGCGATCACCCGGGTTGTACTTTTTATCCGGCTCAAACTCGACGAAGCCGTTCTCCTCGGCAAGCTTTTTGACATAAGCGACTGCCTCGCGCTCGGTGCGGGAGCTGTCGAGGAATTTTTTATAGCCTGCGGCAAATTCGTCCGCTTCCTTCAGCGTTTCGGGGCTGTAGGTTGCAGCGCCCTTTCTTTCTTTCATCATCAGCTTCTCGCGAAGCTCTTTTGCGTTACTCATCATTTTACCTCCGGTATTGCATGGGCATTTGCCCTAATCTATTAATGATATTATATATCACTGACGGAAATTTATCAATTGCAAATTTCCGCGGCTGTTACGGAATTTTTTCGTATATTTTCTTTGCGTCCTCGACCTTCTGCACATATTGCTTCGTTTCTTTATAGGGTATGTCCGTAAGCGTCGTGCCGTCCTGCGAATAGCGGACGTCGGAAAGCCATTTATCCACGTTTGCCGCGCCCGCGTTATAGGCGGCGACCGCAGTGCTTTCGTTACCGTACAGCGCCGTCAGATAAGCGAGATAATAGGTGCCGTAGCGGATATTAATCGCGGGATTTTTCAAATCGCTTTCGGAATAGATCACCTCGCCGTCGAGATTTCCCTGCAGCCATGTAAAGGTATCGGGCATGAGCTGCATCAGTCCGACCGCGCCCGCGTGACTTTCCGCATCCTCGCGGAAGCCGCTCTCGGTACGGATGACGGCGTATATCAGGTTTTCGTCCACGCCGAACTCCTTTGACGCCGCTTCGACCTCGCTGCTGTACTGCCGCTGATAGAAAAGCCCGTAGAGCCGGTACTTCGGAGCGTTGAAAATATCGGTCATAAAAAACAGCACGCAGAAAAGCGCCGCCGATAAAACAGCTAATACGATACCGAAGCCGAGGCAGCCGTGTCCGCGGCTTTTTTTACGTCTGTTGCGCTGCTCAGCCATCCGTCAACCTCCCGTAGACCTCTTTTACCTTTGCGCGTAAGTCCTCCACCGACCCGTTATTATCAATAATACTGTCGGAATGCCCGATAAAGAACTGTTCGTCATATTGCGCCGACATCCGCAGCTCGACCTCCTCGCGGCGAAGATTGTCGCGGCGTATCAGACGCTCGAGGCGTTTGTCACGGTCGGAGAGGACGGAGATGATTTTCTCACAGAACACGTCGGCGCGCGCTTCAAATAACTGCGGCGCGTCAAAAATCACCGTGTCGCTCTCACATTCCGCCGCCGCTTTCAGCATGATTTCCACAATGCGGGGATGGGTAATGCTGTTGAGGGTTTGCAGGTTTTTCTTCGAGCTGAACGCCGCGTGTGCGACGCGCGCGCGGTTCAGACTGCGGTCGGGATTCAGCACGTCGCCGAACGCCGCGCATAAAGCCGCCTTGACGTCCGCGTCCTCGACTGCCCTTCTCGCGGCGTTGTCTGCCGAGACAACGCCTGCTCCCAGCTCGCGGAGAATTTGTGAAACCTCGCTCTTCCCCGCTCCCGTCTGACCCGTCAGACCGATGATACGCTTATCGGGCAGGTTGATGACCTGAAATGCCGCCGCACGAATCAGGCGGTTATACAGCGCCATACCGACGCCGTTCGCCTCGGGACAGTGGGCGTAAACAGTTTGCACGCCCTCGATTTCGTCTACGGCACGGAGCGCGTCAAAAAGGCTCTGCGCCTGTTTTTTCAAATCGTCCTTCGCGCCGAGCGATACCGCCGGGGCGCTGATTGCCGCTACGTCCCCGGCATAGCACATCGCGGCGCAGCCGCCGTAGCGAAGATAGCAGCGATTCACAAAGTTGATATATTTTTCGTCCGAGCCGCGCACCAGAATCACGCGCGCCTTCGGAGCGTAGTGCTTATATTTCATGCCGGGAGAGGAAGCCTTCTCGTTGTTCTCCAGCTTATTGAGGACGGCTTTATCTACGTCGATTTTGCCGATGACCGCTTCGATTTCCTCCCGGGTGACGATACCCGGGCGCAGGATACGCGGCACGTCGGTCGCGACGGTAATCACCGTGCTTTCCACGCCGACCTCACACGCCCCGCCGTCGATCACGGCTTCGATTTTGCCGTCCATATCGTCGATAACGTGGCGGGC
>CAJONB010000050.1 GCA_905235715.1 uncultured Ruminococcus sp. | reverse complement strand
TAAGGCATAAAGCTATATTTTCTTTATCACGTAGCGTTATCTCTCCTTCCGACCAAATCGGCGAGCCGATTTGCCCACCTCCCTCGTCAGAGGGAGGCTATTAGCTCCCGCCGAAAGGCTGGATAATGCAGGACCCCCCTGCGAGCGGGCGGATGTGGGCATCCGCCCCTACGTAATTGCTGCGACGTTGGTTATATTCGTAGGGGACGATGCCTACATCGTCCCGCAGAATGACGGGCGTTGATTGACTATCAACAGAAGATAGGGGAGAAAGGTTATTCGGCGGGAAACCTTCCTCGCCGGAGACGGCACCCCTCTGTCATCCTGCGGATGACACCTCCCCCACGGGGGGGAGATCCCATCATCCCGCTACGTTGATGATAAATCCCGATCAAACGCGAAGCAAATCTTACCTTTTCGCAGGGTGGGCTTTTCAGGCTGCGCGTTTTACAAAGAGGTTTTCGCGATGATACTGCTCCTCAGGGCGTTCAAATCCTTTTCCATCTTATTGGGCGTTATGCCTGTCGTTACGGTAAAGAAATTGTACGCCTCAGACGGGCAGGTCATGTCCGCCGACAGATAAGCGGCAATCGCTCCGTTATGGTTCAAGGTGCTGCCGTAAACGCCCCAGCCGTAGCCGTAGTTGTCGACCGCTGCGGTGACTCTCGCGATGCTTTCTTTTGAGAGAAGCGCGCCGGTTCTGAACGAGGTCATCCATTTATCCATGTCCTTCGCACAGCTCACGATATCTCCCGCGCCCTGTGTCAGCCCTTTCAGCGTCGGTTCTTCGGGTTCAAAGTCCTCGACACGAATCTCCGCAAGATTTTCCGACTCGTACAAATCCTCATAAAAGCCTGTGTTGTCCATGTGCAGGGGCTTAAAGATATTTTCCGTAACGAAGTCGCTGTACTTCATGCCCGATACCTGCTCAACGATTTCCGCCAGCAGGAAATAGTTGGTGTTGCTGTACGCGTAGTGGTCGCCGGGCGTAAATCTCAGATTTTTTCCATACAGCCAATTAAGAATGATTTGCTTATTTTGCTGCGCCGTATTGTCGGCGGAAACCGGATAAGCCACCCCCGGACGCGCTTGATTGATAAAGTCGATGATACCCGAGCGCATGTGCAGTAAATCGCTGACGGTAATATCCTTGCCGACGGTATATTCTGGAAAATATTGCTCCAGCGTATCGTCGGCGCTCAGCAGACCCCGCTCCTCCAGCAGCGCAATCGCCGTACCGCAGAACTGCTTTGACAGTGAGCCGATGGGAAACTGCGTGTCAATTGTAATCTCGCGACTTACCTTACCGTAGGCGTTGCCGCACAGCACTCTGCCGTTGCGCGTCACATACAACACGCCGTAATAATCGTTTTCTTCCATAAACGCGTCGACGTATTTCTGATAATCCTCAATCACGGAAATATATTCCCCGTCGCGCCAGATAAACGCGGGCTTTTTGACCTCGCCGGTAGATGCCGAGAACAGCTCCGCCAGCCAGCGCTGGATATTGGTTGCGTCGAGAATTGTCAGCTCCTCAGCGGAGAACTCGTTCTTCGCCACCTGACGCGTCAGTCCGTCCATGTCATCAAGCTCCGCGACGACGCGCTGGATCTTCGTTGCGTCGACAATGGTAACGTCGCCGTCACGGTCGGCGTCGCCTGCCAATAAATCGGGATAGCTGTCTGCTTCGTCTGCCGCCGACGCGCTGTAAACGCAGGCGCCAACCGCCAGCCATACCGCTAACAATATACAGATAATTTTTCTGAGCTTCATGGTAATTCCTCCCGGGCTTTGATAATTTCATTATAACAAGACAAAAGAAAATTTGTCAAGGCAGTTTTAAAAACGAAGCGAAGCGTTATACTCCTTCCCGCAGCATTCGGATAAGTGCCGGTTGCAATTTTTCTGTGCTTATGCTATAATCAGCACGTTAAAGTATGAATATCAGCGGCGGCGGCTGACTGCTGTCCGCAAAATAATCCGGAGGGTGAAAATATGAAAATCAACCGTAATTATGATAACCTTGTCCCGAGCTACCTCTTTGCCGAGATTGCTTCGCGTACCAACGCTTATGTAAAGGCGAATCCCGATAAAAAAGTGATTCGTCTGGGAATCGGCGACGTGACCCTGCCGCTTGCGCCTGTTGTTGTGGAGGCGTTCAAGAAGGGCTGCGACGAGCTGGGCGTCAAGGAGACCTTTAAGGGCTATCCCGATTATGAGGGCTATGCCTTCGCGCGCGAGGCGGTCGCGGGCTATTACAAGCGCAGCGGCGTGACCGTCGGCGCTGACGAGGTGTTTATCTCCGACGGCGCAAAATCCGACACCGGCAACATCGGCGATATTTTCGGCACGGACAACGTTGTGATGGTGACCGACCCCGTTTATCCCGTCTATGTGGATTCCAATATCATGGCGGGCAGAGAAATCATTTACGCGCCCTGTACCCGTGAGAACGGCTTCCTCGCGATGCCCGACGACAGCGTTCACGCGGATATTATCTACCTGTGCTCTCCGAACAACCCGACAGGCGCGGCGTATAACGCGGAGCAGCTCAAGGCGTGGGTGGATTACGCGAACAAGAACGACGCGGTCATCCTCTATGACGCGGCGTATGAGGCGTTTATCACCGACGACTGTCCCCGCTCCATCCTCGCAATCGACGGCGCGCGCACCTGTGCAATCGAATTCTGCTCGCTGTCCAAGACCGCCGGCTTTACGGGTACGCGCTGCGGCTATACCGTGATTCCGAAGGAGCTTGTCCGCGACGGACACAACATCCATGACCTCTGGTACCGCCGCGAGGCGACAAAGTTCAACGGCGTTTCTTATCCTGTCCAGTGCGCCGCTGCCGCGGTATTCTCCGACGAGGGACTGAAGCAGATCCAGCAGAACCTCGATTACTACAAGGAGAACGCCCGCATTATCGCCGCCGCGCTCGACGAGCTGGGTATCTACTATACCGGCGGCAAGAACTCGCCCTATATCTGGCTGGAATGTCCGAATAACATGGAGAGCTGGGAATTCTTCGATTATCTGCTCGAAAACGCGCAGGTGGTCGGTACCCCCGGCGAGGGCTTCGGCGCTTGCGGCAAGGGATATTTCCGCCTGACCTCCTTCGGTGACAGAGAAAATACCGTCGAGGCAGTCAACAGAATCAAAAAGCTGTTAGCATAATACATTTAAAAGGGGGCTGTCGCATCAGCCCCCATTATTGTGTCATTCAGAGGAGCGAAGCGACGAAGAATCTGAAAGTGCGTATTGTGCAGGCTATATCAAACCTGACAGGTGTTATCAATAGGAAAGAGGGCACTGTAAGATTCCTCGCAGGCTCGGAATGACAAAAGGAATCGGCTCGGAATGACACTTTTTCTACAGACAAAAGGCGGCAGGGAAAATCCTGCCGCCTTTTCATATATTGGGATGTTATACTAATCTCAATTAAAAAGTGGACTTAGATTAACGAGGATGATTTTCGAAGGACGCAGGCAGGCTGGCGCCTGTCAAGTCCGACAACGAAGTATTGCGGAAATCAGACCGTTAAGATTGTCTACCTTTTATTTGAGTTTAGTATTAGATTTTAACGTGCGAATAGGAGGTGCCGATGGAGAGCGCCGCCTTATACGGTACGTCGGTGGGGGTATCATAGCTCAGCGCGTAGTAGGAGTAGTTGAAGCTGTGCATACTCCACTCGACATCGTAAACCAGTCCCTCAATCTCCGACCAGCCGTGACCGCCGCTGTTGCAGGCGTAGCAGTTATTGTAGCCAATTGCCTTTGCCAGATAGGCGAACGCCGCCGCGTAGCTGAAGCAGTTGCCCGTGCCGTCGACAAACAAATCGTTGGCGTAAACCTCCGGCCAGTCCGTACCGAAATACTCGGGGTTGCGGGGATTATTCTCGCCGTAATCTGAGCGCAGATGATCCCAGCACGCCCTGAGCTTCTGGCTCTTGGACATGGAATCGGTTGTCACCTTCGCGACAATCTTCAGCGCGCGGAAGAGGGTTCTGTCCTTTTCGGTGCTGACCTTGTACGCCTTACCGTTGAGGACGTTGTAGTCAACGCCGCCCGAGGTAATCGCCAGACGCGCCGTGCGGTCGAGTGAGCCGTTTTTGACGTACCAGATACCCGCCGAATTAGCGGCAAGTCCGGTATATTTCAGGTTGATAACGCCGTTCTTGTCGGCATAGCGATAGCCCTCCTTAGAGGTGCCGACCAGTCCGTTCTTCTGGAGAACGCCCTTGGAATTGTAGTAGTACATTTTGCCGCCGACGGTAACATAGCCCTGACGGAGCAGCTTGCCGTTGACAAAGCGGTAATTATCGCCCTTGATGGTGACGGTGGTATTGGCGAGGGCGCCGTTATAATAATAGGTAGCTGTATCGGTAAAGTAGGTGCAAAGCTTACCGTTCGCGTCCAGTGCGCGGACAGTGTAGGTATAGAGGGTGTTTTTTGCGGCTGTGGTATCCCGGTAGGTGGTGCTTGCCGTCTTGCCGAGCGCGACCCAGCTGCTGCCGAAGGTCTTGCGGTAGACGCGGTAGCTTGCCGCGGCGGGAATCGCCTTCCATGTAATCTGACCGTCCGAAACCTTGGTGATTTGCGGAGGCGCGAGATAGCGGCAGGACTGTCCTGCGGTATCGTAGCCGCTGACGTAATTGCCCTTTTTATCGACGCAGCGGACAGTGTAGGTATAGGAGGTGTTGTTCGCCAGACCCGTGTAGGTGAAAGAAGTGCCGGTGGTTGTACCGATGGTTTTCCATTTGCCGCTGTTCTTGACAAAGACGCGGTAATATCCCGCTCCCCCGACCTTGCTCCACTGGATGGTTGTACCGCCGTTCGCGGGCGTGAAGCCGGAGATTTTCGGCGCCGCGATATAGATGCCGTTGATGCCCTTGCGGTCATAGTAGCTCTGAGCGGAGCGTTTATTGCCGTCCCAGCAGCGTACGGTGTAATAGTACAGCTTGCCCGAGGTGACGTTGGTGTCGACATAAGTGGTCGAGGTGGTCAGCTTGACCGGTTGCCAGCCGTTCGGATACTTGACGTAAACCATATAACCCAAAGCGCCGGGTACCGCTTTCCAGCTCACGCGCTGCCCGCCGACAGTGCCGGTGACAGACTGCAGCTCGGGCGGATCACAATAGCGGAGGAGCGTACCATCACGGTTGTAATCGCTGATGAATGTGCCGTTCTTGTCCGCCGCGCGGACGGTGTAGGTATATCCCACGCCGTTTTTCAGATTTTTATGCTCAAAGCTTTCGGTTGTAGAAGAACCGATTGCCTTCCAGCCGCCGTTGACCTTTTTTGTAAAGACAAAGTATTTTTCCGCGCCTTCGATGGGAGTCCATGTGATGACGGCGCTGTTCAGATAAGGAGTAATGCGCGTAATCTGCGGAATCTGCTTCTGCGTGTCATTCTGCGTTGTGTTCGCCTCGGTAGCATTCTCCTGTATTACGGTATTTTCTGTCGGATTCTCTGCGGTAACGGCAAGCTCGCTGTAGGCGCGCTCTGCAAGCACAGGCTCGGTTTCAACAGTCTGAACTGCTTCATCCGCGTCGGTCGTTTGTACGTCCTGTGCCGGCGCAGAGGTCTCCTCCTCCGTATCCTGCGTCGTTTCTGCGGCAAAGCTTACCGTAAACGCCGAAAGAACAAAAATCACACTGAGCATGGTGGAAATAATGCGTTTTGTCATATAAGCCTCCTGTAAAATAGGGAATTTCGCCCTTTTATATGCACATTATACGCTATCGGACAAAATATGACAAGAGATATCCGAAATTATTTTTTGCTGTTTTTTTCCTTACTTTTTGCGTTGTATTTGTGTAAAAAAACGAGAACCCTCCGCTCCGTTTTCAAATAAAACGAAGATAATTTGAAATTAGGTATTGAATTTTTTAAAAATTTATGATAGAATAGTCTAGCATTGTGAAATGCTGGTGTAGCTCAGTAGGCAGAGCGCGTCCTTGGTAAGGACGAGGTCACCAGTTCGAATCTGGTCATCAGCTCCATCGTCGTCGCAAACGTCACTTGTTTGCGGCGATTTTGCTTTTTATAGCAAAAATCACCGCCGACTGCGCTTTGTTGCTCCTCTCCCCAAAAAGCAGGGCTTTTCGGGGACCCCTCCCTTTACGGGTGCTTTTTTTGTGGGCTGTCATTGCAGATTCGATATAATCGGGAATCCCGAAAACTGAAAGGCGCCAGCCTGCCTGCGTCCTTCACCTCGTCTTGCGAAAATCATCCTCGTTAATCTAAGTCCGCTTTTTAATTGAGATTAGTATGAAACCGCTCTTTTGTGGGGATTTGTCTTGACTATTTTTTAAATTAGGTTAAAATAAATATGATACGGGGCTTTCTTGGAGCTATGACTCAGGATTTCAACATAAAAAAGGAGGATTGTTTTGAAACATTCAAAAAAACTACTTGCAATTATTCTTGCGGTCATGATGGTAGTATCGGCTGTGACTGTCGCTGCTGTCAACGTTTCCGCAGCGGCGGGCGATAAGATCTATTGCCGCGCGAGCTTCACACCCAACTGCTATATGTGGAAGAAAAACACGGAAGAGAACAACCAGGCATGGCCGGGCGTCCGGATGACAAAGGTCAGCGGTGAGTCGGATATCTACTACTATACCGTACCGGACGACAAGTTCAACATGGTCATCTTCAACGGCAACGGCAGCCAGACCGGAGATATGGATTATCCCGGCGGCGGCAAGCTCTATGACTACGCGACCGGTCAGTGGAGCAACTACAACGCCGATCCCGTGCCCGAGATCAGCGTATCTAAAGATGGCGGCACCTTCAAGGATTCGGTCGACGTGACCATCACCGTCACCAATGCAACCTCCGCCTACTACACAATCGACGGGGGCAGCCATAAGACATTCAGCGGAACAACCACTGTCACCCTCGGCGCAAATATAGCGGAGGGCGCGACCGTCAAGCTCGATATTTCCGCCACCAATTCCTACGGTACGGTCACCAAGAGCTGTTCCTATAAAAAGCGCACTTCCGGCGGCTCGGGCGGCGGAAACACCGGCGCCGCTATAGGCGGCAACTACGCCACCAATCCCAACGGTTACGGTAAGCGCAAGACCATCACGGTTGACGGCGATAAGTCCGACTGGGATTCCTCCATGCTGATAGCCCAGGGCGTGGCGAATGATGATCCCCGTGTATACGCCCACTGGTCGATGCACGAGATCGCGATTGACGACTATGCGATGTACGCAGCATGGGACGATACGAACCTGTACATCATGTATGAGATGGCGAACACGCAGGATGTTGTTGCGCCGGGCGAAGACTTCCCGCTGACACAGGGCAACCTGTGGATCTACAATCTTCCTGTATTCATGTACATCTACACAGGCACATCCAACCCGACCCACGGCAAGACGGCAGGCGGAACCTTATGGGATACAGGCACAACGCTCGAAGCAGAGAGCGATCATGTGATAGCGTATTCCACCAACGCGTCGAACGGACCGTTCATCTACACGGCGAATGACGCGGGCAATCTCGAGCCTGACGTACTGGTGAAGAAAGGCGCAGCGACCGGAATCAACATCAAATGGGGCAACGGCAAGACCCTCTCGGGCAAGCTCATGGGCTTAAAGACCGCGGGTACAGACAACAAGCGCGTCACCGGAGATTGTATCGAAGCCGAGCTGACGGATCTATACGCAGCGGGACACAAAGCGTCGATGGATATGTTCTACGAGATTTCGATCCCGCTTAGCAATCTGGATATCACGGCGTCAGAGATCGAGCGCGAGGGCATCGGAATCATGAAGGTATCGACCTTCGGAACGTCGGGGATGGATTGTCTGCCGTATGATTTGTCGATGAGCGACAACGCGTCAAAGCCGTATTCAAAGGATTCGTCGACATCAGCGGAAAAGGAAGACGAGGACACTATCACGGTACCGCTTGCGCGGATCGGTGCGGCAGGAAGCGCGGGAGGATCCTCGAATCCAACAACGATACCGACAGAGTCGCAGTACGACCCGACGGAAACGATAGTCGGGGTAGGTCGAGGCGACGTTGACGGAGATGAATTGATCACGGTGTTCGACGCGACAGCGATCCAGCGGCATCTGGTGGATCTTCCGAACCGAAAGTTCATCGGGGAGGTGGCAGACGCGGACGGCGACGGAACGCTGTCGATCCTGGACGCGACGGAGCTCCAGCGCTACATAGCGAATCTCCCCGCCTACAGCGGCATCGGAGAAAAGATCATCATCCGGTAATTAGTTAAAAGAAGCATAAATCTTTAAAGGGGCTATCGCATTTCTTAGTGCGACAGCCCCTTGTGCTTTTATATGAATTTCAACCAATACTGCTGAGCCTGTCGATAAAGAGCTGATATACCGGCGGCAGCTTTTGATCCCGCTTCCGGATCAGGGTTGGCTGTACGGACAGCTCGAATGACAGCGGTCTGAAGCACAGCGTTGAGGTATCGACCAAAAAGGAAATACTGATTTATCCATCCGGACAATTTTCATTCAGCATAAAATCAGAGATACTCATCACCGGAATACCCTCTTTGGTATACCATATCGTCGGGGAATCCTTGGTGATGATGTTTTTTGAAGTTATTTTCGATCTTCATCAGCGGGCGCTGTTCCTGCTCGGTCTTTTCTCTGTCCGGCATCGCGAAAGCGGACCGGATATCATACCGCTTCATCCCCTTGTTACAGACAAAGTCGACCTCCAGTTGCTTTTTTTCATCTTATCATGTTCGCTGATAGCATTGTCAACAATTTATTGATAGAATTTGCAAAATGACGCAAAAATTCCATAAATTAACATAAAATTCACAACTTATTAGCACTCTCGCCTTGACAGTGCTAATTTTTTGACTATAATAGAGGACGGAGCAAAAAAATACTATGAACCGAAAAAGAGGTAATGCATAATGGCTAAAAAACAATTTAAAACCGAATCCAAAAAGCTCCTCGATATGATGGTCAACTCCATCTATACCCATAAGGAAATTTTCCTGCGCGAGCTGATTTCCAACGCCAGCGACGCAATAGACAAGCTCTACTTCCGTTCGCTGACCGACGACAGCGTCACCCTTACGCAGGACGAATACGAAATCCGTATCACCGCCGATAAGGACGCGCGCACCCTGTCCATCACCGATAACGGCTGCGGCATGACGAAGGAAGAGCTGGAAAATAATCTCGGCACGATTGCGAAATCCGGCTCCTTTGACTTCAAGTCCGGCGAAGAGAACAAATCGGAGGACATCGACATCATCGGCCAGTTCGGCGTAGGCTTCTATTCCGCGTTCATGGTCGCCGATAACATCAAGGTCATGAGCCGTGCCTACGGCGCCGACGAGGCGTTTATCTGGGAGAGCTCGGGCGCGGACGGCTATACCGTCAAGCCCTGTGACAAGGAGGATAACGGCACCGTCGTCATCATGCACCTCAAGGAGGATACCGACGACGAGAACTACGGCGCGTACCTCGAGAGCTACCGTATCCGCGAGCTGGTCAAGAAGTACAGCGATTATATCCGCTATCCGATTCGTATGCTCACCGAGCACCAGCACAAGAAGGAGGATTCCGACGAGTACGAAACCGTACAGGAGGACGAGACCCTCAATTCAATGGTGCCGATTTGGAAGAAATCTCCCTCCGACGTCAGCGACGAGGACTACAACAACTACTATAAGGATAAGTTCGGCGACTACGAGGATCCGATCAAGGTCATCCGTCAAAAGACCGACGGCACCGCGGACTACACCGCCCTGCTGTTCATCCCGTCCCACGCCCCCTACGACTACTACAGCCGCGAATATGAAAAGGGTCTGCAGCTCTATTCCAGCGGCGTCATGATTATGGACAAATGCAAGGAGCTGATTCCCGACCACTACAGCTTTGTCAAGGGTCTTGTCGACAGCTCCGACCTCAGCCTAAACATCTCGCGCGAGATGCTCCAGCATGACCGCCAGCTCAAAATCATCGCCAAGGCGCTCGAAAAGAAAATCACCGCCGAGCTGAATAAAATGCTCAAGACCGAGCGTGAAAAGTACGAGGAATTCTTCAAGGCGTTCGGCGCGCAGCTCAAATGGGGCATTTACTCCTCCTTCGGCGCAAACAAGGACAGCCTGCAGGATTTGATTATGTTCACGTCCTCCAACGACGGCAAGCTCACCACCCTCAAGGAGTATGTCGAGCGCACCTCCGAGGAGCAGAAAAAGATTTACTATGCTGTCGGCGAGAGCGTCGAAAAAATCTCGCTCCTGCCGCAGGTGGAAGCTGTTCTGGCGCACAACTACGAGGTGCTGTACCTGACCGAAGATATCGACGAATTTGCGTTGCAGATTCTGCGCGAGTATGACGGCAAGGAATTCCTGAACGTCTGCACCGAAAATCTCGACCTCGCCGATGAAGAGGACAAGGAAAAGCTCAAGGAAGCGAACGAAAGCTCCGCCGACCTGTTCACCTTCATCTGTGATTCGCTCGACGGTGCAGTCGCAAAGGTGCAGTACACCAACAACCTCCACAATCACGCGGTCAGCCTGTCGAGCGAGGGCGCGCTCTCGGTCGGCATGGAACAGATCCTCAACAAAATGCCCGGTGCGGAGGAGCAGAATATCAAGGCGGAAACCGTCCTTGAAATCAACGTCGACCATCCGATTAAGGACAAGCTCAACGACCTGTTTGAAAACGACAAGGACAAGCTTAAGGAATACAGCAAAATCCTCTACGCGCAGGCGCGTCTGGTCAGCGGACTGTCAATTGACAATCCCGCGGAAATTTCCGACCTCGTCTGCGGTCTGATGCTGTAATAACCGGTATAATAACGGCTGGGGCTGTCACATGAAGAATGTGACAGCCCTATTATCATGTCATTCAGAGAAGCTAAGCGACGAAGAATCTTAAAGTGCGTACTGTGCAGGCTATATCATACCTAATAGGTGTAATTGATAGGAAAAAAGGGCACTGTAAGATTCCTCGCGGGCTCGGAATGACATAGTGAAACAGGCTCGGAATGACAAAAAAGCAGAATCAGAACGACGTTTTTATTTTGCAATAGCCCTGATTTTTATATCAAATTTGGTTTTATTACTCCATCGCTCTGCGGTAGATTTTTTCCACCGCTTTCGCGTCAAGGGGACGGATCCGGGACAGGCGGAGGGTATCGTTTTGGGTGGCGTCAAGGGCAAGCTGCTCCAAATCCGCGGCGGTGATACCGACATTCAGCTCGCTGAGATTCGTCGGCATTCCGATGGAGCGGAAGAACGCAACCGTGCGCTCGATTCCCTCTTTTGCGGCGCGTGTATCGTCGGCTTCCGTAATTCCCCATACGCTTCTCGCAAAGCGCGCGAAACGCGGGATGCAGTCGCGGTACAGCTCCTCAGCCCATGCGCCCCATACCGCCGCCAATGACGCGCCGTGCGTCACGCCGTAACGCGCCGAAAGCGCATGACCGAGCTTGTGAACGGAAAAGTCCTTGCCCCTGCCGCACTCGGTCAGGTTGTTATGCGACAGACTTGACGCCCAGAACACCTCCGCCATCGCGTCATAGTCGGCGGGATTCTCAATGATGACCGCGCCGTTTTTGATGACGGTCCGCAAAAGCCCCTCGGCGATTTCGTCGGTCAAATCGCACTTGATACCGGGGATGAAGTAGCGCTCCATCGTGTGCATCATGATATCCGTCACGCCCGCGGCAAGCTGATAAGGCGGCAGGGTCGCGCCCAACGCGGGGTTCACTACGGCGAAGCGGCAGCGGTTAAACGGCGTATTGATACCGGCTTTTTTGCCTAGGACGGTGTTGGTCAGCACGGCGGAATCGCTCATCTCGCTGCCCGCGGCAGGTATCGTCAGCACCGCGCCGACAGGAAGCGACTTCGTCAGCGGCGCCTGCTTTGTCCAAAGCTCCCATAGCTTGCTGCCGGGATTCGCCGCGCCGTGGGCGATTCCCTTCGCGGTGTCGATCGCGCTTCCTCCGCCGATGGCGATAATCATATCCGCGCCGAATGTAAGCGCCCTCTGCACGCCTTCCTCGGCATGAGCGAGCGTCGGGTTCGGCTGTGCGCCGCCGAATTCTTCTACTGCGATCCCCGCTTCCTTCAAAGAAGCGAGCACGCGCGCGAGCAGACCGCTTTTGACGACGCTGCCCTTGCCGTATACAAGGAGCGCCCTTGTGCCGTACTTCGCGGCGACCCCGCCCGTCTGCAGCTCGGCGTCTTTTCCGAAAATCACCTCAGTCGGCGTATGAAATGTAAAATTGTTCATCTGTAATCCTCCGTGTTTTTAAAAAGGTTTTCATCCTACCCATTGGCAGAAGGTATCATTTTATCGACTTCATCCAGATTCAACTTGTAGAAACGTATATTACCTGATGATTTTTTTATGAATAATCTCTGCTCAGAAAGGACAGTATTTTTCAGCGTGGCTCTTGATTCATTGAGGGCTACGCTTTTTTTGTTGCATTTTCTTTTCAGTTGTGTTATATTGAAAGTGCCAAATGTTTTACAAAATTAATATTATGAACACTTAGTGGAAACAGTATTTTTATCTCTTGATAAAAATACAGGCTCTGCTTTATCGTGCTGTTTCCGAATAGTGTTCGATTTTGTAAAATGTTTGGCGACATTGAGCTTGTGTTTTTGGCGCAGGCTTCCCCTCGTTGCCATTAAGGATAAAAATGTATTTTGGTGCAGTCGATACAGTCGGCTGCACCGTTTTTCTTATATTATTGTGTTGACAAAAACTACGCAGTCTTTGAAGTTTTAGAGCTGTTGCGTATCTCGTCCATTAAGCGGAGTATTTCCTTTTCAGTCGGGACGTCAATAACGCCGACAGCGGTAAAGTGAATCTTGATTGGGACATGATACTTGCCATCGACCCGCTCTTTCTTGAACACCTCAATTTTGCTGATTAATGTGTTCACAAGCTTTTCGTCGAGTTCTTCGATATCTGTACATTTGCGAATCGCATTGAGGAACACTTTTAGATCGACCGTATTCTGTTCTGCGTTTTGCAAAACTGAGTTGTCAACCTCAATCTGTTGCTTTAGCTCGCGCTGTTCTCTTTCATAGCTGACAGTCATCATCTGATACCTGTCATCGGGAATTTCACCGAGAGCGTGTTCTTCAAATACTTTCATGATTAGCTTATTGAGAACATCGATCCGCTTTTCAGACGCTTCAAGTCGTAGCTTCACTTTACGGATATTGCTCATAGTGAGTTCTGTATTCTGTTTAGCATACAAATATAAGAAAACAGGCTCATAGTTAGCAACATATTGAGCAACTCTTTTGACTGCTTCTGTTACTATTTCCCGTACTACCGATTCTCTTATATAATGGATAGAACACTTTCCGCGATTTTCTTTATATTCCGAACAGCGGAAGAATTCTTTATCC
>CAJONB010000049.1 GCA_905235715.1 uncultured Ruminococcus sp. | reverse complement strand
CGGGACTGTTCTCGAAGAAGATTGCCGGAAACGGTCTGTGGGCATTTCCCGCGGTGATTGCGGCGCAGCTCAGCGGCAGAGCGGTGTTCCTCGGCTTGGTCGCGGTGTTCCAAAGCGTCGCACCGTTCACCACCGAGATGATTTGGTCGCAGATTTGTGCCGGCTGGATCGGTATTCTGATTCAGGCGATACTGGCGCCGCTGCTGGTGATCGGCGTCCGCGCGCTGCTGATAAAGGACGGAAAAGATGACTGATATCACCGTTGCAAGAGAGCATTTGAAGGGTCACTCTATCTGCCTGTGCCGCGACGGCGACTGCATTACCGACGACGGCAGAGGAATCGCCCCCATGATAAAGCTCCTTTCGGAGGGGCGCAATCTCAGCGGTTATTCCGCCGCGGACTTGATTGTCGGCAAGGCAGCGGCGATGCTCTTTGTCAAGGCGGGGATTCGCGAGGTCTACGGAGAGGTGATGTCCGCCGCGGGCAAGGATTATTTAGAAAAGCACGGAATCCCGTATTCCTACGGTGTTCTGACGAAGCAAATCGTCAACCGCGCGGGCGACGGTATCTGCCCGATGGAAAAAGCCGTGGCGGAAATTGACGATACAGACGAGGGCTATATTGCCCTGCAAAACCGGTTGGCGCATATACAAGCCAACCGCGGATAACAGGAGGCATTATGTCAGATTATTTCGGTAAAGAAACCTTTAAGCTCGGCTTTGGGCTGATGCGCCTGCCGAAGCTGCCGGACGGCACAAACGACGCGAAAGCGGTGTCCGAAATGGTCGACCGCTTTATCGAGGCGGGCGGCACCTACTTTGATACCGCCGTGGTCTATGACGACGGCGATTCGGAGCGCGTCACAAAGGACGCTTTGGTCGACCGCCATCCGCGCGAGAGCTATACCCTATGCACTAAAATCAATACGTGGATGATAGAGAGCCGTCAGGCGAGCGCTCAGGAGCAATTCAATATCAGCCTGAAGCGCACGGGCGCGGGGTACTTCGACTACTACCTCCTGCACGCGATACAGCGCAGCAACTACAGGCAGTATGAAGAGTACGGCTTATGGGACTTTGTGAAAGAGCAGAAGGCAAAGGGACTGATAAAATACTACGGCTTTTCGTTCCACGCGGACCCCGCGTTGTTGGAAGAGCTTTTGACCGCGCACCCCGACGTCGACTTTATCCAGCTTCAAATCAATTACGCCGACTGGAACAACCCCGGCGTCGCCTCGCGCGAGTGCTACGAGATCGCCCGCCGTCACGGCGTATCCATCACCGTGATGGAGCCGGTCAAGGGCGGAGGCTTAGCCAACCCGCCCGAGGGCGTGAAGCGGATTTTTGACGAAGCGAATCCGGATATGTCCTACGCTTCGTGGGCGATTCGCTATGCCGCCTCGCTCGACGGCGTTATCACCGTCCTGTCGGGGATGTCCGATATGGCGCAGATGACGGATAACTTAAGCTATATGAAGCATTTTCAGCCCCTCTCCGACGCGGAGCAGGAGGTCATCCGCAGGGCGCAGGAGGAGCTGAAAAAGGACAACTCCATCAAATGCACCGCCTGTCACTACTGCACGCAGGGCTGCCCGAAGGGAATCGCGATCCCCGAGATTTTTGCCGTTCGCAACGACGAGCTGAGAAAAGCCTCTTGGGATAACGGCGCGCAGGCTTACGCTATCGCGACGCAGGGTAAGGGCAAGGCTGCCGACTGCATCGGGTGCGGTCAGTGCGAGAACGCTTGTCCGCAGCACCTGCCCGTCGTCAGGCTTTTGAAGGACTGCGTCATCTAATCAAAACAAATTTATTTGATACCGCCGGACAGATTGATGAAGCTCCGGCGGCTTTTTTGTCTGAAAAACAGCTTTTCCATAACCCCTTTAACATCTGTTGCGAAAAATATCTGAATTCCGCAAAAAACAGGACTATCGCAATTCCTGCGACAGCCCTGTTATAGTATCATTCATAGGAGCGAAGCGTCAGAGCGCTTACGTTATAGCGTATATAAAGCGGGATGGTTGCCGTAGCCGACCAGATTTGCCTGACCGTCTGCGTATACCTTCTTGCCGTCGATAGTCAGCTCGCACCACTGATGGGTATACTGATTCTCGTTGATATGCTTCCAGTCAAAGCCGAGATAGTCGAGGATCATACCCAGCGCCCGCGTGGAGCCGGCACAGGTGTAGACGCCCTTGACAAAAACGCCGTAGGGGGTCGCGTAATCGGGATCCTTGTCGGTATAAGTCGCGCGGGAGGAATAGTAGGAGGCGGCGTCGGCAGCAAGGCAAACCTTATCAAAATCGGAGTAGTTATCGGGAATTTGCTTGATGATGCTCATGACCACGTCATGCGCCTTTTTCTGCTTGGCGGTGTAGCTCAGCTTCGGGTCGGCATAGCGCAGGCTCTTGCCCGCGGAGATATAAGAGGAGATGTACTTCTTGCCGTCGTTGGAAAGACAGCGGACGGTGAAGGTGTACTTTACGCCGTTCTGTGCGCCCTTGAAGAGATAGCCGGCGCGGTCGGTATCCGCGAGCTTTTTCCATTCGCCGTAGCGGTTCTTGTAAAAGACGCGGTAACGCTTTGCACCCTTAACGGGGTTCCAGTTGACCTTCAGCCCCAGCGGCTTTGACTTCATATTGAAATTAGGCGCCGCTACATAGCTGATCGTCATGCCCGCGCGATTGTAATCGGTGCAGAAGTTTCCTTTTTTGTCGATACCGCGAACGGTGTAGGTGTAGGAGGTGCCGCTCTTGACGGTTGTGTCGACATAGGAGGTGCCGTTCACATTCGCTTTACCGCTCCAGCCGCCCTTCGCGTTCTTGACGAATACGCGGTAGCGCGTTACGCCGGACACGGCTTTCCATGTGATTTGCACGCCTTTTTCCGTCATCTTGAGAGCAGAGATAGCGGGAACCGCCTTGCTCGTCTGCGCGGCTGTTGCGGCAATTTCTGTCGTTGCGGCAGCAGACGGCACAGCCGCCGCCACGGACAACAATGTGATGATTGCCAACAGTAATGAGAGTGTTCTTTTCATAAAATCAAATCCTTTCATCAGCGGTTTTCCTGCCGCTTACATAATTATAGATGTAACAGGGCGTAAAAAAGTTTTAAATTTTAGAATTTTGTATCGGATAAGGTGCGATGTAACGGCAGTATCGTCCGGATACCAAATTTATTTACAGATATTTACTATACTATACAGTAATACAAAGAAATTGTCAAAGAATTATTGTCCTTTGACGATACGTTGGATTATGATCCTTCGCTTGCCTATGCCCCGCTTCTACTGACACGGATTACGCAAACAAGGTCATGAATAAGTTCTATAAAGCAGAAGCTTTCACCGAGGAAAACAATGCGCCGAGCATATCTCGCCTATAACATAACCCGGAGGTTGTGAGATTTATAAGACTCATAATAAAAGGAAACAAGTACCCGTTTGGTTGGGTACTTGTTTCCTTTGGTTGCGTGTGTGGAGACCTTTCCTCACGACCTGAATAGACGAACTTTAAATATTTGTCGACATTGTCGACTTTTTTCGAGAGTGTGAAAACAAAAACAAATGTTTTGTTTTGTCAAGCGTAGATATTTGTTGACACGAGTTATAATTGGCGTATTCACCTACTCAGTTTCAAGCCGTTTTTGCCTACAAAAAATAGAACAAGGATAACAACAGAACAGCTCCATCACGGCGGTGGAGCTGTTATTTGTTATGTGATTGGTTTGCCGATACTATTATTGCATGGCAGAGAGACAAGCCAGCGTTGGATGTGCGTTGCGTCGATGATGCTGACCTCGCCGTCTTCGTCCGCGTCGGCTGTGGCTTCGCTCAGTTCAAAAGGCAAAGCAAATGACGCGAGATATCTTTGAATAAAAGTCGCGTCGAGGATGGTCACCTCGCCGTCGCCGTCTACGTCACCGAGGAGAGACGGCTCGGAGCACGGCTCGCCGAACGCTTTGATACAGAAATTATCCATCATGAAGAAATCCTTGATCGGGTTGCCGACATAAACACTCTCATAGAATGCTGCTATTGATGGATTATCATTCAGTTCGGGTTTCGTGTAGTATAACAGATCTTTTGAGAAGGGCGCTGTTAAATCAAGCCAGCCGTCAACAGCGCTTTCGTCACTATCGGTGATCCCTTCGGCCTTCCAGAAGCTTTCGCCTGTGTTTACGACAGGGTTACCATACATGGGATCAAAATGGAGGTTTATATAGCCGATGGTTTCCTGTGCGCTCACGCAGTATTTTTGGCTGCCGTCATCATAGGTATGGCTTTGCTGTACCACGATACCTAAACGATCGCCCTTCTTGAGGTAGACAGGCTTATCCAGCGCCGTGCGATGGTAGCCCTCGTTCTTAAATACGCGTGTGCACGAAGACAGATGCTCACCGTCGTCGGGAGTCGTAGCGCTGTCGTTCAGCTTGTAGAGATCAAAATTGACGACGAACCCGGTGATCGGTGCGTTGTCCACCATCGTGACACGTGTGGCAACTTCGTCAATGCGCATATCCTTATCCAGTGTAAATACATTTGCTTCCCACATCGGAGCATCGTTGGTATTTACCCATTCTACCTTATTAGCGGGCATATAATCTGTCTGCAGGGCATTCTCCTGATCGTGGTTTTCACGAATATCAAACGAAAAGCTCTCCGGGTTACTGATGGACGTGTCATAATAGGAAAGATAGAAATAACCCGTATGCTTACCGTTCTCATCTACGACGCCCCAGTTGCCTGCGTTCGCGTCCTTCACAGATCCATCTGCGCCCACAAGACCGTCGGGAACAAGGTCGGTTTCCGATCCCCAGCTGTTCTTTACGATCCATGCGCCGTTGCCCGGCGGAGTCGTCTGCGCCACAGCCTCCTTTGCCGAAAGTTCGCGTCCGTTGCGATTCTTTAAAAGCTTTCCGCCGGGAGTTGTCGTATGTGTAAAGCTGTCGGCAGGATAGCTGTCATCCCATCCCACGATACATACGGCATGAGGAGCGCTGGAATCAAGACCGTAGTTATTATACACGGACCATGTATCGCTGTTGATCATATTGTCCGATATATTGATACTGATCGCCACACCTCGGCCGGAATAAAGTTCGTCCTTGACTTGGTCGATGCTGTCCTGATACAGGCTGATATCATTATGTTGATACAACGGCTCTTTACCGTACCGATCCGAGATATCATCCTGTGATGAGCTTGTGACCCAATATCTGATAACATTGTTCTCAGTAAGCGTATAAGGAGAACCCGCCAATTTGCCGGAACCGGGCACATCCGCTTCATTGATCGACCAGTCATCGAGCGGACTGTAGACGTCGTGCAGCGAGTATCGCTGAACGTCGCTTGCATAATACTTTTCGGCGAGCTCTCTGATCTCCTCGTCGGAATACCGTGAATAATTACTATTGCCCTTCAGTTCTATCATCATTTGCTCGATGTAGGTTTCTTTTTTTGTGAGCAGATCATCATAGGCAAGACGGCCCTCGGCGCCTTTGTAGGGATATGACTCTTCCGAAACGGGTCCGATACCCTGGGCAAAGAGAGTTGCTGCACACAGCTCTTTTCCGCCGAGGGTAAAAATGTAGTTAGCGCCGGCGTCTTGATTATAAACTGTGATACCTTCGCCTGCCTGTGACGCCGAGATATCCTCGGTTACGGGCTTGTCGACATACCAGCAAAGATGTCTCTCGGAAAGGTCAAGTCCTGTCTCGCGGTAAGTAGAACCCATCGTCGACAGGATGGACGTCTCCGCCGCCGAAATCGCGGCGAACGACCAGCAGGTACCCCACGGATTCTGCAGTTTGACAGGCGTTACTACGCCTCGGTCACGAAGGTCAAACCGCTCCGGAAGCGCTGTTCCGTCAGTTTCCGGAGCGGCAGATGCGGACGTTGGGAACAGCGAAACAACTACGCAAAGCATGAGCATTAGGGACAGCAATCGTTTTTTTGCTTTCATTATCAAATCGCTCCTTTTCAAATCTTTTTTATTATAGTAATATACACGCATATATTAGCACGGTTCATTTGTTGAATCAAGAGTTTGTTTACAATATGATCCAGTATGTAAATTAGGCTACAGATCAACATATCGGGAGGTTGCTGGTTCGAGTCCGGCCCTGCCCACCATCTTTATGAGCGTTTCCTTATAAGGCAAACTTTAGCCTAAAAATCAAACGATAGCCTTATTTCGGCAAGAAAAAATGCCCCGCCGGTGAAATCAAAGTCGTCAACACTTGATTCCCCGGCAGGGCATTATTGCGCCTATATCGTCAAATAATGGCTTATCTATGCGGTTTTTTGCTATATCGATGCAAAGAACAAGACTCCCGATTGTATCAAATCGAGAGTCTTAGTTTGGTTGCGGGGGTGGGACTTGAACCTCACGACCTCCGGGTTATGAGCCCGACGAGCTACCAACTGCTCCACCCCGCGATATCTGCCTTTCAGCCTCTATATGGTAACACGCTTTTCGGTATTTGTCAAGGGCGAATCCTGTCGGGTGCTGTGGGGAGGGCGATTTTGGTGAATCTATGCAAAAACCGCCCGCGAATCGCGCGGCAATCGGGCATTTTTGCGATAGAATCTGCGGGTATTCCGTTGCTTGCCGCCTGTCCCGGATGTCCAAGGCAGGTATCCGTACTTCTTCGGAATTCGTGTTGCATAATGGAAAAATCTGTGATATACTAACTATATATGCGAATCCGCCGCAGGCATCTTCCGGCGGCAATACGTAAAATTCAGAGGTGATTTTCATGAGTGAGAAAAAGACTTTTTACATCACGACCCCGATTTATTATCCCTCGGGCAACCCCCATATCGGGCATTGTTATACAACCGTCGCCTGCGATTCGATTGCGCGCTACAAGCGGATGCAGGGCTATGACGTCATGTTCCTGACGGGTACGGACGAGCATGGACAGAAGATTGAAGAAAAGGCGCGTGAGCGCGGCATTACGCCGAAGCAGTACGTCGATGAAATCGTCGAGGTGTTCAAGAAGCTCTGGAGCTTTATGAACATCAGCTACGACCGCTATATCCGCACCACCGACGACTACCACGTCGAGGCGGTTCAAAAGATTTTTAAGGACCTCTACGACAGAGGTTATATCTACAAGGGCGCGTACAAGGGCAAGTACTGCACGCCGTGCGAGAGCTTCTGGACAGAATCCCAGCTGGTCGACGGTAAGTGCCCCGAGTGCGGACGCGAGGTCGTCGAGGCGTCCGAGGAAGCCTACTTCATGAAGATGGCGCCCTTTGCGGAGCGCATCGAAAAGCTCCTCACCGAAACCGATTACCTGCGCCCCAAGACCCGCGCCGTGGAGCTGGTCAACAACTTCCTGCAGCCGTCTGTGGACGAGAACGGCAACAAGACCTACGGACTGGAGGATCTCTGCGTATCGCGCACCAGCTTTACGTGGGGAATCCCCGTCACCTTTGACCCCGGTCACGTCGTCTACGTCTGGATCGACGCACTGAGCAACTACATCACCGCGCTGGGGTACGGCAACTCCACCTATGACGATTACGGCAAGTTCTGGCCTGCCGACGTACACATGGTCGCGAAGGACATCATGCGCTTCCACGCGATTATCTGGCCCGCGATGCTGATGGGCATTGAACAGCCGCTGCCGAAGCACCTCGCCGTCCACGGCTGGATCACCTTCAACGGTCAGAAGATGAGCAAGTCGCTCGGCAACGTCGTCGACCCGTTCATCCTCGGCGAGCGTTACGGCGTGGACGCCATACGCTACCACATCATGCGCGAGATGGCGCTCGGTGCGGACAGCTCCTTCTCTAATGAAATCATGATTAACCGCATCAATTCCGACCTCGCGAACGGTCTGGGCAACCTCGTTTCCCGCACCGTCGCGATGATTGACAAGTATTTCGGCGGCACGCTCCCGACCGGCAGAGAAGCGGGCGAGTTCGACGACGACCTGATTGCGACCGCTACCGGTCTGAGGGCGAAGGTCGACGACTATGTCGAAAATACACAGCTGAACCTCGCGCTGGAGGAAATCTTCAAGCTCGTTTCCCGCGCGAATAAATATATCGACGAAACCATGCCGTGGATCCTCGGCAAGGACGAGAGCAAAAAGGCGCGTCTTGCGACCGTGCTGTACAACCTGCTCGAGAGCATCCGTATCGCATCCACTCTCCTGTCCGCGTTCATGCCCTCCACCATGCCGAAGGTATTTGAGCAAATCGGCGCGACGGAGTACGCGACCTATGAGAACGCCGGCAAATTCGGCGTACTGCCCCTCGATACCACCGTCCACAGAGGCGAGGCGATTTTCCCGCGTATCGACGTCGATAAGGAAATCGACGCGCTCAACGCGATTATCAAGAATAACGAGCCGAAGCCCGAGCCGGAATTCGAACTGCCCGCGCATAAGCAGGAGATTGCGTTCGACGACTTTGAAAAGGTCGAGATGCGCGTCGCAAAGGTGCTGAACTGCGAGAAGGTCAAGAAGTCGAAGAAGCTCTTGAAATTCACCCTTGACGACGGCGAGGGTGAGCGCACCATCCTTTCGGGTATCGCCGAATACTATGAGCCGGAAGAGTTGATTGGCAAGAAAATCGCCTACGTCGCGAACCTCGCGCCCCGCAAGATGATGGGCATTGAGAGCCAGGGCATGATCCTCTCTGCCGAGAGCGGCGGCAAGCTGCGCGTCGTGACGGTGGACGACGAGATCCTGCCGGGAGGGTCTTTGGTTTAAATGAATGGTTTATCAGGCTCCCTCTGACGAGGGAGCTGTCAATAACTTGTTATTGACTGAGGGAGAGAAAACGTAACTTTTATGTGATATAGTAACGAAAGATGCCATATTGTGAGCAGCATTACTGCAAAGAATATCAAGTCAATCGAGAGATCGTCGTCGCGAAGTGGCGTTATCTCTCCCTCCGCTTCACTACGTTCAGCACCTCCCTCGTCAGAGGGAGGCTTTTATGCTCAACAACATTTTTGACGCGCACGCGCATTATGATGACAAGTGGTTTGACGAGGACAGGGACAGTCTGCTGTCCGCGATGCCCGAGCGGGGCGTCGCCTATATCGTCAACGCCGCGGTGGATATCGAAACCGCCCGCACCGCTCTCCGCTACGCGGAGCAGTACCCTTATGTATACGCCTGCGCCGGAATCCATCCCGAGAACCTCGATGGGCTTGCCGGCAACTACCTCGAACAGCTGACGGAGCTGTTAAAGCACCCGAAGGCGGTTGCCCTCGGCGAAATCGGACTCGACTACCACTGGGACATTCCGCGGGAGGAACAGCACCGCGTTTTTGAGGAGCAGCTGCGGCTGTCCAAGGAGCTGGACGTACCCGTCGTTATCCACGACCGCGAGGCGCACGGCGACACGATGGAGCTACTCAGGAAATACCGCCCGAAGGGGCTGATGCACTGCTTCTCCGGCTCGACGGAAATGCTCAAAGAGGTCATGAAGCTCGGGCTGTATATCTCGCTCGGCGGGACGGTCACGTTCAAAAACGCCCGCGTCCCCGTAGAGGTCGCCGCGGCAGTACCGCTCGACAGGCTGCTGCTCGAAACCGACGCGCCCTACCTCAGCCCCGTGCCGAACCGCGGCAAGCGCAACGACAGCACGAATATCGCCTATACCGCGGCGCGGATAGCCGAAATCCGGGGAATGGACGCGCAGGAGCTGATTGACGTCACCACCGAAAACGCTAAGAGCTTATACGGTATCAAATAAGATCCGGACACTTGACAAGTACAGATGATATGCTATAATATAAATACAAGGAGCTATCCGATAGACGGTTAGCCCGAAATGGTTAATGAAAAATAACCGCTTCCTTTGGACGAGGGCGGTTATTTTTTATGCGTGAATGTCAGGATTGTAAAAACAAGACTGAGGATTCCGACGATAACAATGGCGAATGTAAACATATCGCCGTATGTAACGTACTGCATAACAATCCCTCCTCTACTGTGTAGTCAGAGGGACGTTGCCCTCTGCGTAGAGGGCTAACCGCCTACCGTATGTGGACAACTCCTTGCCGTACTATCATATCAAACCGGCTCTCGGTTGTAAATAAAAGCAACAGTATCGTAATGCCGCGTTGCAAAAAATTAACCCGCTATCTAATGATACTGCCTTTTTGCGGGACTTGACAATTGCCGGACACGTGCTATAATAAAAGTAAACAAGGAGCTATCCGATAGACGGTTAGCCCAAGTGCTTAGCTAAAATAACCGCGCTGTGGCTGGGGCGGTTATTTTTTTATACTCAAAATAAATCCGATGGAATATAAGAGTATCAGCGCGAAAATGAAATACATTTCCATGCTATCACCCTCTATATACAAATTCCCCGCAGGGTTTCTATGTAAACAGAGGGTCACAGTCCCTCTGTAATGA
>CAJONB010000048.1 GCA_905235715.1 uncultured Ruminococcus sp. | reverse complement strand
CTTCGGCGCCGTTCTCCACCACGTCGCGGGTGATGATGACCTTCTCTACGGATACGTCGGAGGGTATCTCAAACATCAGGTCGGTCAAAATCTCCTCGATAATCCCGCGCAGTCCGCGGGCGCCGGTATTCTGCTCCTTCGCCTTCTTCGCAATCGCGTACAGCGCCTCTTTCTCAAACAGCAGGTCGACGTTGTCGAGCTTGAACAGGTGCTTGTACTGTGCAATCAGCGAGTTCTTCGGCTCGGTCAGCACGCGCACCATATCGTCGTCGCTGAGGTCGGACAGCGCGGTGATGACAGGCAGCCTGCCAATCAGCTCGGGGATAATGCCGAACTTGATCAAGTCGTGACCCGTCACGTACTTCATCCAGTCCTTTTCGAGCATTTCCTGCGTGTCGCTGACGTCCGCCTCAAAGCCCAGAACCTTAGAGCCCATGCGCTTTTTGACGACCTTGTCCAGACCGTCGAATGCGCCCGCGCAGATAAAGAGGATATTCTTAGTATCCACCTGCAAAAATTCCTGCTGGGGATGCTTTCTGCCGCCCTGCGGGGGGACGTTCGATACCGTGCCCTCGACAATCTTCAACAGCGCCTGCTGAACGCCCTCGCCCGATACGTCGCGGGTGATGGAGGGGTTCTCGCTTTTTCTGGCGATTTTATCAATTTCGTCGATATAGATAATGCCTCTCTCGGCGCGCTCGATATCGAAATCCGCCGCCTGAATCAGCTTTAAGAGGATATTTTCCACATCCTCGCCGACATAGCCCGCCTCGGTGAGCGTCGTCGCGTCGGCAATTGCAAAGGGAACGTCCAGCGCCTTCGCCAGCGTCTGGGCGAGCAAGGTCTTGCCTACGCCTGTCGGGCCGAGCATCAGCACGTTGGACTTTGCGAACTCGATATCGTCGTCGTGATTGAACACGCGCTTGTAGTGGTTATATACCGCGACGGAGAGAGTCTTTTTCGCCTCGTCCTGACCGATGACGTAATCGTCGAGTACCGCCTTGATTTCCTTCGGCTTCAACAGCCCCGAGGGAGCTGCCGTGATTTCATCCCTATGCTCCTCGGGCATCGGCTCGCCGTCCTCCAGAATCGACATACAAAGGTCGATACACTGGTCGCAGATATACACGCCGTTGCCGGCAATCATCCTGCCTACCATCTCCTGCGGCTTTCCGCAGAACGAGCAGTAGACATTATCCTCCGGTTTCTTTCCTGCCATACAAATCTCCCCGGGCGAGTTTCCTCCCCCGTTATCTTCTCAATTTAACAGCAACAGCCGGACGAGTTTTTTGACTCTCCGGCGTTGCAAAATCGGTAATTATCTCTTTTCGATGACCTTATCAATCAGGCCGTATTCCAGCGCCTGCTGAGCGGTCATAAAGTTATCGCGCTCGGTGTCCGCCTTGATGACTTCAAGGGGCTGACCGGTATTCTTCGCGAGAATCTCGTTGAGCTTCTGCTTGGTGTGCAGAATGTGGTTGGTGTGGATCTCGATATCGGTCGCCTGACCCTGCGCGCCGCCGGAGGGCTGGTGAATCATGATGTCGGCATTCGGCAGAGAGTAACGCTTGCCCTTTGCGCCTGCCGCCAGCAGGAACGCGCCCATCGACGCCGCCATACCCATACAAATCGTGGATACGTCGCACTTGATATACTGCATGGTATCGTAAATCGCCATACCGTCCGTTACCGAACCGCCCGGGCTGTTGATATACAGGCTGATATCCTTGTTCGGATCCTGCCCCTCGAGGTACAACAGCTGTGCGACGACCAGACTCGCGGTAGTCGCGTTGACCTCCTCGTTGAGCATGATGATTCTATCGTTGAGTAGCCGGGAATAAATATCGTACGAGCGCTCTCCGCGATTGGTTTGTTCTACTACATAAGGCACTAATGCCATACCTATCATCCTTTCACAGTAATATAGTATTATTCGTTACCGCAAAAATATTCTTCGTTCTGACCCTCTCGGATGTGGTTATTTAATGACTGCGTTGTCCTTGACGAGCTTCATCGCAAGCTCTACCGCCAAATCCTCGCTGATGCTCTCGACAGGGATCGCTTCCTTGACCTTGTCGACCTCTGTCTGATACGCCTCCGCCATCTTCTTGTACTCGGCTTCGATTTCTTCCTCGGTGGGCTTGATGTCCTCGAGCTGTGCAATCTTCTCGAGCGCTAAGCGCATCTTGACGCGCTTCTCCGCCTCGGGCTTATACATCTCGAGTACGGAATCGGCGGTCATGCCGGTGTACTGAAGGTAGGTGTTCAAATCCATGCCCTGAGAGCGCAGACGCATATCCATCTCGCGCATCATGTTCTGAGCTTCGTTATCATACATCTGCTGAGGAATATCGCCCTCGACCTTGCCGATGACCGCCTCGGTCAGCTTGTCGTCGAGGTCATGCTCCGCTTCATGCTCAAGGCGGTGCTCGATCTCACCCTTAAGCTCCTCTCTGTATTCGGCGACGGTGTCCTTCTCGGAAACGTCCTTGACAAAATCGTCGTCGACCTCGGGCAGCTCCTTCTTCTTGATTTCATGGAGCTTGATCTTGAACTGGGCGTCCTTGCCCTTGAGGTTCTCCGCCTGATAATCCTCGGGGAATTTTACGTCGATGGTAAATTCCTCGTCGGTCTCATGACCTACAATCTGCTCCTCAAAGCCGGGGATGAAGTTACCCGAGCCAAGCTCAAGGTTGTAGTTCTCCGCCTTGCCGCCCTCGAACGCCTCGCCGTCGCAGAAGCCCTCAAAGTCGATGACAACGGTGTCGCCGTCCTCGGCAGCTCTGTCGTCAACAGTGACCATACGGCTGTTGCGCTCGCGGACGTGCTCGATTTCGTGGTCAATCATATCCTCGGTGACCTCGGTAGACATCTGTTCTACCTCGATACCCTTGTAGTCCTTGATTTCGATTTCGGGCTCAACGACAACGGTCGCCTTGAAGGTGAAGCCGTCATCCGAAACCTCGACTGCCTCCAGCTCGGTAACGGAGATGATTTTCAGGTCGGCTTCCTTAGCCGCTGCGTCGAGCGCGGCGGGATAGCAGTCCTGCATCGCGTCATCATAGAAAATCTCCTTGCCGTACATCTTCTCGATGATCGCGCGGGGCGCCTTGCCCTTGCGGAAGCCGGGTACGTTGATTTTCTTGACCTCTTTCCTGTATACCTTTTCGACGGCAGCCTTAAAGGTTGCGCCGTCGACGCTGACCTCTACCTCATAGGTGTTCGGTTCTTTCAGAGTAGATGATTTTAAGCTCATTTTTTATTCCTCCCAAGGTTGGTAATAATTTCCTCTTTTGTCATTTTCAGGCAGCGCCATGCCCGCCTGTATCGGATTTTCAGAGTTTACTTGAATAATATAACATAAATAGCTGAAAAATACTATGTTAAAAACGTCAAAAATTCGGAGATAAACGCTTTAAAACTGGCAAATTCGATATGAACAGCCGCCATCACCGCACCAAAACCGGCATAAAGCGCGTATAATCGCACGCAATCAGGTGAAAATCAATTCCCCTGTACCCGCCGAGCACCGCGCTGCGGTGGGTGCGCTCGCCGTGAAGATGACCGTAGTAGCAGGTCGTGACGCCTAAATCCAGCAGCGCCTGCATGATTTCCTCACACTCGACGTCGCCGTAAACCGGCGGATAATGCAGGAACACAACGGGGCGCTTCCCGGTAGCAAGCGCGGCGTTATAGGATGTTTTCAGCCTGCCGATTTCGCGGTTGATTACCTTGATATCATGCTCGCCTTCCTTGTCATAATACCATCCGCGCGTCCCGCAGACGGCGATGTCCCCGACCTCAAAGGCGTTATTGAACAGAATTTGAATCGAATCAAAGCCGTTGGCGGCGAGATAATCCTCGATTTTCTTCTTGGTCTGCCACCAATAGTCGTGGTTGCCCTTGAGGAAGATTTTCTTCCCCGGCAGCGCGTGGATAAAGGCAAAGTCCCCGTAACATTCCTCGAGCTTCATCGCCCACGAAATATCGCCGCCGATGACAACGGTGTCGTCGTCGGTGACCAGCCTTTCCCAATTTTCTTTCAGGCGCGGCACATAGTCCGTCCAGCCCGAAAACACATCCATCGGCTTATCCGTGCCGAGCGACAGGTGGAGATCCGCTATCGCGTACAGGCTCACTTCCGGATCCCCAGCGCGTTCAATACGACGCCCTGCATATCCTCTTTGTCGGTGACGTCGGAAAAGCGTGCAGTCTTGCCGCGCAGCGACGCAAGCGGAGCGGGTACGGGAGCGCCGGTCAGCTCATTGAGCTGCTCGACCATGTCGAACTCGCTCTCGGGCAGGCTGCCCTTATCGAGGGCTTCCAGAACCGCCTTGGAGAACTTGTAGGGGCTGGCGGTGGAGGCAATCACCACGGGGGTCTTATCCCCTGTCGCCTTGATATAGCCGTCGCATACCGCTACCGCTACGGCGGTGTGGGTATCGCTGAGATAACGCTCCTGCTCAAAGAGGTTGTGGATTGTCGCCTTTGTCGCGTCCTCGTCGGCATAGCCGCCGTAGAAGAGCGCGGAAATCTTCTCCTTGATACTGTCGCTGACCTCGTATCTGCCGGCGGATTTCAGCGCGTCCATATAGCCCTTTGTTTCGACGTCGTTGCTGCCCGACATGGTGTAGAGCAGCCGCTCGAGATTGGATGATACCAGAATATCCATCGACGGCGATACGGTGGTATAGAAATCGCGGTTCTTATCATAAACGCCGGTGTTGATAAAGTCGGTCAGGACGTTATTGGAGTTGGAAGCGCAGATAAAGCGGTTGACGGGCAGTCCCATTTCATAGGCATAGTAGCCCGCGAGGATATTGCCGAAGTTGCCTGTCGGAACGCAGATATTGATTTTCTCGCCGGGCTGCACCTTACCCATATTCACCATATCGCAGTAAGCAGAGATATAGTAGACGATCTGCGGGAGCAGACGCCCCCAGTTGATGGAGTTCGCAGAGCTGAACATCATGCCGTTTTTGTCCAGGATCGCGGCGGTTTCGGGGTCGGTGAAAATCTTCTTGACCGCTGTCTGTGCGTCGTCAAAATTGCCGTTGATGGCGCAGACATAGACGTTACCGCCCTCCTGCGTATTCATCTGGTGCTTCTGCATAGCGGAAACGCCGTTGACAGGATAAAAGACGATAATTTTCGTATCCTCAACGTCGCGGAAGCCCTCCAGCGCCGCCTTGCCGGTATCGCCCGAGGTCGCGACCAGAATGACCGCTTCCTTACCGCCGCCGACCTTTTGCAGCGACTTTGTCAGAAAGTGCGGCAAAATCTGTAACGCCATATCCTTAAAGGCGCAGGTCGGTCCGTGCCACAGCTCGAGCAGGTTCAGCTCGTCGCCGTTGTAGGTAACGGAAGCAATCGGCGCGGGATTCTCGCCGCCGAATTTCTCTGCGGTGTAGGCGTTATCCACACAGTCTGAAATTTCTTTTTCAGAAAAATCCGTGAGATATTTCCCGATAATCAGCTTCGCGCGCTGCTGATACGACATTGCGAGCATCGCCTTTAATTCATCGGCGGTCAGCTGCGGGAAGCGCTCGGGAACAAACAGCCCGCCATCCTTTGAGATTCCCTGCGCAATTGCCTGCGCGGACGACACGGACTGCGTTTTATCTTGAGTAGAGTGATAAATCATCAATTGACCCTCCTATCCCAGTATAACTAAGTTATTATAGCACAAAAGTGAAGGATAAGCAAGTATTATCGCGCGATAATATAGGAAAAATCACCGTCAAAAGCAACGGTGATTCCAAAATGCATGGTTGAACAAACGGCGTCAGAATCTCGAGTAGCTCTCAGACTGAGAAAACGCCGCCTTGATATGATTAATACCGAGCGTTTTCCCCGTCGTGCGGTCAAGCTCGACCTCGATAATATCGAACCGCGGCTGCAGCCTGCATTGCTTTTGCTCCAGATAATTCGCCGCCGTGCGGAAGATATGGAACTGCTTGCGCTGATCGACGGCGTACTTTCCGCTGAGATACGGGTCGGCGGAGCGGGTCTTTACCTCGACAAAGACAACGGTATTCCCTGCGCGGGCGATTATGTCAATCTCGCCGAGCTTGTTCTTATAATTCTTTTCGAGAATTTTATAACGGTGTTGCTTCAGATAATCCGCGGCGGCAGCCTCGCCGAGCGAACCGAATTTTTTATTGGAAATCGTCATAGAATCAGCTTTTTTGAATGATTTCGGGCATTTCCACGCCCGCCTTTTGATAAATCTTTTTTAAAAAGCTCGGGCGGTGAATCGGGCAGGGGCCGTACTCGAGAATCCGCTCGATATGCAGCTTTGTGCCGTAGCCCTTGTGCTTTTCAAATTCGTACTCGGGATACTTGTCGGCGTATTGCAGTAGCAGTCTGTCCCTCGTCACCTTGGCGAGAATCGACGCGGCGGCAATCGATATGGATTTTGCGTCGCCCTTGACGATATACTCGCAGGGAATCTCCAGCGGCGGCAGACGGTTGCCGTCTATCATCGCGTAGTCCGCCTTGACGGACAGCCCCTCGACGGCGCGCTTCATGGTGTTCATGGTCGCCGCGAGAATGTTGTCGCGTTCGATTTCCTCCACTGTGCCGAATGCGACCGAGCAGGAAACCGCCTGCTCGATAATCACGTCGTACAGCGCCTCGCGCTTCTTTTCTGTCAGCTTTTTGCTGTCGTTCACGCCCTCGATGATACAGCCCTCGGGGAGTATCACCGCGGCGGCGCAGACAGGACCCGCCAGCGGCCCGCGACCTGCTTCGTCAACGCCGCAAACGGATGTGTAACCCTTTGCGGCGGCTTCTTTTTCGTAAAACAGCCAGTCCATAAAAATCACCTGAGCCTTAGTTCGTCATTATGCAGAAAGAGCCTCCCCTGCCAAGGGGATAGCTTTTTAGTTCCCCGCTGAAGGGTCGGATATAGCAGAAACGCATCTGTAAGCGGGCGGATGAAGGGCATCCGCCCCTACGTAGTTACTGTATCGTCCCGCAAATCTCTCCCTCCAAGGAGAGATGATCCTTTGCGTATTTCACGGGGATTCCAATGTAATGCGTCCGAGCTTTGCGGCGCGGAATTCATCCAGCACGGTTGCCGCGGCGCGCCCGGTATCAGGCTCGCCGCCCGAAATCAGCATTCCGCGGTGCTTTGCAATTACCGCAAGCAGCTCGTAGGTCGGCAGGGCAAGGTCGTCGTCATCCAAGCTGTAGCGCTCAATAAACTCAGGCGTTTTCAGCTCCTTGAGCAAATCGAGCAGGCGAATCGCCAGCAGCTCGATATCCATGATATTATCCTTGATTGCGCCGGTAAATGCAAGGCGCTCGCCGACGGTCTGGTCGTCGAATTTCGGCCACAGCACGCCGGGGGTATCGAGCATCTCAAAGCCCTTTGACACCGTGAACCACTGATTGCCTCGGGTCACACCCGGACGGTCGGCGGACTGCGCCTTATTCTTCTTTGAAATGCGGTTGATAAAGGTGGATTTGCCGACATTCGGAATTCCGACAATCATCACGCGCATGGTGGGATTGAGCATTCCCTTTTTGCGGTAGCCCTCGATTTTATCGGACAGCAGCTCGCTCAGCGCGGGCACAAACTGCTCTACGCCCCTGCCGCTTCTGCAATCGACGGGAATCGCGCGCACCTTGTCGCTCGACAGCGCGTCCACCCATTTGCGGGTCATGCGCTTATCCGCCATATCGCATTTATTGAGCAGGATCACGCGTGGCTTGCCCGCGGTGAGAGCGGCAATATCGGGGTTGCGGGAGGAAAGCGGAATCCGCGCGTCGAGGATCTCGGCGACCGCGTCAACCAGCTTCAAATCGCGCTCAATCTGCCGCTTTGTCTTTGTCATGTGTCCCGGGAACCACTGGATATTCTGGGTATGGGATGTGTCGGCGGGAGCAACATTCTTTTGCTTTTTCGGCTTTTGTACGGACTTGGGCGCGTTCTGCTTTGGGGAATTCCCCTTCATCCGCGCGCCGCTTCTGCCGCCCTGCTTCGGGGCGCGATAGGTATTCTGTTTTGAATTTTTCTGTCTGTTGTTTTTCGTATTCTTCATCGCTTTCAAAAAAGCCTGCTCCGTGTGAAGCAGGCGTGTTTCGTGCTAGTCGTACAAATAACGGATTTTTGAGAGATCCAGCCTCGGATTGCCGTTTCCGTCGTAAGTGTGCGGAATAATATCCAGCTGTGCCTTGCCGATAATATCGCTGACATTAATCAGCCCGATCTCTTCAAAGCGGCTGTCAAGCGACACGGTGCGGTTATCGCCCATGACAAAGACCTTGCCCTCGGGGATAATGCCGTTGACCTCCTCGGGAGAAAGGTCGCCGAGCCTGGTAACGCCCTGGATATAATCCTCCTTGAGCAGCTCGCCGTCGACATAGACCTTGTTGTTCTCAAAGTCAATCCGCAAATCCTGCCCCTCGGTCGCAATCACGCGCTTAATCAGCGCCTTGTCATAATGCGCGCCGCGGCTTATCACGACGATATCGCCCTGATGCGGCGTATAGAACAGGTCGCTGATGACGACCTTGTCGGTATTAATCAGCGTCGTTTCCATCGACGGCCCGTCCACGTCGATCACGCGGAAGAAGAACGTCATGATAATCAGCACGCAAATCAGCGCCATGAACAGGCTGCCCAGCCAGTCGAACACGGTCGAGGTGACCTCGCTCTTTTTCAGTTTTATTGTAACAATCTCGTCTTTGCTGCCGGAGGATTTTTCTTCGTTTTCCTCGTCAAAGAGAGCGTCGAGCTTTTCTTGATCTATTTTCAATGGTGACATCTCCAAGTGTTTTTCGGTCTGTTTTTGTTCAGGAAAGAATTTCCTTATTAATAATACACGTAAAAAGGGGACTTGTAAAGCCCCCTTTCGCAATTATTTACGGATTTCTTCCTTGACCTTAGCCGCCTTACCGACTCTGTCACGGAGATAATAGAGCTTGCTGCGGCGAACCTTACCGCGGCGAACGACCTTAACGTCGACGACGTTCGGGCTGTGGAGCGGGAAAACTCTCTCTACGCCTACGCCGTAGGATACGCGGCGTACGGTGAAGGTCTCGGCTACGCCGGAACCGCGGCGTGCGATAACGGTACCCTCGAACATCTGAATTCTCTCGCGCTCACCCTCGCGGATGTTAACGGAAACCTTTACGGTGTCACCGATATGAAACTCGGGTGTGTTTTCTTTTACAGAGCTTTCTGCAATTTTCTTTAATGCGTCCATAATTTCCTCCTAAAATATTCTCAGACATTCATGCCGCGCGGGCAGAGGACTATCCGCTTCAAATTTGAGCATTAAACCCAGATTTGAACCCCATCAACTACTTGAAGGACTCCAAATGCCTTAATATCATAGCACAAAGCGGAAAAAAATGCAAGTATTTTTTTAATCAGCCGGCAGATTCTTTCTCAGCTTTGTGAGAAAATCGTTAAAAACAGCGGGCGGATCGGCGGTAAATTCCAGATATTCGCCCGTCACGGGGTGGACAAAGCCAAGCCGGTAGGCGTGCAGGCACTGACCGCCGAGCGAGGTAATCACCTTTTTCGGCCCGTAGACGTCGTCACCCGCAACCGGATGACCGATAGCGGCGAGGTGTACGCGGATCTGATGGGTGCGGCCTGTCTCCAAACGGCAGGAAACGTAGGTAAAGTCGCCGAACCGCTCCAGCACCCTGATATGGGTGACGGCAGGCTTGGAATTGAGCTGCGTCACGCACATTTTCTTGCGGTCGGTCTTGTGTCTGCCGATCGGCGCGTCGACGGTGCGTTCGTCCTCTTTGATGTTGCCGTAAGCGACGGCGAGATATTCGCGCGTAAAGCTGTGGTCGGCAATCTGTTCGGACAGCCCGGCGTGCGCGATATCGGACTTCGCGACCGCGAGCAGCCCCGACGTGTTCTTATCAATGCGGTGAACGATACCCGGACGCAGCTCACCGTTGATTCCCGAGAGGTTATCGCCGCAGTGATACATCAGCGCGTTGACCAGCGTACCGCTGTAATTGCCGGGCGCGGGATGGACGACCATGCCTTTTGGCTTGTTGACCACCAGCAGGTCGCCGTCCTCGTAGACGATATCGAGCGGAATCTCCTCGGGGATGATACCGACAGGCTGAGGGTCGTCGAT
>CAJONB010000047.1 GCA_905235715.1 uncultured Ruminococcus sp. | reverse complement strand
CCTTTGTATGCGGTAATCCCTGTTACCTTATTTCTTGCATTTTAAGTATACAGGTAAATCCACGTTTTGCAAAGTGGGGTCACTACATATTATCTAATTAACAGAACCAAAAAGGAGAACGGATTTATGGATATAGCGCTGGATTTAGGTACCGCGAACTCACGCGTGAGAATCAGCCCCGACGAAAACGCCATCAACGAGCCGTCGGTCATCGCCTTCAATACTGAGGATAACGAGATCCTCGCCTACGGCACTGACGCGTATCAGATGCTCGGCAGAACCTCGGCGAAAATCGACGTTGTCTTCCCCTTGGAGGGCGGCGTCATTGCCGAATCGGGCTTGGTTGAAGAGTTGGTCAATATTTTTCTCTGCGAGGTATGCACCAGCAAGGTCGTCATGCCCCGCGTCGTCGCCTGTATCCCGGGCGAAATCACCGAGGTGGAAAAGCGCGCAGTCGTCGGCGCAATCTCGAGCTTCGGCGTGCGCCGCGTCCTGCTGATTGAATCCACAAAGGCGGCAGCGTTCGGCACAGGGCTGGATATTATGGGGCCCCACGGCGTAATGGTCGCCGACCTCGGGGCGGGTACGGTGGATATTGCCGTTATGAGCCTCGGCGGAATTTCCGTTACCAAAACGATTAAAAATGCGGGCAACGCGATGGATGACGAAATCATCAAGTACATCCGCAAGAATCATAACCTTGTTATCGGCAAGGCGATGGCGAGATCCTGCAAGGAGGCAATCGCCTGCGTCATGCAGTTTCCCGAGGAGCGCAAGTTCCGCGTAAAGGGACGCGACGCGGTGCGCGGTCTGCCCCGCGCGATTGAAGTGACCTCGACCGAAATCATGCAGGCAATCAAGGATATCGGCATCAATATCATCAATACGATCGTCGATGTACTGGAGGATACGCCGCCCGAGCTACTCGCGGATATCCACAGCGACGGTATCACCCTGACAGGCGGACTCAGCAAGCTGTACGGTCTGCGCGAGCTGCTCGAAAAGGAAACGGGCATTATGGTGCGCGTAGCGGAGCATCCCGAGGACGCGGTCGTCAAGGGCTGCTACAGAGCGACAAAATACATAGAGGAAGCCGAGGCGCAGAAATCTACCCTCAATCCTCTGATGACCGTCTATTAAACGGAAAAAACCGCTGTGAATCACAGCGGTTTTTTATGTTCATACAATATTAAGGTTCATTCTTTTTGCGCTGGAAGTTGTACGCGAGCTTCAAGAGCAGCTTTTCGCTGATAAAGTGCTTGAAGAACAATCCTGTTTTCAGCATTGCGGACGGCACGATAATCAGCTTGCCCTTCAGCGCCTGTTCAATCGCGATACGCGCACAATCCTCGGAGGAGATTCCCTTGACGGCAAAGCGCACCTGCGCGACGTCGTTGAACTCGGTATTCACCGGTCCCGGGCAGAGTGCGGAAATCTTCACATGACTGCCCTTGCGGCGCAGCTCCTCAAAAATCGCCTCGCTCAGTCGCAGGACATAGTTTTTTGTCGCGTAATAGGTCGAGAGCAGCGGCCCCGGCATAAAGCCCGCGGAGGACGCGACATTGAGGATAATGCCGCTGTCACGCTTCACAAAATCCTTTAAAAACAGCTTTGTCAGGATGTGCAGAGCGCGGATATTCACGTCGATCATATTCAGCTCGGTGTTCAGGTCGGTCGCGGTAAATTCTCCCGCCAGACCGAAGCCCGCGTTATTAATCAGCATATCCACACCGTCGTTCTTCGTCATTTCGTACAGCTCGCGGCAGCAAGCCGCGCTGCCCACGTCGGTAACAATGATACGCACGTTTACAAAGCTAAGCTCTTTTTTCAGTTCCTTCAGGCGGTTTTCGCGGCGGGCGACGAGAATCAAATCCCAGCCCTTATTCGCGAGAACCCGCGCCATATCGCGCCCGATTCCCGAGGACGCTCCGGTAATCAACGCTTTCATTTCTTCACCTCAATCAATTCAGGTTATCTGACAAAATTCGTATATATTCTTTGTTCGCGCTCTGGCAGGCCGTACTGTTCCTTGCCGAGTGCGATACTCTTCATCAGGAAGGTCATGTTGCGCGCGAGATAACGCATCATCTGCATTCCCTCGGCGTCATCACTGACCTCGCCTTTAGCCGCTCCGTGAACGCCGTTCCAGTAGTAGCCCGAAGCGACCGGCATACCGCTGATGGTAAAGTACTTGTTCAGCTCGTCAAAGGTCGCCGTCAAGCCGCCTCTGCGGGCGATTGCGACAGCCGCGCCGACCTTCATGGTCTTGTCGCAGGAGCAGCTGTAGAACAGCCTGTCGAGGAAAGAAATCAACGAGCCGTTCGCGGAAGCATAATAGACGGGCGTCGCGACGACAAGACCGTCTGCCTCTATTAGCTTCGGCGCGGTTTCGTTGACGATATCGTCAAAAACGCACGCGCCTTTTTTCACGCAGGTGTTGCAGGCGATACAGCCGTGGATATCGGCGGTACCGATTTCGACGACCTCAACCCCGACTCCCTCGCTCTCAAAAATCTTCTTCATTTCATCGACGGCAGCCGCGGTGTTTCCGCCTTTGCGCGGACTGCCGTTAATCATCAATACCTTCATAGTTTTCACCTCTTTGTTTATTTAATTCTATTATAAACCAACTGAAAATTATGTCAATAAAATTTTCCCGCCCCGGTTACAAACCCGGCGAGGTGTCATCCGCAGGATGACAGAGGGGTGCCGTCTCCGGCGAGGAAGGCATCGTCCCCTAAGTTAACACCCAACGTCACAGTAACTACGTAGGGGCGGATGCCCTCCATCCGCCCGCCGGCAGGAGCGTTTCTTTTCTATCTACGTTCACGAATATTATCTATACCCGTCATTCCCGGTGCGTCGCACCCTACAGATTTTCGCCTCTAAACCCTATATTTCAAAACGCGTCAGCGTTTTCCTTAACTGTTATCTGTTAACTGTTATCTGTTAACTGAACAAAGCCCCCGCCCTACGGAGAGAATACATTTCAATTAAAAAAGGCAGCGTTGTCGGATAACGCTGCCTTTTTATCAATCTTTATTATGCTTATTGGAGCGGATGATGATGACGACGCCGACGAGGGTGATGACGATACAGGCGATGGCGATATAGCCGGACACCTGACCGAAGGTGCGTTCCTTAACAAGAAGCGATATTCCCATCAGCGTGATACACAGCACCAGCAGCACCATAAGCACAATCAGAAAAATCAGATTCTTCTTATCCATCATTTCCTCCTTTATCAATCGCGTCGGATATCCGCACAAAATCACGCAGGGTCAGTTGCTCCGCCCGGGCGGTAGGTTCGACTCCCGCTGACTTCAGTATACCACTCAATTCGCTCTTGTCAAGTGACATTGACGAGGAAATGGAGTTGAGAACGGTCTTGCGCCGCTGGGCAAACGCCGCCTTGATGACGCAAAAAAGCGTTTTTTCGTCGAGGGGCTTGTACTCCGGCTCTCTCAGGGTAAGCTGAATCACCGCGGAATCCACCTTCGGCGCGGGCATAAACGAGCCTGCGCTGACATGGAACAGCAGCTCGGGCGACGCATAATAGCGCACCGCCGCAGTAATCGCGGAGCTGTCGCGGGAGCCTTCGCCGGCGCATAAGCGCAGCGCCGCTTCCTTCTGCACCATGACGGTGATTGTGTCAATCGGAAGGCGCTCTTCCAAAAGCTTCATAATCACCGGAGAGGTGATATAGTACGGCAGGTTGGCGCAGACGACCACGCGCATACCGGGGAATTCTTCCTCTATCACGCGGCGCAGGTCAAGCTCCATGACGTCGGCGTGAATCACCCTGAGATTATCGTACTCACCGAGGGTTTCGTCCAGCACCGGCAGCAGTCGGCCGTCAAGCTCGACGGCGACAACCTTCTTTGCTCTTTTCAGCAATTCATTCGTCAGCACGCCGATACCCGGCCCGATTTCCAGAACGCCGGTATTATCATCCGTCACGGCGGCTTCCGCCATTCGCGGACATACCGACGGATTAATCAAAAAGTTCTGCCCCAGCGCCTTGGAAAAGGTAAAGCCGTGCCGCGAGAGCAGCTCCCTGACCGTACTTATATTTGTAAGTCTTTCCATGGAAGGGTACGGAGTCCTTTCGGATATTTATTCTTCAGCCGTCCGTCAACCGCCTTGCCCAGTCCGAGGGTGATGCCGTTGACGGTCACAACCGCCCAGCCCTTAATCCAGCGGTCGATCTCCAGCTCCTCGCCGCTGATATATTTCGCGGTCAGGTTATCATTCATGTTAAGAATCAGCTTGCGCTTGAACTGGTCGGGCGTGAGAGCCGTCGCGAGGTTGTGGTGCGGCTCGATTCTGTCCTTTTTGAAATCGCCGAGCTTCACACCCGCACGCAGGATATTCATGCCGCTCATATCGGGCAACAGCTCCACATCGGGCAGATTGAGAATACGGTCGTCGATTACCTGATAGTGACGGAAAGCGGGATTGCGGAGGATATCGGTGATAAAGGCGTCGATTTCCTTTCGCTCCTCTTTTGGCGGTTCAACATAAGTATAGCCGCCGCCCTTGTAGGGCTTGCCGCCTTTCTTCTTAAACTTCGCAACAAAATGTCCCTCGCCGCCTTCATACGGGAAAATCCGGCGGGCATACTGCATCCCTTCGCCGAAGCGGGACGGCTCGCCGAAGCTGCAGCCGGTATCGACTAATTCAAATTCGGGGTGGGTTTGCAGAAAATGCTCCACAACGCCCTCGTTCTCGTCGCGCGAGAAGGTACAGGTGGAATAGACCATCACGCCGTTCGGAGCGACAGCGGCAGCGGAAGCGTCCAGAATCGTCTTCTGGCGCTCGGCGCAGGCGCTTGAATGTTCGGGCGTCCACTCAAAAATCGTTTCCTTGTCCTTGCGGAACATTCCCTCGCCTGAGCAAGGCGCGTCGACCAGAACCTTGTCGAAAAAGCCCGCGAGCCTGTCGGCGAGCTTGTCCGCTTCCATGTTGGAAACAACAGCGTTCTTCACGCCCATGCGCTCGATGTTGGAAAGCAGGATATGAGCGCGCGGACGGATGACCTCATTCGCCCACAGCAAACCCGTACCGCTGAGCCGCGAGGCTATCTGGGTGCTTTTTCCGCCGGGCGCGGCGCACATATCGAGCACCTTGTCGCCGGGCTGTACGTCCAGAGCGGTGACGGCGGACATTGCCGACGGCTCCTGCACATAGAATGCGCCCGCATGATGGAGCGGATGCTTGCCGAGCTTTTCGGCGCTGACATAGTAGCCGTCCTCGGCAAACGGCGTCTGCTCCTCCGCGAACGGCAAAAGCGGAAGCAGCTCCTCCGCGGAAATTTTCAGGGTATTGACGCGGATACCGCGGTACGGCTCCTTGTCAACCGTGGCGATATATTTTTCAAAATCATCGCCGAGCAAGTCCTTCATTCTCTCAAAATATATATTCAACATCATAATTCACCCCATTCGGTACATAATAATAGTAATCTCACAAAAGGAGGTCATCGCATGAGCAAGAACAAGAGTCAGAATCAGTCGCAGAACAATTCTCAGAATCAGTCGCAGAATTCGCAGAACAGCTCTCAGAATCAAAACAAGAATAATGCAAGCAATTCTCAGAATAATTCTCAGAACAATTCTCAGAACCAAAGCAAGAACCAGAACAACAACGACTGTGAGTAAGAGCGGCTATGCCGCTCTACATAGTGAGCAATTGCTTCGCGAACGAATCCTGTTTGATTTAACAATATGGAAAAATCAGAATCCTAACTCTTCGCCGACGAAGATGACCTTGATTCTGTTTTTATGGCGCTGCATCGCGGAGATAACGTAGTTGCAGCAGATACGTCCGCTGTTGCGGCAGCCGTCGCACATATAGGACGCGTCTCTGCCGAGCGACAGACACTCGCCTGACTTTTCGCAGTAGGTATCGCAGCCGAGGCGCTTGGTGTTCTGCGGCGACGCGAATTTCTTAACGCGGTAGGTCGCTTCGTCAAGATCCTTGACAATCTTATTGTAGCCGCAAATAACGATGACCTGCTTAGGTCCGTAGAGGATTGCGGACACGCGGTTGGAATTGCCGTCGACATTATAGAGCAGACCGCTCTCGGTCACGGCATTTGCGCTGGTAAAATAAGTATCGGAAAAATACGCCTCGCGGTAAATCTTCTCGACCTCCTCGGGCGACTGCGCCTTGGAGCGGTCGAGATAATTGTACGCGCCGCTGTTCAGCAAATCGACCACGCCGCACTGCTTTATCGTTTCCGAGCCGCCGTGCGTAACGGTGTCTCCCTCTTTTATCAAAGTCTTGACCAGCGGGACAACCTCGTCGGCGGTCTCTACATAATAAGCCGCCATGTTATTCCGTCTGAGCTTATCCATCGTCAGGTTGATAACGGTCATATCTTTCTTTTCCATAAAAGCACTCCCCCTTTGGCTTTTCAACGCAAAATGCCGTGCGCTATAATACGCGGCTATCATTACGCTGATAGATATTTGTATTATAGCACACAGCTCTTTTGTTATGCAAGATGATTCTGCAATTTTTCGCTCTTTTTCGCAATTTTTCGCTCTTTTTCGCGATGAAAGACAAAATTCTCTCCGCACGCCTTTTTCAGGGAGAATCGACAAACGGTACGCCTAAAAATTCCGCTATGCTCTGCGCGAGATTTCTGCCGATAGCGGCGATATTCTCCTGAATCCACTCCGCGTCAGCAAGGTTATCATGGTAGGCGGTTTCTATCAGCACGGCGGGGGCTTTGGTGCGACGAAGCTCCGCCAGCGAGGATGACGCGACCGTCCGCACCCGGTCGGGCAGCGGATAAATATCGCGGTAGTTCTCGGCGATAATTTCGGCGGCGCGTTTTCCCTTTGAGCTCGCCGGATAATAGTAGACGTCCGTACCGCGAACCTTTCCGCTGTTGCCGGCTCCCGCGGCGTTGGAATGAATCGCAAGGTGCAGGTCGTAATTGCCCGCGTTGCTCTGTGCAATCGCCTGGGATAATGTCTGGGTGGGTGTGTTGCGGGCAAAGCTGATGCCCGAGGCGGTGAGATACGGCTCGATTGCGTCGGCAATCAGGTTCATAAAATATTCCTCGTTGCCACCGTTGACGAACGGATTCCATTCCTGCAGGGACGGGCTTAAAAATACTGACGGCATAAAACATCACTCCTGAAAAGCATTGATATTGGGTTAGCTCAATCTAACCAAATATATGCAAAAAATTCACACTTTATTCCTTATCCGAAATTTAAAGTGCCGCCGCTATGGTATGATTTCAGTACCGAATCAGGAATATTTATAAGGAGGATTTTATTATGAAAAAATGGGTTTGTCCCGTATGCGGATATGTACATGAGGGTCCCGAGCCGCCCGAGAAATGCCCCGTATGTAAGGTACCCGGCTCGAAGTTCACTGAGGTTACCGAGGACGCAGGCTTCGCTTGTGAGCACGTTGTCGGAATCGCCGCTGATGTAGCGGAGGATATCAAGGCTGATTTACGCTCTAACTTTGAGGGCGAGTGCAGCGAGGTCGGTATGTATCTCGCGATGGCGCGCGTCGCCGACAGAGAGGGCTATCCCGAGGTTGCCGCGGCATTCACCAAGTACGCTTTTGAAGAGGCGGAGCATGCAGCGAAGTTCGCTGAGCTGCTGGGCGAGGTTCTCACCGACAGCACCAAGAAGAATCTTGAGCTGCGCGTAGAGGCTGAGACAGGCGCTTGCGCCGGTAAGCTCGACCTTGCAAAGCGCGCAAAGGCTGCCGACCTCGACGCAATCCATGATACCGTTCACGAGATGGCGAAGGACGAGGCAAGACACGGCGCCGGCTTCAAGGGCTTATTGAAGAGATACTTCGGCTGATTGCATCGCCGCAATTGAAAAACACTTTAAGGGGTTGAGAACATTCTCAGCCCCTTGTTTCATTATGCGGCAAAACACGACGACAGGCTTGATTGCTTTTCGTGGTGATTTATTGTATAAATGTATTAGCCGTCCCTCTGTCCGAAAGGATGGGGGATTTTTATATCGGTGCGAGGAGCGGGACGATGTGGGCGTCATCCCCTACGAATAATCAAGTTTTTCCATGACTGCGTAGGGGCGGATGCCTTCCTCGCCGGAGACGCCACCCCTCTGTCATCCTGCGGACGCCAACTCCCCTTAGCTGGGGAGGCTTTCGGACAAGCCCCCACCCTACAACAACCAACTATCAGCCACCAACTACAAACGATAAACGCCTATATTCCAAAACGCGTCAGCGTATCCCTCAACTGTTATCTGTTCACTGTTATCTGTTATCTAAACATTATTTCCCTTCTACCGTCGCTTCGCGGACTCCTGACTTCTCACCATCTGCCGGCTGCTGACATACTATATAAATGTCGCGGGCAATCGGGTTGAGAATGTGATTTTCTTAACAAATTTTGCAGGAAATCGACAAAAGTGTTGCAAAGTTTGCGGAATTGCGGTATTATAATTTTGTTTGGTTAAAATTTTTGCAATTTGAGATAAAGAAGGGTGCAAAATGCAATATAAAGACTACTCAAAAGAACAACTTGCCGCTGAGTATGAACAGTTAAAGCAGCAATTCGAGGACTATAAGGCGCTGGGGCTGAAGCTGAATATGGCGCGCGGCTGTCCCGGTCAGGAGCAGCTCCACCTCTCGCTGCCGATGCTCGACATCCTCCATTCCGACTCCGACTGCCGCACCGAGGACGGCTCCGACTGCCGTAACTACGGCGTGCTGGAGGGTATCCCCGAGTGCAAGCGCATGATGGCGGCGATGCTGGAGGTTGACCCCGAGATGGTAATGGTCGGCGGCAACTCCTCACTGAATATGATGTTCGACACCATCGCCTGCTTTATGAACAAGCCCGTTGTCGAGGGTCTGCCCGCATGGTATGAGGTCAAGGACAGAAAGTTCCTCTGCCCCGTTCCCGGCTATGACAGACACTTCAGCATTACCGAATACTTTGGCTTTGAGATGATCAACGTCCCCATGACATGGGACGGCCCCGATATGGATGTTGTCGAGGAGCTGATCAAGGACCCAAGCGTCAAGGGTATCTGGTGCGTTCCGAAATACTCTAATCCGCAGGGTATCACCTATTCCGACGAGACTGTTCGCCGCTTCGCGAATCTCAAGCCCGCGGCAAAGGACTTCCGCATTATGTGGGATGACGCGTACTGCATCCACGACCTGACAGATACGCCCGACCACCTTATCAGCATTATGCAGGAATGTAAAAAGACAGGGAATATCGACCTGCCGATTTGCTTTTGCTCGACCTCGAAAATCACCTTCCCCGGTTCGGGCGTCGCGGCGATGGCGGCTTCCGACAACAATATGAAGATTCTCAAAAACAAATATAAGTATCAGACCATCGGTTACGATAAAATCAATATGCTCCGCCATGTGCGGTTTTTCGGCGATTTTGACGGCATTATGGCACACATGAAAAAGCACCGCGCTATTCTGGAGCCGCGCTTCAACCTTGTTGTCGATAAAATCGAGAAGAATCTGACCGGCCTCGGATTTACCAATTACTTAAAGCCCAACGGAGGTTACTTTGTCTGCGTCGATGTTATGGAGGGGACGGCAAAGCGTGTTGTCGCCCTCTGTAAGGAAGCGGGCGTCACCCTCACCTACGCCGGCGCGACCTACCCCTACGGCAAGGATCCGCATGATTCGAATATCCGCATCGCCCCCACCTTCCCCGAGCTGGATGAATTAGATAAGGCGATGGACGTTTTCTGCGTCTGCACAAGGCTCGCCGCAGTGGAAAAGCTTCTGGGAAAATAATTTTAAAGTTCTATTTGCTTCGCGTAAAGCATAAATATTGAGGTACAGCTTACACCTCATCCGTCGCCATTCGGCGACGCCTTCCCCTCAAGGGGAAGGCTCCGGTTTTGTGAGCGCCGTCCCCTGCAAAAACAACAAAAGCAGTCTGTTCAAAACAGGCTGCTTTTTTACATAGAAAGGGAAATCCGGCGGCGCAATTACAAAGCCGACATATCGCGCCGCCGGAATAAGGGGAAGCAAATTTGTAAAACGATATAGCAGATAGTTTTTAATTCTAATTCAGAATTATTCGTTCCTGCTTTTTGTTGCTTCTTTTATATAGACTGTTAAATTTTTGATTTTGTTTCAACTTTTTTGAAATTTTTAAAAAATATTTGTTTTTTGTCAGTTCGAGCATTGTAATTAAAGATTGTTAAATTTTTAACATAATATGCTGAGAAATTAAAAGAAGTTTGTATCAAATGCAAGTTGCATATAAAATCGGCGTATGCTATACTTGTATCAAAGGCGCGGTCTGCGCCGAAAAGGAGGAATTTTCATGAGCAACGAACGTATCCCTGTTGACAGCGTGGAGGTTCTTGAAAAGAGAATCATCAGCGTCAGAGAGGCACAAAAGAAGTTCTCGACCTATAGTCAGGAGCAGGTTGACGCGATTTTCAAGGCTGCCGCTCTC
>CAJONB010000046.1 GCA_905235715.1 uncultured Ruminococcus sp. | reverse complement strand
CAACGGACGCATACCGAAGCTCCCGATGACGCGCACAAGTACGGCGACGTCGATAACGACGGCGATATCACGATTGTAGACGTGTCTTTTATCCAGCGCCACCTTGCGGGCATTCACCGCTTCAACGCCGATCAGCTGAAATACGGCGACGTTGACGGCGACGGCGAAATCACCATCGTCGACGGAACCTTTATCCAGCGCTGGCTGGCGGGCTTGCTCGATGACAACCCGCTTGCGCGCTTCGGCTATCCGAGAGGTTAATTGAATCCATTGAAAAACGCTTCCGGCCTTTTCGGTCAGAAGCGTTATCTTTTTCGCTATTTTCCCTGCTTATCATCAATGTAGGAATAGAGGGTAAATTTGGAGATGCCGAAATATTCGGCAATTTTGTCGCCCGATTTGGTAATCAGCAGCGCGCCCTTGCTGTTGAGATAGCGGACGGCACGCATTTTGTCGTCCTTATTCATCAGCGCAACGGGCTTTCCGATAAGCTCGGTCGATTTCCACAGCAGCTCGTCCAGCAGCTCGCTGACATCCGGCGTATGATTCTGCTTCCCGCTGCCGCCGGGGGGATTGACCAGCTCCGACAGTGCGCCCGACGCCACCGACAGCGCGGTAATATCGTGGTTGATGGTAAAGACGGCGATGACCCTTCCGTTTTCGTCGCGGATGCAGGCGGCGGAGGATTTGAGGATTTTGCCGTCTGCGGTTTTGTCAAAGTACCCGGTTTTGTCCCCGGCGGGAGGATTCTCCCCGAACATCCCGCGTATCCTTTCCGGCGCGCTGTCACCGACCGCACGCCCCGTTACCTCGCCGTTCTCGATACAGACGACGGTGTATTCCGCGTCGTTGTTCTGCGCGTACACCGCAGTCTCACAGCTTTTGCCGTAGTGTGCGGCGACAGTGTGCGCCAGAGTGAACAGCGTGTCCATCAGTTGTTGATTCAGCAAGAAACCACCCCGCAAACATTCTTTTAATGCTATTGTAAATGAAATGTACGCAGGAATCAATTGTTTTTTGTGAAAACCAAAAAGTTTTTCAGAAAATCTGCAAAACAGAAAATTTAAAGGGACGCCGGCTTTTCTCTTACATTCGGCTTCTGATGTGAATATTGCTGAAAACGAATTAAAATATTTGGGCAAAGCCTACAAAATTTTCGCCGAAAAGTGTCAGTTGTTAAAAAACAATAAAATCATTCGCATAATTAATTACAATTTTGACACAATTTTCAGTTGCGAAGATTTAACGGATTATGTATAATAAATTTGTCGGTTTTTCTACCGATTCGTGTCAATTCTAAAAAGAAAATTTTAGGAGGAAATTATGAAGAAAATCATTGCAATGCTTCTTGCCGTACTCTTTGTATGCGGCGCGCTCGCAGCTTGCGGCGGCAGCTCCGACAAAAAGGCTGACGACAAGAAGGACGACAAGAAGGAAGAAGGCACTACCGCCGTTGAATCCGTAGATTTCAAGGCCGGTTTTATCTTCCTGCACGACGAGAACTCTACCTATGACCTCAACTTCATCAATGCTGCTGAGGCTGCTTGTAAGAATCTGGGCATTGAGTGCGTTATCAAGACCAACATCCCCGAGTCCAACGACTGTAAAGAGGCTGCTCTTGACTTGGTAGACCAGGGCTGCGGCTTTGTATTCGCCGATTCCTTCGGTCATGAAGATTTCATGATCGAGGCTGCGAAGGATAACCCCGATGTTCAGTTCGCTCACGCTACAGGTACAAAGGCTCATACCGCGGGTCTTGACAACTACCACAATGCGTTCGCTTCCATCTACGAGGGCCGTTACCTCGCCGGCGTTGCCGCAGGCATGAAGCTCAACGAGATGATCGAGAGCGGAAAAATCTCTGAGGATCAGGCTAAGATCGGCTACGTAGGCGCTTTCACCTACGCAGAGGTTGTATCCGGCTACACTTCATTCTTCCTCGGCGCCCGCTCCATTTGCCCGACCGCTACTATGGAAGTTCAGTTCACCGGTTCCTGGTATGACGAAACAGCCGAGAAAGAGGCCGCGACTACCCTGATCAACAACGGCTGCGTTTTGATTTCTCAGCATGCCGACTCTATGGGCGCTCCGACAGCTTGTGAGGACGCAGGCGTTCCCGACGTATCCTACAACGGCTCTACAATCGACGCTTGCCCCAACACCTTCATCGTTTCCTCCAGAATCGACTGGACTCCTTACCTTGAGTATGCAATCAAGGCTGCTATGAACGGTGAGAAGATCGACGCTGACTGGACAGGTACTCTGGGGACAGGCTCTGTTGCCCTGACCGAAGTTAACGAGAAAGCTGCCGCTCCCGGCACTGCGGAAAAGATTGCCGAGGTCAAGGCTTCTCTCGAGAACGGTTCCCTTCACGTATTCGACACCTCTACCTTTACCGTAGACGGCGCGACTCTGGACAAATATGAGGCTGACGTTGACACCGACGAGGCGTTCACCCCCGATACCAACGTTATCTCCGACGGCTACTTCCACGAGTCCGAATTCCGTTCCGCACCTTATTTCGATATCCGCATCGACGGTATCAAGCTGCTCAACGAGAAATACTGATCTTTGAATGATAGCGCCGGGTGGCGAAATGCCACCCGGCTATCGTTGCTTTATATTGAAAAATACGCTGATTCGGACAGCGCATTTTTCAATACAAAACAGGAGGGTAAAACGTGGAAAATACACCTGCGATACGTTTTGAGAATATTACCAAGGCGTTCGGCACCAAGGTTGTTGCGAACAAAAACGTCACAATGGATATTGCGAGCGGCGAGATTGTGGCGCTCTTAGGTGAGAACGGCTCCGGTAAAACGACCCTGATGAATATGCTCTCCGGTATATACCGTCAGGACGAGGGCGAGATCTACATCAACGGCGAAGAGGTTCAGATTACCTCTCCGAAGGACGCCTACGATTTGGGGATCGGCATGATTCACCAGCACTTCAAGCTCGTCGACGTGTTCACCTCAATCGAGAATATCGCGCTGGGTCTGGATAAAAAGACAACCGGCGCCAATAAGGAAATCGCCGATAAGGTTCAGGAAATCTGCGACAAGTACGGCTTTGACGTCGACCCGAAGAAGAAGGTCTACAACATGACCGTCAGCGAGAAGCAGACGCTCGAGATCGTCAAGACCCTCTATCGCGGCGCAAACATCCTGATTCTGGACGAGCCGACGGCGGTTCTGACCCCTCAGGAAACCGAGAAGCTTTTCGCCGTTATCCGCAACATGAAGGCGGACGGCAAGACGATTATCATTATCACCCATAAGCTCAACGAGGTTCTGGAGATCTCCGACCACGTCGCGATTCTCCGCAAGGGCGAGTATATCGGCACTGTTCCCACATCCGAGGCGACCGTCCAGTCGCTGACCGATATGATGGTCGGCGAGAAGGTCGAGCTGGATATCGAGCGCCCCGAGATTCAAGACAAGAAGCTCAGGCTGAGCGTCAACCACCTGGGCTGTAAGGATAAATACGGCGTTACGATTCTGGACGACATGTCCTTCGACGCTTACGGCGGCGAGATTCTGGGTATCGCGGGCATTTCCGGCTCCGGACAGAAGCAGCTGCTTGAGTCGATTGCGGGTCTGCAGCCGACCGAGCAGGGCAGCTCGATTCTGTATATCGACCCCGAAACGAATACCCCCACCGAGATTATCGGCAAATCCGTTCTTCAAATCAAAAAAATGGGCATCGCCCTCGCATTTGTCCCCGAGGACAGACTGGGCATGGGTCTCGTCGGCAGCATGGATATGACCGACAACATGATGCTCCGCTCCTATCGAAAAGGCCACAATATATTCACCGACCGCAAAACGCCCCGCGACCTTGCCTTCAAGGTCAAGGACGAGCTGGAGGTCGCTACCCCCGGTATTTCCACTCCCGTCCGCAAGCTTTCGGGAGGTAACGTGCAGAAGGTACTGGTCGGCCGCGAGATTGCGACCGAGCCGACCGTTATGATGGCGGCGTATGCCGTCCGCGGTCTGGACATCAACACATCCTATACCATCTACCGTCTCCTCAATGAACAGAAGAAGAAGGGCGTCGCCGTTATTTATGTCGGCGAGGATCTGGATGTTCTGCTCGCTTTGTGCGACCGTATCGCCGTTCTCTGCGGCGGCAAGCTCAACGGCATTGTTGACGGACGCACCGCGACCAAGGAAGAGGTCGGTATGATGATGACGCATTTGCACGAAAACGGACAGAAGGAACAGGAGGTACAGGACTGATGGAAAAAACCAAAGCAAAGTCGGCGCGCGAACCTCTGTTTCATATCGTCAAGCGCACGGATATTCCAAAATGGAAAGCGTGGGTGATTCGTATTCTGGCGGTGCTTGCCGCGCTGGTGGTATGCGGAATCATCATTGTCGCCCTGACCGGAAAAAATCCGTTTGAAATGTATAAATTCATGTTTGAAGGCTCGTTCAAAACCGAGCGTAAGTTCTGGAAAATGCTCCAGGATTTGGCGATGCTCCTGTGCGTTGCGCTGGCGGTGACCCCTGCCTTTAAGATGCGCTTCTGGAACATCGGCGCCGAGGGTCAGATTCTCATGGGCGGCTTGGGCGCCGCGATTTGCATGAAGCTGCTCGGCGACGACGGCGCACAGCTGTCGAACGGACTGCTCCTGCCGATTACGATTATCACTGCGATTTTATTCGGCGCGATCTGGGGCGTTATCCCCGCGTTTTTCAAGGCGAACTGGAACACGAACGAAACCCTGTTCACCCTGATGATGAATTATATCGCGATACAGGTTATCGCTTACTTTACCTTTATCTGGTCGTCCGGCAGCAACACCGTCGGCAAAATCAACGCCGAATCTCACGCCGGCTGGCTCCAGCTGCCCCGCGAGGTCGATAAATACGGCTACCTCTTGAATGTCATTATCGTCGCCCTGCTGACGATTCTGATGTACCTCTACCTGAAATATTCCAAGCAGGGCTATGAGATTTCCGTCGTCGGCGAGAGCGTCAACACCGCCCGCTACGTCGGTATCAATGTCAAAAAGGTCGTTGTCCGCACGATGCTGATTTCCGGCGCGTTATGCGGCGTTGCGGGACTTCTTCTGGTATCGGGCACCGACCAGAGTATTACCGCCGAGACTGCCGGCGGACGCGGCTACACCGCCATTATGGTTTCATGGCTCGCGCAGTTCAACCCCTTCTACATGATTCTGACTGCGTTCATCGTCGTATTCCTCCAGAGAGGCGCCGACGAGCTGCAGACCCAGACCAACCGTATCATCAACGCCGATTTTGCGGACATCCTGATTGCGATTATCATTTTCTTCATCATCGGCTGTGAGTTCTTTATCAACTATTCGATTAAGTTCCGCTCACGCAAGAAAAAGGAGGTGGAGGCATAATGTTTGCGGCTTTTTTCCACAGAGCAGTTCTGCAGGCTATCTCCCTTCTCTTCGGCTGTACCGGTGAAATCGTCACCGAGAAGAGCGGCAACCTCAACCTCGGTATCCCCGGCATTATGTATGTCGGCGGTATCTCGGGCGTCATCGGCGCGTTCCTTTATGAAAATTCTCTCCCCGATAAGAGCGAAGCAAGCTGGTTCTTGGCGATATTCATTCCGCTGCTGTGCTGCTTGGCCGGCTCGCTGATTATGGGACTGATTTATTGCTTCCTGACCACGACCCTCAGAGCGAACCAGAACGTTACCGGTCTTGCGCTGACCACCTTCGGCGTCGGTCTGGGCAAGTATTTCGGCGGCGTACTGATTAAGCTCGTCAATGCCGACGTTCCCTCCGTAACCGTCAGCATGACCAGTAATTATTATAAGGCGACGTTCCCCTTTGCGGACGACCTCGGCTGGTTCGGCGAGATGTTCCTGTCCTACGGCTTTTTGACCTACGTCGCGATTATCATCGCCTTTGTTGCGGGAATCTATCTCAAGCGCACCCGCTCGGGTCTGAATCTCCGCGCGGTCGGTGAGAATCCCGCTACCGCGGACGCCGCGGGTATCAGCGTCACCAAATATAAGTACCTCGCGACCTGTATCGGCAGTATGATTGCCGGCTTGGGCGGTCTGTTCTATGTCATGAACAACGCCTCAGGCGTATGGTCGAACAACGGTCTTGATAATATCGGCTGGCTCGCGATTGCGCTGGTTATCTTCACTGCGTGGAAGCCGAATTTTGCAATCGTCGGCGCGCTGCTGTTCGGCGGTTTGAGTATTGCGCCCTACTATCTCTCGCTCTACGATATCGTCGATATCAACCTGCGTACAAAGCCGTTCTTTGATATGCTTCCCTATATCGTTACGGTCATCGTCCTGATTATCAACAGCATGCGCAAGAAGCGCGAGAACCAGCCTCCCGAGGCTCTCGGACTCTCCTACTTCCGCGAGGACCGCTAGCTTTATTATCACATTGTAATCATCAAAAAGCTCCCTGCTTTGTCCCGCGCGAACGACGGCAATAACGCTCCCGGCCCTTATCGCCGGCGGCGTGGTAACCGTCGAGGAGGGACGTCTGAAAAACATCGACGAAGCCGGGCTTTTTGAAAAATCCCACCGGGAAATCAAAGAATAACTCAACGTATTATGACATAATAACAGGATATAAAAAGAGCCTGCCGCAAAAATGATATTTTTGAGGCAGGCCCGTTTTGTATGTGTGGGGAATTATTTGTTGTGACAGCTTCCGCTCATGGGACAGCTCTTGCAGCAGCCGCAATTACAGACCATGGACTTGCCTGCCTTTTTCTTCTTGACCATGCCGGCGATAATCGCGGCGACAACGGCAATCAGTACAAGACACACAACGATAGTTCCGATATTATTCATCAGCCAATTCCACATACAATCATCTCCCGCAGCTTATTTGACAGTCATCTTTTTGGTGAGCTTATCGGACTCCTTATACGGCTTGAACAGCAGATACAGCATACCGCCGAGCAGCGCCAGCGAAACAATGAAGCCGATAATATGAATGTTGCCGGTGAAAGCCGACCCGATTTGATAAATCATCAGAGAAACCGCATAGGCGAAGCAGCACTGGTAAGCAATCGCGAAGGCGGTCCATTTCGGGGAATTCATCTCGCGCTTGATAGCGCCCATCGCCGCGAAGCACGGCGCGCACAGCAGGTTGAATACCAAGAACGAGAAGCCGCTGATTGCGGTGAACACGCTGCCGAGCGTAGCGTAGACGGTAGCGTCGCCGCCGCCGTAGAGAACGCCCATCGTGCCGACGATATTCTCCTTTGCTATCAGACCGGTGATGGATGCGACCGTCGCCTGCCAGTTGCCCCAGCCGAGCGGAGCGAAAATCCACGCAATTGCGCTGCCGATTGCCGCAAGCATACTGTTGCCGATATCATCCTCGCCGAGCATTTGGAACGTGCCGTCCACCCAGCCGAAACGGCTGAAGAACCATAGAACAATGGTGGACAGAAGGATGATGGTGCCTGCCTTTTTGATAAAGGACCATCCGCGCTCCCATGTAGAACGCAGGACGTTTCCGACGGTCGGCACATGGTAGGCGGGAAGCTCCATAACAAACGGAGCAGGCTCGCCCGCAAAGGGCTTCGTCTTTTTCAGCATAATACCCGAGAGGATGATTGCCGCCAAGCCGATGAAATATGCCGAGGTGGAAACCCACGGCGAGCCGCCGAAGATTGCGCCTGCGATCATCGCGATAAAGGGAACCTTTGCGCCGCAGGGGATAAAGGTGGTCGTCATGATCGTCATGCGGCGGTCGCGTTCGTTTTCAATGGTACGCGACGCCATGATGCCGGGAATACCGCAGCCCGTACCAATCAGAATCGGGATAAAGGATTTGCCGGAAAGTCCGAAGCGGCGGAAAACCCTGTCGAGGACAAAGGCGATTCGCGCCATGTAGCCGCAGCTTTCGAGAATCGCGAGCAGCAGGAACAGCACCAGCATCTGGGGAACAAAGCCCAACACCGCACCGACGCCTGCGACAATACCGTCAAGAATCAGCGAGTTGAGCCACTCGGGGGTATGTAAGGCTTCCAGACCGTTGCCAATCAGGACAGGAATACCGGGAACCCATACCCCGAACTCAGCGGGGTCGTCGGATTTTCCCCCGTTTTTGATGAAGGTCCCGGCGGCTTCCTTGACTTCTGCGCCGCTGACGGTGACTTCTTCTACCGCGAGGGTCTCTTCATCCTCTTCTTCGTAGGTAAATTCGTCGCTGTCGCCGATACCTGCGGCGAAAGCTTTGACAGCGGCGATTGCCGCGTCCGCGTCATATTCAAAATCCCTGTCATCTTCGTCCTCAAAGATGAGAAGCTCCTTGCCTGTTTTGGCGCTTGACGCACCGTTGATGATGCCGATTGCCTCCGCCTGTGCCTCTGCGTCCGCAGAGCCGATGCCGAAGAGATGATAGCCGTCGCCGAACAGACCGTCGTTTGCCCAGTCGGTCGCGGCGGTACCGACGGTGACCATGGAGATGTAGTAGACGAGGAACATGATTACCGCGAAAATCGGTAATCCCAAAAAGCGGTTGGTGACGATTTTGTCGATTTTGTCGGACGCCGAAAGCTGTCCCCTCTGTTTGTTTTTATAGACGCCGTCGATGATTTTGCCGATGTAGACGTAACGCTCGTTGGTGATGATGGATTCCGCGTCGTCGTCATATTCTTCCTCAACCGCTTCGATATCCTTTTCGATATGCGCGCGGGTCGTGTCGCTGAGCTTCAGCTTTTCGAGCACCTTGTCGTCACGCTCGAAGATTTTGACCGCGTACCACCGCTGCTGTTCTTCGGGCAGATTGTGGACGCAGGCTTCTTCGATATGTGCGATCGCGTGCTCTACCGCGCCGTCAAAGGGATGCTTCGGGATGGGCTTCTTTTCCTCGGCGGCTTTGACAGCCGCCTCAGCCGCTTCCGTAATGCCTTTGCCCTTGAGGGCGGAGATTTCGACCACCTTACATCCGAGCGCGCGGCTCAGCTCGGCGGTATTGATTTTGACGCCGGTTTTCTCGACGACGTCCATCATGTTGATTGCGACGACAACGGGGATTCCCAGCTCGCAGAGCTGCGTCGTCAGATACAGGTTGCGCTCCAGATTGGTGCCGTCGACGATGTTCAGAATCGCGTCGGGACGCTCTTCAATCAGATAGTTCCGCGCGACGACCTCCTCCATCGTGTAGGGGGACAGGGAGTAGATACCCGGCAGGTCGGTGACGGTGACGTCCGGGTGCTTTTTCAATTTGCCTTCCTTTTTTTCTACCGTAACGCCCGGCCAGTTACCGACGAACTGATTGGAGCCGGTCAGCGAATTGAACAGGGTCGTTTTGCCGCTGTTCGGGTTACCCGCAAGGGCAATTTTGATATTCATTAAAGCCTCCTTGGTTAGCCACAGCTAACTTATACGTAAAAAATTATTCTACCTCAATCATAGCCGCGTCAGCCTTGCGAATCGAAAGCTCATATCCGCGGACATTGACTTCAACCGGGTCTCCCAGCGGAGCGACCTTGCGGACGTGGATTTCTACGCCCTTGGTGATGCCCATATCCATGATGCGGCGCTTGACAGCGCCCTCGCCGTGGAGCTTTTTCACCGTTGCGTTAGCTCCGACAGGGATTTCCTTCAATGTTTTCATACGTTTCCTCCTCTAACGATTAATTGATTTAAACCATAATTTTCTGCGCCATTTCCTTACTGACGGCGACGCGTGTGCCCTTGACGTTGACAATCAGATTGCCTCCGGTGGAGCTGACGACGGTGACCGTTCCTCCGGGAACAAAGCCCAGATTTTGGAGATGGGTGCGTACCTCGGCGTTTCCGCCGATCCGGCGAATCAACATTTCTTCGCCGGGCACGGCAAGTGTCAGCGGCATAACAATACCTCTTTCTATCTTAAGTCAGTCATCAAGTGTTAGCATAAGCTAACCGCAGCGGATAAAATATAGTTAGCAGAAGCTAACCTCACCTTTATTATAGCAGCGGCGCGCCGAAAAGTCAATATTGTTTTTGAAATCTGTGGAAAAATGCTTTTTTCCCCTGCGATTGCGTAAAACACGCTGCGTAATCCTTGTGCAAAATTCACAAAACAGACAGATACTTTTTATCAAATTAGTGGATTTTTTCTCTTCAAAGCGGTTTTTTATTGTACAGGCACCCGATTTGTACTATAATGATATGGTAGCGCGGAATATAGCGGCATATCTGCCGCGTTTCTGCGTAAAGGATTACCAGTATACTCTTGAAAGGAGTTTTTAATTTGAAACAGTACGACGCAAAACACATCATCAATATCGCTATGGCGGGTCATTCCGGCGCAGGCAAGACCTCTGTTGCCGAGGCGATGCTCTACCTCTCAAAGGCGTCCGACCGTCTGGGCAAGATTGCCGACGGCAACACCCAGCTCGACTATGACCCCGAGGAGATTCGCAGACAGGTATCTATCGTTACCGCTGTCGCTCCCGTAGAGTGGAAGAACACAAAAATCAATATTATCGACACCCCCGGTCTGTTCGATTTTGAGGGCGGCGTATATGAGGGCTATCGCGCGGCTGAGAGCGCGGTTATCGTCGTGTCCGCAAAGGACGGCATCAACGTCGGTACCGAGAAGGCGGTCAAGGCTGCCGATAAGGAAGGCTTGACAAAGATTTTCTTCGTCAACGGCGTATGCGATGAGGACGCGCGTTTTTATCGCGTGCTCGAGGATTTGAAGGCGACCTTCGGTCCCTCCGTATGCCCGATTGTCGTTCCTCATATCGAGAACGGTCAGGCGAATACCTATATCAACCTGCTGGAGTACAAG
>CAJONB010000045.1 GCA_905235715.1 uncultured Ruminococcus sp. | reverse complement strand
ACGACTGCAATCAGACTCATGCCGTTACGCTCCGCCGTAGCGGTAATGCACGAGCCTGCGTCGCCTGTGGTACCTGTTTTCAGACCCGTAATACCGTCGTAGGTACGCAGGAGCTTATTGGTATTGACAATCTGGGTTTCGCCTCCGCGCAGATTATCCAGCCAGATACCCGTATAATCGAAAATTTTCGGGTGCGCGACCAATGCGCGGGACATTAAAGCAACATCGTAGGCGGAGGTCAGATGCCCCTCCTCGTCCAGCCCGTTGCAGTTTTTGAACACGGTTTCCTTCATGCCGAGGGACTTTGCCTTTTCATTCATCGCGGCGACAAATTCGTCCTCGGTTCCTTTGACAAACTCGGCAAGAGCGACTGCGGCGTCGTTGGCGGAGGCAACGGCAGTCGCCTTGATCATATCGTCGACCGTCATCTGCTCTCCCTCCTCCAGCCAGATATCCGAGCCGCCCATCGAAGCGGCGTGTGCGGAGGCGGTCACCACGTCGTCAAGATGGATTTTCCCGCTGTCGAGGGCTTCCATAACCAGCAGAAGTGTCATAACCTTTGTGATGGACGCACAGGGGCGCTGCTCATGTGCATTTTTCTCATAAAGAATTTTACCCGATTTCGCGTCCATTAAAATTGCGGACGGCGAGGATATTTCATCCTCGCTCAATGCCGACGCGGAAATACAGGGTGTCAGTATCATCGCCACGGATAAAATAAAGGCGGTCAAGCGTTTTGTCATAAAAAAACACCTCTTTCAATTATTGATATGAAAGAGGCGTTTGTTTTATGTATGGTATCATGCGCTTTCAATCAGACAGACGGCAGTAGCGGAAATGCCCTCCAGCCGACCTGTAAATCCGAGCTTTTCCTCGGTCGTCGCCTTTACGCTGACAGCGTTTTGCTTGACGCCGCAGGCAACGGCGATATTCTCGCGCATTTCGTCAATGTACGGCGCAAGCACAGGTTCTTGGGCGCAGATCGTGGCGTCAATATTCACAATCTTGTAGCCCTCCTCCTTCAGCATACCGACAACGTCCCAAAGGAGCTTGGAGCTGTCCGCGTCCTTATACTTTTTGTCGGTATCGGGAAAATGCTTGCCGATATCCCCGAGCGCCGCCGCACCGAGCAGCGCATCCATAACCGCATGGAGCAATACATCCGCGTCGGAATGTCCGAGAAGTCCTTTTTCGTAGGGAATCTCTACGCCGCCGAGGATAAGCTCTCTGCCGCTTGCAAGCTGATGTACGTCATAGCCGTATCCGATTCTCATGGTTTACCTCCTTTTTAACAGTGCCTCAGCGATGATAACATCGGTGGGCGTGGTGAGTTTGATGTTCGTATATTCTCCTCTGACGATCTTGACAGGTACGCCGATTTCCTCTACCATTTTGCAGTCGTCGGTGACAGACAGATTATTTTGCAGAGCGTTGTCAATCGCGCGGCGGTAAATTTCGCTCTCAAACACCTGGGGGGTCTGCACGGCATAGAGCGTCGAACGGTCGGGGGTCGACTGAATGTTGTCATCCTCCCCTACCACCTTGATGGTATCGGTGACGGGGGTCGCCAGAGTTGCTGCGCCTGTATCGTAAGCCGTCTGCAGAACACGGGTGATTTCCTCGGGGGTAATCAGTGCGCGAGCGCCGTCATGTATCGCATAATGGGTCGTGCATCTCGAGGTGGCATAAATTCCCCTGCGGACGCTTTCCGCACGCTCCTTGCCTCCCGCGATAATTGCCATCACCTTTTTGAAGGTAAAGGCAATCTGGGCAATATCGTTGATGTCCTGCTGACGGGCAACTAAAACAATTTCATTAATCAAATCACAGTTCTGGAACGCGCGCAGGGTGTGCTCGATGGCGGGTCTGCCGGCAAGCGGAATCAGCTGCTTTGACATGTGATAGCCCATTCGGGTACCCTCACCCGCGGCGACAATTACTGCTGTTGTATATCGTTCGCTCATACCTGCTCCAGTGCCTGACGAAGATCGGCGATAATATCGTCAGCGTCCTCGATACCGACGGACAGACGAATCATGTTGGGCGCGATACCCGCGTCAACCAACTGTTGGTCGGAAAGCTGACGGTGAGTAGTGGATGCGGGATGCAGGACACAGGTACGCGCGTCGGCGACATGAATCACGATTTTCGCGAGCTTCAGCGCCTCCATAAAGCGCGCCGCGCCTTCCTTACCGCCCTTGACGCCGACGGAAATAACGCCGCAGGAGCCGTGGGGCATATACTTCTTCGCGATTTCATAGTAGCGGTTTGAGGGCAGACCGGGATAGTTGACCCACTCGATTTTTTCGTGCTGTTCAAGAAATTCCGCTACCGCCTGCGCATTCGCGCAATGACGCGCCATGCGCAGATGGAGGGTTTCCAGCCCGAGATTCAGCAGGAATGCGTTCTGCGGCGATTGCTGAGGCCCTAAGTCGCGCATCAGATGGGTGCGGCATTTGACGATATACGCCGCCTTGCCGAATTGCTCGGTATAGACGACGCCGTGATAGGTTTCGTCGGGGGTGGTCAGCATCGGGAAGTCGCCCTGCGTCCAGTCGAAGTTACCCGAATCGACGACACAGCCTCCGAGGGCAACCGCGTGACCGTCCATGTACTTTGAAGTGGAATGGACGATAATATCCGCGCCCCACTTGAAGGGATTGCAGTTGATGGGCGTCGCGAAGGTATTGTCGACAATCAGCGGGCAATGATGCGCGTGAGCGACATTCGCAAACAGCTCGATATCCACAACGTCCAGCGAGGGATTGGTGACGGTTTCGATAAACACCGCCTTGGTGTTCGGCTTAAAATACGGTTCAAGCTCTTCGGCAGAAAGCGTCGGGCTGACAAAATCAAAGTCAATTCCCAACTCACGGAGCGTTTTATTAAAAAGGTTGAACGTGCCGCCGTAAATCGCCGCGGAGGCAATCACATGGTCGCCTGCCTTCGCGATATTCGTAATGCTGATCAAGGAAGCCGCCTGACCCGACGAGGTCAGCATCGCGCCGGCGCCGCCCTCCAGCGCCGCGATTTTTCTCTCCACGGCGTCAAGGGTCGGATTGCCCAGACGGGTATAGAAAAAGCCGTCCTCCTTTAAGTCAAAGAGGTTGCCCATCGTCTCGGCGGAGTCATAGACAAAGGTTGTGCTCTGTGCAATCGGCACAACGCGGGGATCGCCGTTCTGCGGGTCATAGCCCGCTTGTACACACAGGGTATCAATATTCATATTTATCAGCCTCCAAATAATCCTTTTATCAATTCCATCAGCTTGTCCGTACCCAGCACGACGACCGCTATCAGTATCAGGAACAATATCGCCGTCACTACCTTTATGGTTGTCCGCAGGGCGGGGCTCATGGGCTTTTCATCCTTACCCGAAGTACCCTGCCTCAAATGCGCGATATGGGCGGTAATCTCGTTCATCATCGGCTCGACGGGATTCGGCACGGTTTCGATGGAGCTGAGCAGCTCGCTCGCCTGCGGCAGAGCGGAGAACGGTACCTGCAGCGAGATATTCGACAGCTTCACGTCGTAGCCCGTCACGATTTCGTTCGCAAGTCCCTGCGGATAGGTATTGCCTTCGAGATACGGAATCTCAGCGTCCGAAAGCAGTCCGCAGAGCATCGCGCGCTCGGTTCCGCCGATAACACACAGGCGTACAGGCTCGTTGATATCGGTAATCTCCAACAGTTTTTTTCTGCAGTAGGGACAGTGGGTATCCGACTCTTTAAAGACGGTTTTGCAGATTTTGCAGTACTTCATCGGCTCATCTCCTTTTCAGTAAATTATTATACCACAATGCGGAGATGATTTCAATAGATTTATGGGCTTAAAAGCAAACGGGAGGGTCGGCGCCCTCCCGTCATCGCTTTATTCACAAAAAACCGGCTGCGGCTGACGATGCTTCAGCGCCTGCTCAACACAGTCGGGGATTTTCTCAAAATGCGCTACCAATGAATTCGGCTTTGCGACAGGGTTATCCTGCGACATCGGGACGAAATAAATGTTCTTGCGGTTCATCAGCCGCGCGATATTCTCGCCCGAAGCGCCGAGTGCGTCGTTTGACGCGACCGCTAACAGCACCGGAGCGCCGATACGAAGCTGGGATTTCACCGCCATCGTGACGGGCGTGTCGGTGATACCGAGGGCGATTTTAGACAGCGTATTGCCTGTACACGGAGCGACAAGCAATAAATCGCACATTTCCTTCGGCCCGATCGGCTCAGCGCCGGGGATGGTATGAATCACGCTTTTGCCGCAGATATTCTCAATGCGAGCGACAATATCCCGTGCCTTACCGAAGCGGGTCGAGGTAGAATAGGCGTTCTCGCTCATAACGGGCAGTAAATCATAGCCCATTGAACTGAGCCGCGCCATCTCGGCAATACTTTTTTCAAAGGTGCAAAAGGAGCCGGTCATCGCATAGCCCAGAGTAATCTTTTCCACCGTTTTCCTCCTTTATGATATGGATGATAGTATCTTTGATGATTCTTCCGGCAGCTTTCGGAGCGGATTTACCGGGCAAGCCGAGAGCGTGAATACAGGTAAGCCCTCTCTCCCCCGCCCTGTCAAAATCCACTCCGCCGGGAGCTGAGGCTAGGTCAATCAACATGACGTCGTCGCGCAGGCGGTCGATACAAGCGGCGTCCAGCACCGGCGCGGGCACGGTATTGAATACGATTTGATAGCTACTTAATTCTTTATAAGAATAATTATCTGCTGCCATTCCAACCGCCTCAATCCACGCGCGGTCGGACGGCTTTCTCGCTGCAACAGTCACCTCAGCGCCGAGCGATTGCAGATAACGCGACAGTACCTTTCCGATTCTGCCGTAGCCAATCACAAGCGCTTTCGCGCCGCTGACGGAATCTTCGTATTCATTTATCAAAAGAGCAACCGCGCCTTCGGCGGTGAGGACGGCATTACGCACGGCGAATTCCTCGCGCGCGGCATAGTCACAGACAGGCGCGGTGATAGCATTTGCGATGCTTTCGGAAAAGCCGCTGAATACAGGCTTTGCGCCGTTCATCCGCGCAAAGTCATGAAGCGTGATTTTTTCCGCAGCGTAAGGCATATTGATACAGCCGCCGTCAACCGGACGGACGGGCAGGACGGAAAAATCCGCCCATTTCAACGCTTCTTTCACGGACATAACGCGGATATCACAAAGACTTTGCAGGTTATCAAAGCCCGCAGCAGCCACCTCCGCGCCATCGTCCGAAAACGCCTTTGCCGCATACAGCATCCGTTTATCGCCGCCGATAATCGCTGTTTTCATACGCTCACCTCAGTTCATTCACATTGTATATTATGTGACCGCGGGCGCTTTGTGCATAAAGAAAAGCCCCTTTACAGGGGCTTAGAAGCGGTATAGCCGGTTAACAGCTCATGCCTTGATTTTTGCACTCAAAGCTGCGGCAATCAACGCACTGTACATTGGTGGGATTTGCCTCGTGCGTTGCGACGTTAATGGTATCGAGCGAGCAGTAATTTTCGTCGCCCTTATGATACTTGCAGTCCTTGACGGTGCAGTGGATATGGTAATTTGCGGGATTTTCGTTGAACATTTTCTTCACCTCTTCAATTTTTGACGGTGTTCCGTCGATAATAGTATCGGCGCAATCGCTTTTGATATACACAATTCTCACAAAAGATTATAATATAAAATGAGGTGAATTTTATGTACATACTGGGATTAGTCGTACTGATATTCTTTGCCGTCATCGGATTGGCGGTCTTTGTCGGCACGATTGCCAAAGCGAATCTGAGGAGCAATACCGAGGGCATGATTCTGCTGATACCGCGGGTCGACGAAAATAATGCAGAGGCAAAAATCCGGAGCGCGGCGGCAATGGTCGACTCCGTGCGCGGATGCAGGCTGATTTGCGTCTGTCCGAAAGAGGATAACGCGCGGGTGATTTGCGAAAAACTGCAAAAGGAATTTCCGTATCTGGAACTCGCAAGTCAATGTGAAATGGTTTAAAAAAACAGCTCCTATCTTCCTGATAGGAGCCGTTTCTTTACAGCTTGATTTGATAATACTCGTCGCCGAGGACGTCGGCGACCTCCTTGAGGTGACCCGTGCGCTTATCCTTGAGCTTATAATGCTGGACAAGTCCGTAGCCGGGATACTCGTTGCCCTCGACCAGAACGGGGCCGTTCACGGAAAAGGCAACGTCCCAGCCGATATAGCGCACCTGCGGGATGCGCTTATGCGCTTCGACGCACATATCGAACGCTTCCTTGATGCCGTGAATCTGTACGTCCTTGAACTTCATCCCCGTCATCGGGTGGGTATCGTAAACCTGACCGTAATCATCGACGACGTTGCTGTCGATCTTGCCGTCCGCGCCGATGCTGAAATACAGGTCGTTCGTACAGCCGATGACCTCCGCGTCGTCCTGATTGATACGCAGGGCGTTCGCAATCATCGTCGCCTTGCCGTCCTTCATCAGCGTAATCACGCGGAAGGAATTGACAACATAAGGGTTGATCATGTTCAAATCCTCGTGCTGAATAATCGCGTCCTCGACAAGCAGCTGGTCTTTTTCAATCAGCTCCCGGTACAGCGCGTCGACGTCCTTGATATCGGCAACCTTTAATTTCGTAATGCCGTGACCGCCCTCGCCGTGGGTTTCCTTCGCAAAAACAGTCGTCTTGCCGTCGAGGAACCTCTTTAAATCATCGGCGGTGCTGACGCGCAGATTGATGAAATCTCTGCCGAGATACTCACGGAACAGCTCGTTGAAAATCAGCTTGTCGCTGAGGACGACGATATACGCTTCGTCATTCAGGTACGCGAGCAGCTTATAGAACTTCTTCGCGGTGGCGAAGGTATCCTTTTCCTTATTTGACAGTTCGATAAAATTACAGCGAAAATAATCGGTGTAGCCCGTGCCGCGGGTGAGAAAATTCCACATCATATCCATGCGGATATAAAAGCGGCTTTTTCCCGTATTTTCGTGGATGATATCAATATGCTTATTCATACGGTCGCGGTTGATATCCTTGAATTTATTCATCAGCCATCTGCCGGCGGACATTGCCATCGTTGTTCACTCCGTTTCTGTTATTTGATACGCTCGCTCAGCTTTTTGAGCGTGTTGTCATAGCCCTTCTGTTCATAAAGGAGGCAGTCGTCAGCGGGCTTTCTGCCGAGAATCAGTCCCGCGATATAGAGCAAGAAATGCGGGTTCTTTTGCAGGACAGGCCCCGTGATGTGGGTGCCGTAAAAATGACGGTCGGCAATCCCCTCGGTCTGCCCGGCGTCATTGTTGCCGATACCGAACGTAACGGTGCAAAGAGGATTCCGCACGCCTGTAATCATACTCGACTTGTTGATAAAGCCGACGAGGGGCTTGTCGAGGAAATCACAGCTTGCGATAACGTCGGCGGTAGAGCGCTTCCCGCGCTGCTCGGTAACGGTAAAGTCGTAGAGCTTCAAGCCGTCGAAAGCCGTTCCGTCACCGTCGGTGATCGTATTGCCGAGCATTTCAAAAGAGTTGCCCGTCATCAAGAGCGGCTTGTCCGACGCGATATAGCCGGCAAGCTGTTCCCTGTACTTTTTGAAGTCCTCGAGGACAACCTTCTGATTCCTCTCGGTGCCCGAGCCGATAAAGATGAAGTCGTAATCGCTCAGAGTCGCGTCGTCGCCGAGGCTGAGCCGTTCGACCGTTACCTCTTCCCCGCTGTTTTCAAGGATCCGCTGTACGGCAAGGACGTTGGCATAATCGCCGTAGAGGTTCATGATATCGTGGTACAAATGCAGCAGCTTCATCTCAAACCTCCTCGACCTTCGACAGGAATTTTTCTTTATCCGAGAAGCAGGTGATGGTGTAAATATACTCGTTCCTGCCTGAATTCAGATAATCGACCGCCTCTGGGATATCCTCATACAGCTTGATTTTCTCCTGCGGGATTCCTGTATAAGAGAACCGAGCGGCAAGGTCGTTGACGTATGCGCCCGCGAGGACGATTTCGTGGATGTTTTCATTATTCAGCATTTCAAAGTCGATGTCCCACAGCCACGACACGTCGCTCGTGAAATACTTGCGGCTGACCGCGTCGACAATAATCAGCACATCTGCGCCCTGCTCACAGGCGCAGGCGACACGGATGGAATGGTCGTAGGAAATGCTGTTCTCGTGCTTGGAGGTCAGCAGCGTACCCTTACGCGTGCCGAGTCTGAATTGAATCACTCTGCCGTTTTTCAGCACATAGTCGTTCATATCGTCCGCGATAGCCTGTCCGTCAATGCCGACCAGACGGGCGACGGTATAGGCGGCGAGGATATTGTAAATATTATAGAGGGATTTCAGCGCAAGCGAGATGCGGTACTTGCCGTCAAGCTCCAGCCACCCCTCCCTTAAATCGACCGCGGTAACGGTATAGCCGGTATCATGGCGGCGATAGCCGCAGGAGGTGCAGGCATAGTGACCGATATGGTTATAGTGATGGGTCGAATAATCCATCGGCGCCTTGCAAAGCGGGCAGTACGCGCCGTCGTTATACACGCTGTGAAGCTCCTTTTCATCGGAGGAAAGCTCGTCCGCACCGAACCAAACGACGTTCTCTCTGCCGTTGCCGAAAACCGATACCAGCGGGTCGTCGGCGTTGAGGATCAGCCTTGTGCCGTCGTGAATACTGTCGGCAATCGCGTCAAATACAAACTCGGGGTGACCGTTGCGGGTGAGCTGGTCGCGGTAGAGGTTGGTGATTACATAGTCGGTCGGCTCGATATAGCTGAACGTCTTTTTCGCGTAGCGCTCGTCGCTCTCAATCAGCAGGATGTCCGCCTTGACCTTACCCGACAGGGTGGCATTCGAAAGCACCATCGTGGTAACGCCCTCAATCTGGTTGGAGCCTTCGCGGTTCCACGCGACGGTCTTGCCGTTCTGCGTCAGGATATGAGCGATCATCTCGACGGTCGAGGTCTTTCCGTTGCTGCCCGTAATCGCGATAATGTACCGGGGCAGTTCAACGCGCTTTAAAATATCGGGACAGAGCTTCAGCGCAACCTGACCCGGCATACTGCTGCCCTTGCCAATCAGCTTTCCGACAAAACGGAGCAGCTTGCATATCAAAATCGTAAAAAATTTTTTCATAAGCGTTTTCCTTTACGGTGTTTGTCACACATACACAGTTATTATACATGATTTATTGTCGAAATTCAATAGCCGATAGAAAAACACAGATAATTCTCGGAAAAATTCTTATACGGCAGAAAACTACAGCAGAATAATGGTATGATAAGAGAAATACGGATATCTATTGTCGGGAGGTAATTATGACAGACGTTTATGTGGAAATCAACCGGAGCAATATGGCGCTGAACGCGCGCAATATTGTCGCAAAATATCCCGAGTACGACACCTTTATCGGCATTGTCAAGGGCGACGCCTACGGTCACGGCTACGGCATTGTCAACGCGCTGTACGAAAACGGCGTCCGCTATTTCGGCGTGTCGTCTATGGAAGAAGCCGCGGCGTTCCGCAAAGAGAATACCGAAGCCCCGCTGTTATGCTTAGAGCCTGTCGCAATCGACAGATTAGAGGAAGCCGCTGACCTCAACCTGACGTTGGCGATTCCCGACATGACGTATCTTGACGCTCTGCTCGACAACGGTTGCCGTCATCCGTTCAAGCTGCATATTCAGGTTGACTCGGGCTTTAACCGTCTCGGCTTCAAGGATAAGAATGAAATCAAGAATGCGGCGGATAAAATCGCGGCTTCCCCCTACGTCTTGGAGGGCGTGTATCAGCATTATGCGACGGCGGGGATTTTCGACCCGTACTTTGACGCGCAGACGAAGAAATTCCGCGAGCTGACCTCCCTCTTGGAGCTATCGAAAATCCCGCTTGTGCATCTCGGCAGCGGTATCGCGCTGATGGCGCATCCGAAGCCCGATATTGCGACCGCTACCCGCATGGGGCTGATGATGTACGGCTATAACATTTCCCCCGACAGCTACGGCAGCGGCGTCAAGGACAGACTGCGTTCCGCCCGCGACGACTATTACCGCAAAAAATATCACCTCAGCGAGGTCATCCGCGACGTAGAGCTGGAATTAAAGCCAGCAATGACAATGAAATGCCGTATTCTGCAATTGAAGGATGTGCATAAGGGCGAGCATATCGGCTACGGCGCGGCATATACGCCCGACGAAGACATCCGAATCGCCGTCCTCCCCGTCGGCTACAACAACGGTATCGGACACCAAAATCACGGCAGAGTGGTCGAAATCAACGGAAAGCTCTGCCCCGTTGTCGGCGAAATCGGCATGAACATGATGGCGGTCAAGGTGGATAAAGACACGACCCTCAATGATGAAGTCACCCTGCTGGGCGGTCATATCACGCTCGGAATGTTCTCGCGCTTTTCGGGACTGGGGCTGGCGGAGGTCATGCTCGGCGTCGGCAAAAACAATCCCAGATACTATATTGATTAACAGGAAGCATCCGCTTTATGAATGATAACGAACAGCTTTTTGAGCTGACCGGTTCGGTCGAAGCAATTATATACCGGAACGACGAGAACGGCTATACCGTCATGGAGCTTGCGGGCGAAGAAAGCATGATTACCGCTACGGGCACCATGCCGCTCGTCAGCGTCGGCGAGACCGTCAAGCTCTATGGCGTTTTCAAGACGCACCCCTCCTACGGCGAGCAATTCGCGGTATCCGCCTTTGAACGCGCAATGCCCGAGAATATGGACGGGATCCTGAAATACCTGTCGAGCGGCGCAATCAAGGGGATCGGTCCCGCAACCGCCCGGCGCATGGTAAAGGAATTCGGCGCGGACACCTT
>CAJONB010000044.1 GCA_905235715.1 uncultured Ruminococcus sp. | reverse complement strand
AATCAGCATGAAGCTCGAGGGATAGGTATAGGTGCCGTTGGCGCGGGCAATCGACACTACGCCGTCCTCAAGCGGCTGGCGCAGAATCTCCAGCGTCGCGCGGGGGAATTCGGGCAGCTCGTCCAGAAACAGCACGCCGTTGTGGGCGAGAGAAATCTCACCGGGCTTCGGATTCGCACCGCCGCCTGTTAAGCCGACGCGCGAAATCGTATGATGCGGCGAGCGGAACGGACGGGTTGAAATCAGCCCCGTCCCCTTTTTCAGCGTGCCCGCAATCGAATGGATTTTTGTGGTTTCAATCGTTTCCTCAAAGGTCATCTGCGGCAGGATGGTGACGAGGCGCTTGGCAAGCATGCTTTTACCCGCGCCGGGAGAGCCAATCAGCAGAACGTTATGTCCGCCCGCGGCGGCAATCTCCATCGCGCGCTTCGCTTCATTCTGACCCTTTACCTGCGAAAAATCGAGGGTGGAAAGGTCGGGCTGCGCCGTAGGATTGAACACGGCGGGTTCTATCTCCCGGCGTCCCGCAAGGTGGTCGAGCAGTTCAAACACGTTATGCACGGGGTAGATATTTATTCCCTCCACAACAGCGCCCTCGTTGGCGTTTGCAGCGGGGACATACAGCTTTTGAAATCCGTACTGACGGGCGGCAATTGCCATCGGCAGAACGCCGTTGACCCCGCGCACCTCACCCGAAAGCGACAGCTCGCCGATAAAGGCGCTGTCGTCTATATTCGCCGTGATGTGACGCATCGCGCGCAGAATCGTCACCAGAATCGGCAGGTCATACAGGGGACCTTCCTTTTTGATATCCGCGGGTGCGAGATTCAGCACCAAACGTGAATTCGGGAATTCAAAGCCGCAGTTTTTCATAGCCGCGCGCACACGGTCGCGGCTCTCCTTGACCGCCGTATCGGGCAATCCGACAATGTCGAATGCCGCGATCCCGCGCGACAAATCCGCCTCTACTTCAATCGCGTACGTGTTCAGACCGAACAGTCCTAAGCTGTTACATTTTTCTACCATTACCGAACCTCCTCAGATTATCGCATTTATGTTCGAGTTTATTTCTATTATACCACAGCTTTCGAAATCTGCGTAACCAAACTTTCTGCGCTCAAGTTGGCAATTATGCACAAAAATCTCATAAATTTTCCTAGCTACTACGTGATGATATTTTAAAAAAGCTGTTGACTTTTAGCCGTATATTGTTTATTATAAGGTTATATAGAATTTTGTGAGGTGCTTTATCCTGAAAGACCGCCATTGTGACGCCTCGGCGCGTATCTCTGACGAAGAGCTTCTGCGCAGATTCCGCTCGGGAGACGACGCCGCTTTTGAGAAAATCGCGTCAAGGTATCTGGGGCTGATTGCGTCAGCTGCGAAACGATACCGCGGGATGTCGCCCGATATCGACGACGGCGACTTGATTCAGGAGGGCATGATTGCGCTGCTGAGCGCGTGCCGCAGCTATCAGAGCGAAGGCGGGATGAGCTTCAAGAACTATTCGATGCTCTGTATCGAAAACCGCTATATCTCGCTGTTGCGCCACGCCACCAACCGCCGCGCAGTCCCCTCGCAGGCAATTATTTCTATCGAGGATGAAGAGAGCTCTGCCGTAGACCCTACGAGCAGCACGCTGCCCGAAATCGTAGAGACGAAGGAATACATCGACTCGCTTCATCAAATACTAAAGGATAACTTATCCGACCTTGAATACAACGTAGCGATTTTGCACCTTTCCGGCTACTCGTACAAGGAAATCGCGGATAAGCTGAACGTCTCCTTCAAAACAATTGACAATGCACAGACCCGTATACGTCAAAAGCTTTCCAGGTAATACACCCCGAAGAGAAATCAGACGGTGCAACTCCGCCGCGGGGTAAAATATATACCAAAAAGTGAGGTACACGCTATGTACGAAGACAAGACTCTCCGTTGCAAGGACTGTGGAAATGAATTTGTGTTCACAGCCGGTGAGCAGGAGTTCTATGCTGAGAAAGGTTTTGTAAATGAGCCTCAGAGATGCAAGGACTGCCGTATTGCTCGCAAGAATGCAATCAGGGCGAATCGTGAAATGCACACGACCGTGTGTGCAGACTGTGGCGGCGAAGCACATATCCCATTTAAGCCGATGGAAGGCAAGGATTACTATTGCAGCGAATGTTTTGCTAAAAGGAAAGAAGCAGAAGAAGCAGCACAAGCTGAATAATATAATTGCTCAACAGCGCTCCGGAAGGGGCGCTTTTTTCATTGTTATTTTTTCTTGTATTTTGCGCGGTTCCGTGGTATAATACCGGTATATAAAGAAACAGGAGGAATTACCATGATTACGAAAGAAAGCACTATCGGCGACGTATTGGATCAGTATCCCGACACCATCCCGCTTTTCCTCGAAATGGGAATGCACTGCTTAGGCTGTCCCGCATCCCGCGGCGAGAGCATTGAGGAGGCGTGCATGGTTCACGGAGCCGACCCCGAAAAGCTCGTCAAGGCAATCAACGAAACCATCGGCAAATAATGAAATTGCTGAACCTCAGGGGGCGGCTGTCCTTGTGTGCGGAATACGTCCGCAGGGGCAGCCGCCTCGCGGATATCGGAACAGACCACGGCTATCTGCCGATTGCCCTCTGCCAAAGCGAAAAAATCCCCTCGGCGCTCGCCTGCGATATCAACCCTCTGCCGCTGCAATCGGCGGATAAAAATATCGCGGAATACGGGCTTCGGGACAGGATCCTCACCCGTCTGTCGGACGGGCTGAAGGAGGTCGGCGCGGACGAGGCGGACGACATTGTGATTGCGGGGATGGGCGGCGAGCTGATTGCCGCGATTCTCGCCGACTGCGCGTGGGTGAAAAGCCCGTCAAAAAATCTCGTCCTGCAGCCGATGACGCGGCATGATGTGCTGATCCGGTGGCTGTATGAAAACGGCTTTTCAATCGTGCGCCAGGGCGCAGTGCGCGATGGCGGAAAGGATTACACCGTCATCTGCGCGCGCTATGACGGAACACCGCGCGACTGCGATACCTATGAAGCACACGTCGGCAGGCTCTCGCCCGACAGCGAAGCGAGCGCCGGCTTTCTGCAAAAGTGTCTGCGAAAGCTGAAAAAACAAAGCATCGGCGACCCTTCCCTCTCGCCGACCGTGATAAAACTGGAGGAACTGCTCAGATGACAACCATCCGACAAATAGAAGATTTCTGCAAAAAAACCGCCCCTTATGAAACGGCGGACGAATGGGACAATATCGGTCTTTTGGTCGGTGAGGAAAGCACCGCCGTCGACAAGGCTTTATTGGCGTTGGACATTACGCCCGGAGTCATTGAAGAAGCGGCTGAAAACGGCACTCAACTGATTATCAGCCACCACCCCGTTATCTTTGAACCGCTGCGTTATCTTGAACCCGGCGAGCCCGCTTATTTGCTGGCAAAACACGGTATCGCCGCCCTGTGTCTGCACACGAATCTCGACCGCGCGGAGCAGGGCGTAAACACCGCGCTTGCGAACGCGCTGGGACTGAAAAATACGACGTTTTATCCCGCGGATTACCTCCTTGTCGGCGAGCCGGAAACACCGGCGGACGCAAAGGCTTACGCCGCGTTTGTCAAGGAGCGTCTGGACGCCCCGTCGGTACGCTTTACCGACGGAAAGGTCACGCGCGTCGCGGTATCGTCGGGAGGCGGCGGCGAGGGCGTCATGCTCGCGCGGCAGTACGGCTTTGACGCCTTTGTGACGGGCGAGATGAAGCACCATCATTACCTATGGGCGGTATCACACAAAATCGCCGCCTTTGACGCGGGACATTACCCGACGGAAAACGTGGTCATGGAACCGCTCGGGAAGCTGCTTGCCGAAGCTTTTCCCGAAACGGAATTCATCCCCGGCAACACAGCCTGCCCCTACCGATCTGTATAAACTCCGCCTTCCTCGTAAGAGGGAGGCTTTTTTGGATATGAAAACGCTTTTATTTTTTGCGCCCAAATCACGCTGTTTTCTTTAACAAATTGTCAATTTTTTAACTTTTTTCGCGAAAGCAGTAAAATTTTGCATTATATATGTAAAAAAACGATTGCAAAAACCACAAGTATTTGTTATAATATTGTAGTGTGTATTACTATATGATGTGATAGTAGGCATTTATCGCACATTGATGAGGGTCGTAAGCGCTTATGAGAATGAGGAAAAAGAAATGGGCGGAGCCGGAGCTGGCACAGTGCAGCTACTATGTCACCGACCCCGAACGCTACCGGGGACGATGGCGGGAGTTTTTCGGCAACGATAAACCAATCGAGCTGGAAATCGGCTGCGGAAAATGCACCTTTGTCGGCGAAAAGGCAAAGCGCAACCCCGGTATCAACTACATCGCAGTGGATATCAAGAACGATATGCTCGGCGTCGGCAGGCGCAATATTGAAAAGCTTTTTGAAAGCGAGGGGCACAGCCCCGACAATATCGCGCTGGTACGCTACAATGTCGAAATGCTCGACAGCATTATCGCAAAAGAGGACGGCATCGGCAGGCTGTACATCAACTTCTGCAATCCGTGGCCGCGCCTCAAGCATAAAAAGCGCCGTTTGACCTATCCGAGAAAGCTCTTGATGTACAAGCAATTCCTCACAGACGACGCGAGGGTTTACTTCAAAACCGACGACGACGGTCTGTTTGATGACAGTCTGGAGTATTTCCGCTTTGCAGGGTATGATATTCTTTTTGTCACCCGCGACTTGCACAACAGCACCGTCACCGAAAACATTGTCACCGAACATGAGAAAATGTTTTCGGACGAGGGCGTGCCTATCAAGTATCTTGAGGCAGCGCCGCTTAAATGATTCCGAAGGAGGCTTAGCATGAAAAAACGCCGTGTCTTATGCGTCGCGGCTGTTCTCAGTCTGATGCTCTCAGGCTGTAACGGGCTGAGCCTTAACGGTACCGATATGCTCTCTCCGCCGAAAGCGGAGGGCGATCAGGCGGAAATCCAGCGGTTGATTCAGAGCAGCGCCGACGGCGGCTACGAAATGATTTATCCCGAACAGGGCGAGTACCAAAGCTCGGTGATTTTCCGCGACCTCAACGGTAACGGCAAGGACGAAGCGATTGCGCTTTACACCTCCGACCGCGAAAGCATCCGCGTGCTGATTGCCGAAAAGAAAGACGGCGGCTATTCCCTGCTCGGCGAAAGTGCCGTTTATTCTCCAACGCTTACGTGTGTGGAATTTGCGGATTTCGGCGGTGAATCCGACCGGATTCTGCTGAGCTATCCCGGCTCGACGCCTTCGCTGCAATCGCTGACGCTGATTACCCCCGGCGATAAAGTGACGCAGTATGATGTAATCAACACCTGCGCCGCGCATCTTCTCGGCGACTATAACGGCGATGGAACGGAGGATTTGCTGACGCTCGCCTTATCCGACGGCGAGAATCTCCCTACCGCACAGCTGATGCTCGGAGAGGGCGGAAATCTCAACGAACAATCCAAGTGTGAAATCGCGTCCGACGCCAAGGAATACGTCAACCTGAGCTTCGGCAAATTCAGCGACGAAATCAGCGGCGCTGTCGTCGACGCGAAGGACGCGGACGGCGAATATTCCACCCAGCTTATCTGCTACGACTACAACACGCGCGGTATCGTCAACCCCCTGTATGTCGGAAGCGATTACAACAAAACCAAACGCGCCGCGGCAATTTACTCTGCGGATATCGACCGCGACGGCATCATAGAGGTTCCCGTTTGCAGCCCGATGGAGTTCTCTCAGAATGAGGAAAGCTCCTCGGTATGCGACCGTATCGACTGGAGTAACTATGATTATTCCCAGCTCAGTCTTGTCGTAAAGCAATCGGCGATTCTCTGTGACAGGCTGGGATTCCTCCTGAATCTCACACCCGAGCACGAGGATATCGTCACCGCCCGCTACACCGGTGAGGACTCCATGTCGGTCTATCTCTGGGAATATAAGCACAGCACCCCCGAGCGCACCTCAAAGCTTCTCACCGTAAAGCGCTATAAAAAGAGCAGCTACAACGAGGACGCCGTCCTCGAAGCGGTCGCGGGTAAGAACGACGACTATGTCTATACCTACGTCATCGAAGCAGAGACCGGCTTTTACGGCTTTACCGATGATGAAGTCACCGATAATTTTGTTATTATTGAGAATCCCGACAGCGGCGATTCTCTACAATAAACAGCAATTGAACATAACTTGAACGGAGGTTATTGTAATGAAAAAAATATTAGTATGTGAAGATGAAGCCGCTATCCGCGATTTTGTGGTAATCAATCTCAGGCGCGCCGGCTACGAGGTCGTCGAGGCAGACAGCGGTGAAATGGCGCTGCAAAAGTACGAGGAGCACAGCGGCGACTTTGACGTCGCAATCCTCGACATCATGATGCCCGGTATCGACGGTCTGCAGGTATGCAAGGAGCTGCGCAACAAGAACTCGGGTATCGGTATCATTATGCTCTCCGCGCGCACACAGGAGATGGATAAGGTAACCGGTCTGATGCTCGGCGCGGACGACTATATCACAAAGCCCTTCTCTCCCTCCGAGCTGACCGCGCGCGTTGACTCGCTCTATCGCCGCGTATCGCTCTCCGAGCAGAAAAATGAGAACAACTTCAAGGAAGAACTCAAGAGCGGTATCTTTACCCTGAACCTCAGAAACCGCGCTCTGATGAAGAACGGCAAGATGATTGAGCTGACGCAGGTGGAGTTCCAGATCATGGAATACTTCTTCTCGAATCCCGGCGTCGCGCTTGACAGAACCGATATCCTCAACCATGTCTGGGGCGAGGCGTATGTCGGCGAGGAAAAAATCGTCGACGTTAATATCCGCCGCCTGAGAATGAAGGTCGAGGACGAGCCCTCCAACCCCAAGTACATCGTTACCGTATGGGGTCTGGGCTATAAGTGGGACACTTGATTGCAGATAACAGATTACAGTTAACAGATAACAGTTGCGGGCAGGCTATGCCCGCACCCGATTTTGATTAACTACCAACCACCAACTACCAACCACCAACTACCAACCACCAACTACCAACCACCAACTACCAACCACCGACTACCGCACGAAAGGAGTGAACACGGTTGTTTAAAGGCATTACAAAGCGCTGGCTGATTAACACCTTCGGCGTTGTACTGGCAATTATCGTCCTGCTGGTCGTCTGCCTTTCCGTCGCCGTACACTCTCTGTGCTATTCTACTGTTGAGAACACCCTGACGGGCAGGTGCGAGGAGTTGGACGCCGTATTTCCCAACTACCTATCGTCCGATACCGAAACCTTTCTTTATGAGGCGACGGATTACGTGTCCGGCTTCGGCTACAAGGACGAGATGGAGGTTCAGGTCATCAACAACGCCGGCAGGGTCGTCCAGACCTCTACGGGCTTTTCCGTAGGCGACGCGACGGCGATGCCCGATTACCGTGAAGCGATAACAAACGCCCAGGGCTTCGCGAAGTTCAACGGTCGCTTATCCTCGGGCGAAAAAGCGATGGCTGTCACCCGCGTCATCAAGAATGAGCAGGGCGACGTGCTGGGTGCGGTGCGGTATGTGTCCTCGCTGCGCAACGCGGATCACCGCGTTTTCATCTACACCCTGATTGCCGCTTTCGTCGGTCTGATTATCATTACGGTCGTCGCGCTGTCGGGCAACTATTTCATCCGTTCAATAGTAAAGCCCGTCCGCGAGATGAGCGAAACCTCCAAGCGCATCGCGCAGGGAGATTTCTCCGCAAAAATCGACAAGATGTATGACGACGAAATCGGCGACCTGTGCGACAGCATCAACGAGATGGCAGAGGAGCTGGACGCGAACGAAAAGCTCAAGAACGACTTTATCAGCCGCGTATCGCACGAGCTGCGTACGCCGCTGACAGCAATCAAGGGCTGGGCGGAAACCATGCAGTACGGCGTGCCCGATCGCGTTACGCTCGAAAAGGGTATGAGCGTCATCGTCAAGGAAAGCTCGCGCCTGACCTCTCTGGTCGAGGAGCTGCTCGACTTCTCAAAGCTGCAATCCGGCAGACTTACCGTGCAGATGGAGCGCATGGATATCCTCGCCGAAATCGACGAGGCGGTCTATATGCTCCGCGAACGCGCCATTTCCGAGGGCAAGCACCTGCTCTATGACGACCCCGAGGAAATGCCCATCATCTACGGCGACCACAACCGTTTGAAGCAGGTATTTCTCAACATCATCGACAACGCGCTGAAATACACGCCCGAGGGCGGTATGGTCGGCGTTCAGGTCTACCGTGACTATAAAGAAAACACCGTTAAGGTTGTCGTAGCCGACAACGGCTGCGGTATCGCTCCCGAGGATTTGCCGAAGGTCAAGGATAAGTTTTATAAGGCAAATCAGAAAATCAACGGCTCGGGCATCGGACTCGCGGTTGCCGATGAAATAATTAAAATGCATAAAGGCTCATTGGATATCGAAAGCTCGCCCGATGTCGGCACCACCGTCACCATCACGCTGCCGATTTACAACGAGGCGGCGATACTCGACAGCGACGACGCGGTGATGGACGCGGAAGCCGCCGAGCTTCCCGAGCCTCCAAAGCAAGAATAAAATTCCGGACGGCAATACCGTCCCCGACAATAAAGAAGGCATTATAAAGAAGGCATTATATGAAAAAACAAGATAAGCAATCCGCTAAGCAGCAAAAGCGCATTACCTCCATCGGCGGCTCTGCGCTGATTGAAGGTATCATGATGCGCGGTCCCAAGCGCACGACAGTCGCTTGCAGGGTTGACAACGACACCATCGACACCGAGGATATTGAGATCAAAACCTTTACCTCGCGCGGAAAATTCTTCCGTATCCCGCTGATTCGCGGTATCTTCGGCATGATAGACTCCATGCGCCTGAGCTACAAGGCGCTGAGTATCTCCGCCGACAAGGCGCTTGCGGCGGGTACGATGGAGGAGGAAGAACCCTCCAAATTTGAAAAATGGCTGGACGAAAAATTCGGCGACAAGATGATGAACGTCATCATGGTCATCGCGACCATTCTCGGCGTCGCGCTGGCAATCGGGCTGTTCATCGTTCTGCCGTCCATGCTCTTTGCGTGGCTGATCAAGCCGCTGCTGACGGACTGGAGCGAATCCTCCACCCGTCTCCTGCAGTCGGCGTTTGAGGGCATATTGAAAATTGCCCTGTTCCTCGGCTACATGATACTGGTATCGCAGATGCAGGATATGAAGCGCGTGTTCATGTATCACGGCGCGGAGCATAAGACCATCTTCTGCTATGAAAATGACGAGGAGCTGACGGTCGAGAACGTCCGCAAGCAAATCCGTTTCCATCCCCGCTGCGGAACCTCGTTCCTTGTAGTCACCCTGATTGTCAGTATTTTTGTCGGCTTGTTCATCCCGACATTTCCGAATATTCCGATTCTGCGGCCGCTGCTGAGGCTTCTGCTCGTGCCGGTCATGGTCGGACTGGGCTATGAATTCATCAAGCTGTGCGGCAAGTACGACAACAAGCTGACCCGTACCCTAGCGAAGCCCGGTCTTTGGGCACAGCGTATCACAACGCGCGAGCCCGACGACAGCATGATTGAATGTGCAATCGTCGCGATGAAGGCGGTTATCCCCGACGACGGCTCGGACATCATCAATGACTGCTCTTGCGCTGAATAACGCGCTGAAAAGCCTGCTGTCCCGCGCGGGTGCGGAGAATCCCGACGGCGACGCGCTGTGCATTATCGAATCGCTGCTCGGCTATACGCGCGTGGATTTGGTGACGCGCGGCGATACAGAGGTCGACAGCGAGATAGCCGAAAAAGCAATCGAACTTGCGCGCCGCAGAGCAAGCGGTGAGCCGATACAGTACGTCATCGGTTCATGGAGCTTTATGGGGCGCGATTATCTTGTCGGCGGGGGCGTGCTGATTCCGCGCGACGATACCGAGGTGGTGACGCAGGCGGCGCTCGATTTATTGAAGCCCCTCCCCCATCCCGCAGTCCTCGATTTGTGCGCAGGCTCGGGCATTATCGGCATAACGATGAAAAAGCAGTACCCCGGCGCGACGGTCTATGCGGTGGAAAAAAGCAATACCGCCTTCGATTATCTCTCCCGCAACTGTGAGAAAAACGAGGCGGACGTCCGTCTGATTCACGCGGATTTGTGCGACTGTACGGACACGTTTGCGGACGGCAGTCTGGATTTGATAATCTCCAACCCTCCGTATATTCGCTCGGCAGAAATCGACACCCTGCAGCGCGAGGTTCAATACGAACCGCGGATGGCGCTCGACGGCGGCGAAAACGGTTTTGACTTCTACAGCGCGATTATCCGCCTGTGGTCGCGCAAGCTGAAGAACGGCGGTTACCTCGCCTTTGAGCTGGGCGAAAACCAATACGAGACGGTTGCAGATATGCTGAAAAGCAACGGCTTTGATAATATCTGCGGCTATCGGGATATCGCCGGCACGATGCGGGCAATCACCGCACGCAAAATCTTCCAAAAAGAGAAATAATTTAGAATTTTTGTTCGAATTTTCTTGATTATTCGACGGATTCATGCTATAATATCAGAGTAAAAAAGAACAGAACCAAAGGAGAAATCACTATGGCAGTCGATAAGAACAAGGCGCTGGAAACCGCCTTATCACAGATTGAAAAGCAGTTCGGCAAGGGCGCCGTTATGAAGCTCGGTCAGAACTCCCACATGAACGTCGACCACGTATCCACCGGCTCGCTGTCGCTGGATATCGCGCTCGGTATCGGCGGTCTGCCGCGCGGCAGAATCGTCGAAATCTACGGACCGGAGTCATCGGGTAAGACTACTCTCTCGCTGCACTGTATCGCAGAGGGTCAGAAGGACGGCGGCAACGTCGCCTTCATCGACGTTGAGCACGCGCTCGACCCCGACTATGCCGCGGCTCTCGGTGTTGACGTTGATTCGCTGCTGGTATCCCAGC
>CAJONB010000043.1 GCA_905235715.1 uncultured Ruminococcus sp. | reverse complement strand
ATAGAGTCGATGGTCAGGAGGATTTCGTCGGGCTGAACCCGCGCCTTGATATCCTGCAGCTCCTGCATGAGCTGTTCGTCGATATGGAGACGGCCGGCGGTATCGAGAATCACGATATCGTTGCCGTAGTCCTTTGCGTGCTTGATTGCTTCCTTGGCGATTTTGACGGGGTTTGCGGTGCCCATTTCAAAGACGGGAACGCCTGCCTTTTCGCCGACGACCTTCAGCTGTTCAATCGCCGCGGGACGGTAGATGTCGCAGGCGACCAGCATCGGGCGGTGATTTTGTTCCTTAAACCATTCACCGAGCTTAGCGGCGTGGGTGGTTTTACCTGCGCCCTGTAAGCCGCAGAGCATGATGACTGTCGGAGGCTTTGCGTTGAACTCGACGCGCGCGGAATCCGGCCCCATCAGTTCGGTCAGCTCTTCGTTAACGATTTTTATGACCATCTGGGCGGGGGTCAGGCTCTCCATCACATCTGCGCCGACAGCGCGCTCGGTGACGCGGTTGGTAAAGTCCTTCGCTACCTTAAAGTTAACGTCCGCCTCCAGCAGAGCAAGGCGTACCTCGCGCATCGCTTCCTTAACGTCGTTTTCGTTGAGCTTGCCCTTGTTCCTGAGCTTTTTGAACGCGTTGCCGAGCTTTTGAGAAAGTCCTTCAAATGCCATGCTGCTCCTCCTTTTCCGTCAGTTTATCGGTATATGCGACGATGCTTTCGCACCGTGTGATGATTGCTTCGTTATCGGTGCCGCGGATGATTGCGTTCGCCTCGCGGGCGATTTGCTCCGCCAGCTCCTGCCGCTCTCGGTACGCTTTGACCAGTCCGAGCTTTCGCTCATAGCCGCGCAGCTTTTCGGACGCGCGGTTCAGGGAGTCGCGTACCCCCTGGCGGCTGATGGATAAAATCTCCGCTGCCTCCGCAAGGGACAGGTCGTCGTTGACATACAGCTCGATGACCTGCTGCTGTGATGGATTGAGAAGCTCCGAGTAGAAATCGTAGAGCAGAGAAATCTCCAGTTTGTCGTCCATCCGAACCTCTTTCCTGTAAAGCTTTTTTCTTTACACCTGTGCTATTATAGCAAAGTCAGCGCCGTTTGTCAAGGGGAAGATGTTCAGAGATGGAGAATTCCGGCGGAAGCGACCGCTATCCCAAAACGCGTCAGCGTTTCCCTCAACTGTTATCTGTTAACTAAACAAAATCCCCGCCCTACAACTACCAACAACCAACCACCAACTACCAACTAAAAAAGGGCTGTACCTTTCGATACAGCCCTTACGTTATTTTGATTAATCTGCTTCGGTTGCTTTTTCCTCTGCTGCTTCGGTCGTTTTTTCCTCTACCGCCTCGGTGGGGATTTCAACGCCCTCGCGGGTGAAGTACATTCCGCCGAAATTCAGCGAATCGCCGTCGACAGTATATTCAACCGGCATTGACTGCTCTTCGTCCATCACATAGAACAGGGTGAGCATACCGTTGTCGGCGGTGTAGGTGCAGTCGCGGCGGATTCCCAGCGTCACGTCGTTGTAGTTGTAGGATTCGTTCATTTGCAGGGTGCCGTCATCGTTGAAGGTGATGGTCTGCCGCGCCTCGTCGGTGGAGTAGTTGTTGACCCATGTGTCCAGCAGCTTTTTGTCCACCTGATAGTTCTCGGGGATTTTCGCGTAGGTGGGGCCTGCCTTATCGACCTCGGTAAAGGTGAACACCTCGTCGTCGTCATATTTCAGCTCGCCGATTCGGTCGTGCTTGTCGTAGGAGCCTTCGCTGACGGTAAACGTTCCGTCCTCGCCTGCAAGCAGCGCGCCGATATTGCCGAATTCCTCGGTCGGAAGCAGGAGGCTGAAGGCTGTGCCGTCATCGCCGTCCTTTGCGGTGTAGCACACATCAAGGGTGTAGGAATCCACATACACGCTCAAAGCGCCGCCGTTGCGGAAGTCATAGTAGTAGACCGCGCCGTCAACCGCCGACTGCCAAATACCTACCATCGCGTTATCGGGGGCTTCGGGCGCTTCGCTGTCCGCTGTTGCACCGTTGCCGTTTCCCGAGCATCCCGCGAGCGCGAGAAGCATGACTGCTGTTAAAAGCAGTGCAAATAACCGTTTCATAGGTTACCCTTTCTTCGGCAGAATAAAGCCGATTTTCTTCATCGCCTTGTCGACGGTGCGGGAGGAAAGACGGATAGCGAATTCCGCGCTTTTTGCGTAACATTCCTCGATGTATTTTTTATCCTTTGAAAATTCCTCGTAGCGCTTGCGGATGGGTGCGATCTCCGCGACGACCGCCTCGCCGACGGCAGTCTTGAAGTCGCCGTAGCCCTTGCCGTCAAAGTCATGCTCGATTTGCTCAAAGCTCAGACCCGTCACCGCGGCGTAAATGGACATCAGGTTGTTGATGCCGTCCTTGCCCTCGGCGTAGCGCACCTTCATCTCGCTGTCGGTGATTGCGCGCTTGAATTTCTTCATAATCACGTCGTCGCTGTCGGTCATCATGACGCAGCCGTTGGCGTTCTCGTCCGACTTGCTCATTTTTGATGCGGGATTCTGCAGGCTCATGACGCGCGCGCTGTCCTTCGGAATGAAGCCCTCGGGAATCGTGAACACGTTGCCGTAAATGCTGTTGAAGCGGGTCGCGATGTCGCGGGTCAGCTCGATATGCTGCTTCTGATCCGCGCCGACCGGCACCAAATCCGCCTGATAGAGCAGGATATCGCCCGCCATCAGGGAGGGATAGGTGAAGAGTCCCGCGTTGATGTTGTCGGCATGCTTGGCGGATTTATCCTTGAACTGCGTCATGCGCGACAGCTCGCCAAACTGGGTGTAGCAGTCGAGGAGCCACGCCATCGTGCTGTGGTTGGGGTTGTGGCTCTGAATGAAGAACGGCGCCTTGTCGATGTCGATGCCGCACGCCATGACCATCGCATACGCGTCGATGATGTTGCGGCGCATCGCCGCAGGCTCCTGACGGACGGTGATGGTGTGCATATCCGCAAGGGCGAACAGGCAGTTATAGTCGGGGTTATCCTGCATTTTGACCCAGTTGCGGAGCGCGCCGAGGTAGTTGCCGAGGGTGACGGTTCCGCTGGGCTGCATGGCGGAGAAAACAATCTTCTTTTTCTTTTCGGTATTTTCCATAATTATCAAGTCCTTGCTGTGGTTGGTAGTTTGTGGTTGGTAGTTGGTGGTTGGTAGTTTGTAGTTTGTGGTTGGTGGTTGGTAGTTGGCAGCAAAGCCTTCCTTCGGTAAAGGAAGGTGTCACCGCAGGTGACGGATGAATTGTACAAATCGGAGCGAAGCGACCAACCATATTATATTTGAATTTTTACTGCTCACCCTGTAATCATTTCCGCGGCGAGCTTGCCGATTTCGATAATTCCCTGTGTGAGCTGTTCGTCGGTCGGGGTGGAGAAGTTGATGCGGAAGGAGTGACATTCCATATCGCTGTCGGTAAGGAAGGCGTTCCCCGGTACGACGCAGACCCTGCGTTCGGTCAGCTTTTTGCAGAAGCCGAGCATATCTACGTCCCCGGGCAGGTCGCACCAGATAAACAGTCCGCCGTCGATTTTGTTATAGCCGATGCCGTGGGGAACGACGTACTTGTCGAGCAAGTCCATGCACAGGCTGGCTTTCTTCGTGTACAGCGCTCTCAGACGGTCGAGGTGGGCTTCAAAGTCGTATTTGGTCATCAGCTCGTTACAGAGCATCTGCGACCACATCGTGGTATGGACGTCCTGACCCTGCTTGCAGATAATCATTTTTGCCATCGCCTGCTTGTTCGCCATCATATATCCCGCGCGGATGCCGGGCGCGACGACCTTACTGAAGGAGCCGGAGTAGATGACGATGCCCTCGGTATCAAAGCTCTTGATGGAGGGGATATCCTCGCCGAAGTAGCGCAGATCGCCGTAGGGGTTGTCCTCGATAATCAGGCAGTTGTGGCTGAGCGCCAGCTCATAGAGCCTTTTGCGCTTTTCAAGCGACATGGTAACGCCCGAGGGATTCTGGAAGTTCGGGATGGTGTAAATCAGCTTCGCGTTGGGGTTGCTGTCCAACACCTGCTCCAGCTCGTCCATGTCCATGCCGTCGGGCTTGACGGTGACGCCGACAAGCTCGGTATTATAGCTGCGGAAGGTGTTCAGCGCGCCGACAAAGGACGGCGCCTCGCACACCAGCACGTCATGCTCGTTCAAAAAGGTCTTTGCGGCAAGGTCCATTACCTGCTGCGCGCCCGATACGATAATCAGCTCGTCATCCTGTGAGCCGATATTGTGCTTTTCTTTCAGATAAGCCTTGAGGGTGTCGCGCAGGGGCTGGTAGCCCTCGCTGACCCCGTACTGCAGAACGCCGACGGGATTCTCACGGAGAAGTCTTTCGCTGATTTCGCGGATTTCCTCCACGGGAAACGCGTCGGGAGCGGGATTGCCCGCCGAGAGGGAAATCACGTCAGGGTCAGACGCACTCTTGAGAATTTCACGGATTGCGTTGGGCTTCAGCGCCAACACCTTATCGGAAAAACGGTAGTCCATTACTCTTTCACCTTCCATTTATTATCATATTTTTATCAATCACCGTATATTGTAGCACATCAGCCGCCGTTGTGCAAGCGTGAATCCCGCAAAATCCCGCGCAGCCGGATTCATCCTGCTGCCGACTTGCACGGAAAATCACAGTCAAAAGCGGAATTTGGACAAATATTCGTGCCTTTTTCGCATATAAATGACAATTTTCACGCAAAAAAGGAATAAATTTCGCGATTATCTGTTGTATAAATTCCAAAGTTGTAGTATAATAAACCCGAATATGGGTTTTGCAATGCTAGAAATTGTTTTGTAGGAGGCGTCCAATGGCATACGATAATTACGATGAAACCAGGCGGGCATCGGAAGCCCTCAGACGCAGTCGTGCCGCTGCCAAAGCACGTAAAGAGCGAAAAAGGAAGCTGTATATCCGGCGCACCATCATAGTGGTGGTTTGCGCGCTGGTGCTGTTCTTTGCAATTTTCATTGTCGTCCAGCTGTTCAAGCTGATTTTCGGTATCGGTGGGAATAACAACAGCGATCAGGGCGACGGCAAGAAGATTTATTCCATCAGCTCCGAGACAACGGCTCCCGAGGATAGTACCGAGGCAAAAGCTGTGGCAAATACCAACGACCCGCTGACCTTTGTTACCCCGAATATCAAGGACGACGCAAATTCTACGGGACACTATTCCGCGGCGAACGGCGGCGTATATATCTATAACAGTATGGCGCTCGAGCTGTTCGGCGGCTCCGACAGCTCTGCGGAGTATTACGCGAAGACGATTTCGGAGTTCAAGCAGAATGCTCCAGAGTATACCGTCTACAACCTGGTCGTCCCGAACCATACCGAGTTCGCTCTGCCGCGCAGATTGATTGACGACGGCACTGTCGCGACCAATGTGCAGGCAGACAGCATCAAAAAGATTTATGAGAGCTATACCGCCGACGTAAAGCCGATCAACTGCTACAATAAGCTTGCGGAGCATATCGACGAGTATATCTACTTCAATACCGATCACCACTGGTCGGGACTGGGCGCATACTATGCGTATCAGGCGTTCTGTGAGCAGACGGGTCAGGAGGCGCTCGACCTTTCAACCTGTACCGAAAAGACCATCCCCGACTTTGAGGGAACGCTCGCCGAATATGATGAATCCGTCATGAATAACCTTGACACCGTCCACTTCTGGACGTTCCCCTATGCGACCCATGCCGAGCGCTATGATTCCACCGACTCCGAGCCGATACAGACCACCATCTATTATGAAGAGGAGGCTTCCGGCACGTTGTCCTACGGCGTGTTTATCTGGGGCGATAACCCGCTGTTCGTCGAGTATAATGACGAGCTGCAGAACGGCAAGAAGATCGCCGTCGTCAAGGAGAGCTACGGCAACAGCTTTGTGCCTTATCTGTCCAACAATTATCAAGAGGTTCATATCATCGACCCGCGCCACTGGACAGGCAACCTCAAGAGCTATATGCAGGATCACGATATCGACGAGGTGCTGTTCCTCAACAATGTTATGTCCGCCAACACCGCGGACTTCGTCGACGACTATATCCGCTCTATTTATTAAGGTAAAGGTACCTTCAATCAGCAGATATTATAATTAGTTTGAGCGAAGCGGGTCACTGCCGCTCTTCACTCTTCACTCTTAACTCTTAACTTTTTATCACAAGGAGGTGAAAACGGAATGATAGCGAAGAAAGTAAAAGTCAATGTATACGGTATGCTGTCCGAACATCTGTATTCCGGCTATGCTTCTGCCGATACCGCAAAAAACGCCAGCTCGTATATTATCACAAAGAAACCTCTGCGTGAAGTGATGTTCGGCGTTGTCATCGCCGTCGCCACCTTCAGAGGCGTCGGTGAAAAGCTGATTATCGCGCCCGAGGGCGAGGTTTACTATGAGCCCGAGATCCGCGAATATCTCTCGATTCTCCGCAACGCCGTCATCGACAAGATTTCCTGTCTGTATGAAAAGAGCTGCGGCGCAATCGTGGTTCACAAGGACGGCGATCGCTACAAGACCCTGCTGGTCAAGAACCATAACGGCAGGAATTTCAGCTTCCCCAAGGGTCACGTCGAAAAGGGCGAGACCGAGCAGGAAACCGCGATTCGCGAGGTCAAGGAGGAAACGGGGCTTGATATCGAGATCATCGACGGTGTGCGCGAGGTGTCCGATTACTGTCCGTTCGGCAAAATCAAGAAGCGCGTCGTATTCTTTATGGCGCAGACCTTCTCGGACGACGTCGTCGTGCAGGAGGAGGAAATCGACAGCTATATCTGGGTCGATTTGTTTGAGGCGCATCAGCACTGTATCTATGACAATGACCTGCGCGTGATTCGCAAGGCGAAGGAAAACCTCGCGAAATTGAAATAGCGTACAACGCAATATAAGCTGCAGTTTGCCGTCCCGGTTGATTTCTTACTACCCTTTAACATCTGTTGCGCAAAATATCACATAACTTTGTTGTCAGGCTTGACAGGCGCCAGCCTGCCTGCGCCCTCCGCCGCGTTCTGTGAAATTTTTCGCTAACATCTTATTTAAGCTTTTTATTTGAAATTAGTATCAGCCGGGGCGGCTTTTTAGTCAGGAGCCGGTAATTGGCGGTTGCAGGACATTCTTGAAAAAAGCTTTACTTTTTCGCAAAATGTGGTATGATTGGTTTATGAATCGGTAAAGGGTGATTGTATGAAGCTGAACAAGAATTTTATCGTGCATACCGAGGAGAACGAAACCCTTCTTGTCCCGACCGCCGAGGCGGAATTTTCGGGCATTGTGCGCGGCAACAGAACGCTCGGCGCGATTCTGGAGCTGCTGCAGAATGACGTGACGGAGGAGGAGGTCATCTTCGCGCTGTCCGACCGCTTTGACGCGGATGACGGCGTGATTGAAAACGACGTCCGTACCACCCTCGAGAAGCTGCGTTCTATCGGCGCTGTTGATGAATAAGAAGGCTGCGGCATAACGCGCCGTTGTGTTTTTTTGACGATTGTTTCCCCTGAGACAGGCTCTGTTTCGGGGGAATTCATGTTTTTTACCAAAAAATCTGCGTTTTCTTCGCAAATAATCGAAGGAAACAGGCACTGTCGTTATTGACTTTAGGATAGATTTGATATATTATTATAATGATTTAATCTGCGAAAGTGTGCTGCATCGGCATTGTTCGCATAAAACGGAGAATCGCTATGTTTACATCTGTATTAGACTGGCTGGACGCGCGCGCGTCCGATCGACCCGATAAAGCCGCGTATATCTGCGGCGACGAATCGCTCAGCTTTAAAAGGCTCAGCGATATTACCAAATCCGCAGGTACCTACCTCGCCGGCAAAATAACCCCCGAAGAGCCGGTGATTTGTATGTCCGGCAGACACCCCTACACCCCCGCGTACTTCCTCTCGGTTGTCCGTGCGGGCGGCGTCTACGCGCCGATTGACAGCACCATGCCCGTCGCGCGGCTGCAGCAGATGATTGAGGTTGCACACGCGGACTATATGCTGGTGGACAGGGGCAGCCTTGAGAAAGCAAGCTCGCTGGGCTTTGAGGGCGAGATCATCGTCGCCGAGGATATCGTTGATACCCCCGTTGACGAAGCGCTCTTACAATCCGCGAGGGAAAATATCACCGAGCTGTCGCCGCTGTACATCATCTTCACCTCCGGCTCGACAGGCAAGCCCAAGGGCGTTATCACCTCGCATCATTCGCTGATGTGCTATATCGACGCGGTCAGCGAGGTACTGCACGTTGACGATACCGACGTATTCGGCGGACAGGCTCCGCTCGATTATATCGCCGCCGTCAGAGATATTTACTTCCCGCTTAAATCGGGCGCGACCACTGTCATTATCCCGAAGAGCGAGTTCGCGATTCCGACCGAGCTGTTCAATACCCTCAACCGCAACAAGGTCACCGCGCTGTGCTGGAGCGTCGCGGGCGTAGAGCTGCCCGCTAAGCTGAACGCATTCTCGGAGACCAAGCCTGAGTATCTGAAAAAGGTCTGCTTCTCCGGCTCCGTCATGTCGACGAAGCTGCTGCGCGTCTGGCAGGACGCCCTGCCCGATGTGATGTTCGTCAACCAGTACGGCCCCACCGAGTCGACCGCCTCCTGCACCTATCACGTGGTACAGGGCAAGGTGGAGGAGGACACCGTCCTGCCCATCGGCAGACCCTATAAGCATTACGGCATTATGCTCCTCAATGAGGACAACACCCCCACCGCCGACGGCGAGACCGGCGAAATCTGCGTCAAGGGCCCGTGCCTCGCGCTCGGCTACTACCGCAATCCCGAAAAAACCGCAGAGAGCTTTATGCAGAATCCGCTGAACGATACCTACCGCGAGCTGATTTATAAGACAGGCGACCTCGGCAGCTTCAATGCCGACGGCGAGCTGATGTTCCACGGCAGAAAGGACAGACAGATCAAGCACATGGGTCACCGCATTGAGCTGGAGGAAATCGAAGGCGCGGCTAAGCGCGTCGACGGCGTGCGAACCTGCTGTTCGCTGTATCAAAAGGAAAAGGAGCTTCTCTACCTCTTCTATACGGGCGACGCGGCCCCGAAGGAAATCACCCTCTTCTTCCGCGCGCAGATGCCCGCGTTCATGGTGCCGCGCAAGGTCATACAGCTTGACGAGATGCCCGCGCTGCCCAACGGCAAAACCGATATGAATGCGCTTAAGGCGTATTTCAAATAAGCTGAGCTTTTATATAAGGAAAAGGAGTATTAATTATGGAAAAAGTACTGGAAATCTTAGAAGAATTACGTCCCGATGTTGATTTTGAGAGCGAGACCTCGCTGGTAGACGGCGGCGTCCTCGATTCTTTTGATATTGTCGCGCTGGTAGGCGAGCTGAATGACGAGTTTGATATCGAAATCAAGCCCTCCGACCTCGTCCCCGCGAACTTCAATTCCGCTCAGGCAATCAGCGCCCTGGTGGAAAAGCTGATGGACGAATAATGAATATCGGACAGATTACTTCGCTGACAGAACAGCTTCATGCACCGGCGTACGTGTTCAATACCGACGAGTTTGAAGCGCGCGCCGCGCTGGTGAAGCGGTACTTCGGCGAGAAAACAGGTCTTTGCTTTTCGATAAAGGCGAACCCCTTTCTGCTTCGGGACATCCCTGCGGTTTTTGACAAAATCGAGGTGTGCAGTCCCGGCGAGCTGACCGTATGCGAGAGGGTCGGCGCGGATATGAAGCGCGTGATTTTCTCGGGCGTGAACAAGGGGAAAGCGGACGTTGAGCGCGCGATGGACGACGGCGTCGGCACCTTTACCGCCGAGAGCGCTCTCCACATCAAGCTGATAAACGACGCTGCAAAGGCGCGCGGTATCCGCGTGCCGCTTTTGGTGCGCCTGACTGCGGGAAGCCAGTTCGGCATGGATGAGGACGACGTGCTTTCCGTGATTCGCGACCGCGACTGCTATGAGGGCGTCGAGATTGTCGGTCTGCACTACTTCTCGGGCACGCAGAAGAAAAAGCCGAAAATCATCGAAAAGGAGCTTACCTACATCGACGGGTTCTGCACCCGCGTAAAGGACGAGCTGAATTTTGAGATCGACCGCGTTGAATACGGCACGGGTCTCGCGGTGGATTACTTCGCGGACGACGCCGACGCGCTCGAGGAAGAACGCCTGAGCGGGATTTCCGGAAAAATCCGCGAGATTGCCGGTAAATACAGCCTGACCGTGGAAATGGGCAGGTTTTTTGCCGCGCCCTGCGGCTATTATCTGACAGGCGTTGTCGACGTTAAAACCAATAAGGGAATCAACTACGCGATTCTCGACGGCGGTCTGCACCAGCTCAAGTATGACGGTCAGCTGCAGGGAATGCAGATTCCGAGGATTCTGCACATCGGCGCGGATGAAACGGAAGAAAAGCAGAAATGGACGCTGTGCGGCAGCCTTTGCACGACTGCGGACGTGATTGCCCGCGACGCGGAATTTGCCGGTCTGAGTACCGGCGATGTTCTGGTTTTCTGCCGCGTCGGCGCGTACTCGGTGATGGAGGGGATGTCCATCTTCCTTTCCCGCGATTTGCCGCAGGTCGCGCTGTACAGCGAGAAAAACGGTCTGCGGATTGTCCGCGAGCCGTTTGATACCGACGTTTTCAACACGCCGTAAATAATGAATTTTTGACTGCCGGGGTATGAGTTTTGAGTTATACATCCATAAAATTTTTGATATTTGTCACCGTGACCATGCTCGTGTACTTCCTGTTTCCGAAGAAGTGGCAGCAGTACAAGTGGACGGTTCTTCTGGCGGCAAGCTATGTATTTTATCTATGGGCGGGCGTTCAGTACGTCGGCTTTATCCTGTTCACTACCCTCAGCACGTTTCTCGACGCGCTGTGGATGGACAAGGTCACAAGATCCTCCAAGGATTACCTGAGAGTTCATAAGGCGGAGCTTTCCCGCGAGGATAAAAAGAAATATAAGGAGCGCGTCAAGCGCAAAAAGAAGCTGATTCTCGCGCTGGCGCTGGTGCTGAACTTCGGCATTCTTGCGTTCCTCAAATATGCGAAGGTGCTGTTCCTCGGCGGTACGGGCGATCTGCTGCTCGTGCTGGGTATTTCGTTCTATACCTTCCAGTCGATGGGCTATCTGATCGACGTGTACCGGGATACTGTTCCGGCACAGCGCAATTTCTTCAAGCTGGCGCTGTTCGTGTCGTTCTTCCCGCAGATTGTGCAGGGACCTATCGGCATCTACAGCTCGCTTGCCGAACAGCTTTACACGCCGCATGACTTTGACTACGACCGCTTCACGGACGGCTTTCTGCTGATTCTTTGGGGCTTGTTCAAAAAGATGGCGATTGCCGACCATGCGTATATCGCAATCAACGCAGTCACCGAGCATTATCAGGCCTACGGCGGCACGACCCTGTTGTTTACCGTTCTGCTGTACGCCTTCCAGCTTTATATGGACTTCTCGGGCGGTATTGATATTTCCCGCGGCGTTGCGCGGATTTTCGGCATCGACCTGATGGAGAACTTCCGCCGTCCGTATTTTTCGAAGGATATCAGCGAATACTGGCGCAGATGGCATATCTCGCTGGGTAACTGGTTCAAGAACTATCTGTTCTATCCGCTGGCGATGTCCGACGCTTTTCTGAATGTCAGCAAGAAAATCAAAAAATCCAAGTTCGGTTCCACGGCGGCAGGCTCGCATATCGCAAAGGTTCTGCCGACGAGCTTCGCGTCGTTTATCGTCTTTTTCATGGTCGGTATCTGGCACGGCGCTAACTGGAAGTACGTCGCGTTCGGCGTGTATAACGGCGGCATCATCATGCTGGCTGTCCTGCTCAAGCCCGTGTTTGACGGCACGCTCAAGCGCCTGCACATCAATCGCGACAGCGCGCCCTACACCGTGTTCCGCATTATCCGCACCTTCATGCTGGTGCTGGTCGGCTACGTCTTTGACGTCGCTCCGACCTTCAACGAGGCGATGATGACCTTCCGCCTGATTTTCACCGACCAGAATTTCAAGGTCGGCTACGGCGAAATCTCCGAGCTGGGTCTGAATGAGCTTACCATGCTGTACCTGGCGGCTTGCGTCGTCTTTATCTTCATTATCAGCGTGATTCAGGAGCGTCACAGCGACACGACCATCCGCGCGATGCTCAGCAAAAAGCCCACTATCGTTCGTTGGGGCGTTGTTTATATCGGCATCATGGCGATATTGGTATTCGGCGTTTACGGCTCCGGCTTCAACGCTGCCGATTTCGTTTACGCGCAGTTCTGAGGCATAGCTTATGAAAGAAAACAAAAAGAAAAACAAGCGAAAACCGAATACAAAGGCGCGCACCTACCGCAACCGCGTTATCAAAATCGTTTCGCTGCTGCTTGCGATTGGCGTGACGACGTGGTTTTTGCAGGAGTATATGCTCTGCAACGCCGACCATAACACCGAGCGCATCCGCGGATTTTATCTCGAGGACGAGAATTCGCTCGACGTTGTCATCGTCGGCTCCAGCGAGGTCTACTGCGATTATTCTGCCGCGCTGGCTTATGAGGAATGCGGCTTTACCAGCTACCCCTACTCGACCGAGTCGAACACCGCCCTGAACTATAAGGCGATTATTGAGGAAATCAAGCGCACGCAGAATCCTCAGCTGATTGTCATTGAAATCAACGGAGCGATTTACGGCGACGCAAATCTTGTAAAGGACGTCAACCTCCGCCGCGTGTCGGATAATATGCCGCTGAATGAAAATAAGATTGAGCTGGTGGAGAAGAATGCGACCTCCGACAAGATCGAATATTATGTGCCGTTCCTCAAATACCACAGCTCGTGGGATAATCTCAACAACTCCTTTTGGTGGTCGCTGGAGCTGATAAAGGACCAGGTCAGGGGCTATAATTATCTCAAGGGCATTAAGAACCGATCGGTTATCTATCATCCGAAATCAAAGGTGTACCGTACCGATGAAATTCAGAGCCGCAAAATGGCGCTGTTCAATAAGGCAGACGTCGCGTTCAGGGAATTTCTGGAATATTTGCAGGGCTCGGGCTTTACAGACGACCAAATCCTTTTTGTCCGCTTCCCGCACGTTGTTACGACGGACAATGTGTCGCGCTATTATCGCGGCAATACGGTCGGCGATATCGTCAGGGAGTACGGCTTCAGCTATATCAGCTTTGACAGCGACAACCCGGACATCGGGATCGATACATCTCACGACTTCTATAATCAGGAGCACATGAATATCTACGGACAGCAGAAGTTTACGAAGTATTTCGCGAAGTATCTGCAGGAGGTCTATAAGATTAAGCCCGCAAAGCTGACAGAAAAGCAGAAAGAGGTCTGGGACAAAACCATCCCCTACTATGACGCCTATATCAAGTACAGCGATCAACTTATTAACAAGGGGGAGGACGTTCAGGTCGGCGAGAACTACGACATCATGCGCCAGATCGAGCAAATCATGAACAAATAACGAAGAAAGCGCTTCCGGCTGCGGAGGCGCTTTTTTGTCGGTCGGTAGTTTGTGGTCGGTTGTTAATAGAAATCGGGTGCGGGCAGAGCCCGCCCTACAACCACCAACTACAAACCCCTACATTCCAAAACGCGTCAGCGTTTCCCTCAACTGATAACTGTTAACTGTTATCTGTTAACTAAAAACCCCATTCCTATCGTATTTCTTCGGTAGAATAATGAAAAAGTTGTAAATTTTTTGTTATAAATCGTAACTATTCTCTTGATTTTCTCTGCAAGATGGGTTATAATCAATTTATCAGTGGCGTTTAGTGTCATTCAGTGACACGATTGACGCGATTTCTGATACTTTTACTCAGTTCAATTCTTTGAAGGGAGGCGGCAGAATGTTTCTGGGTACAAGCGACCATTCCTTAGATACGAAGGGCAGAGTGATTCTGCCGTCAAAATTCAGAGAGGAGCTCGGCGAGAGCTTCTACGTGACCAAGGGCTTTGAAAAATGCGTGCAGGTGATGTCAGTCGCCGAATTTGACCGTCTGCGCGAGCAGATTCGCGCCCTGCCCGCCGACAAGGCGCTGTCGCTGCAGTACCTGCTGATTTCGCCCGCGACCTTAGTGTCGCCGAATTCGCAGGGACGCGTCAGTATCAGTCAGAAGCTGCGTGAGGACGCGGGTCTGAGCGGCGAGGTAACGGTCGTCGGCATGGACAGCCGTATCGAAATCTGGGATAAGGCGACCTTTGCCGCCTTTATGGAGCAGCAGAAGCAGGCGACCCTCAAGGAAGCCCTCGAGCTGCTGAGGCTGTAATGGGCTTCGGGCATATTCCCGTCCTGCTGTATGAGGCGGTCGACGGGCTGAATATCCGCGGGGACGGCGTTTATGTAGACGGCACTGCCGGCGGCGGCGGACATTCCGCTGAGATTCTCTCGCGCTTGAGCGGCGGCAGGCTCTACAGCATTGACCAAGACCCCGACGCGATTGCCGAGGTAACCGCCCGCTTTAAAGACTACAGCCAATCCGTGATTATACAAGGCAATTTCAGTGAGATGCAGGCGCTTTTGAACGCGCGCGGCGTATTTGCCGTTGACGGCGTGCTGCTCGATATCGGTGTGTCGTCCCATCAGCTCGACGACGGCTCACGCGGCTTTTCCTACCATGAGGACGCGCCGCTGGATATGCGTATGAGCCAAAGCGGCGCTACGGCGGCGGATTTGGTGAACAGCGCGGATGTGGACGAGCTTGCCCGCATTATTTCACTGTACGGTGAGGAAAAGTACGCCTACTCCATCGCGAAGGGTATCGTCCGCTATCGCGGGCAAAAGCCCATAGAAACGACGCTGGAGCTTGCCGGGATTGTCAAGGAAAACGTTCCTCAGAAGGTGCGGCGCGACGGTCATCCCGCCCGCAAGACCTTCCAGGCGATCCGTATCGCGGTCAACCGCGAGCTGGAGGCGCTGGAGCAGGGATTGGACAGCGCCTTTGCGCTGCTGTCACCCGGCGGCAGGCTGTGCGTGATCACCTTCCATTCTCTTGAGGACAGGGTCGTCAAGCAGTTCATGAAGGACAAGGCGCAGGGCTGTACCTGCCCGAAGGACTTCCCCGTCTGTGTCTGCGGTAACGTGCCGAAGGCGAAAATCATTACCCGCAAGCCGGTTTTGCCCTCCGAGGAGGAGCTTGCCGGTAATCCGCGCGCCCGCTCCGCAAAGCTGAGAGTGTTGGAAAAGCTGTAGATTCAGGCTCCCTTGCGAAAAGGAAACAGGCAACTATAGGGAATGGCATTAATATTTTCCTTAGTCATCCTGAGCGCAGCGAAGGATCTTTCAAAAGCCTATAAAGATTCTTCGTCGCTTTGCTCCTCAGAATGACATAAGTAATAATTCTTCTTTCGCTTGCTATAAATTTCCCCTCGGGAACCAAATCGACAAATCTTCGGCAGATAGCGCAAATCCCGACAGATATCGCGCTATATTTGTACAGATTTACTATGGACAGGCACTATCGGATATAGTAAAATAATAACAAGCTTGTAATTATTTTGACATGATGATAAATACACAAGAGATTGTGGTTTTATCTTTCTTAATATACAGAATAAGCGGTTTTTCCGTATGAGAATTATGCAGGAAAGCAGAGGGAAAAATCGCAATTGTAACATTTTAGTTACAATAACCGGGAAATATCGAAAGCTTCGTGTGATAAAAACAGAAACCAAAGTGCTTGGCTGATGTGTGCCGCGGGACGGCGCACATCGCCGGCGGCACGCTTCGGTCAGTCAGGAAATCGGGGTGCAGTATGGCTTATTATTCAAGTCACAACCACAACCTCGCGTACGATCTTACTTTGTTTGAGGATTATGACGACGTCATCTCCGCAAAGCGTAAGAAAGCCCGTGAGGACGCTGTCCTGGAAGAGGGCAGCTCGCAGGAAGAAATGCGGGAAAAATCCCGCTCCGTAAACAGAAAACGCGTTAAAGCGACCCGCCGCAGGCACAACTACGGGCGGATTGCGATTGCTGTGGTTCTGAGTATCGCGGTGATGGCGGTCATCATTTCCATCATCCACGGTCAGGTTCAGCTTACCGAGCTGAATCAGGAGATCGTCGATGCGCGTGCGGAGCTTGCAGAAAAGCAGAGCGTCTACACGCAGTTCAAGATGAAGGTCGATTCCTCCGTATCCACCTCGGTGGTCGAGGAGTACGCCAAGGATCAGCTCTCGATGAACAAGGCGAACAACAGCCAGAAGGAGTTCATCAGCCTGTCCGACGGCGACAAGGCAGAGGTCACCATGAGCGAGGATAAGAATATCTTTGAAAGGATCGGCGACGCAATTGCTTCTTTGTGGTCATAACGCTTTGTCGGGAACCATACATTTAAAATAAGCGGCGTCCCCCGGGACGCTACCGAAAATAAGAGTTGAGATTTTTCTTGACTCTTATTCGTGTTTTTATGACAGTTGTCCGCCAAAGGCTGAAGGTCATTGATTACTATATTTTCAACGACTTTTCGCCCGAAAACTATGGAAAAATCCATCTCTATATGTTATAATAAATTATTCACCCCTCTGCCGGCGGGGCTTGCCGGTAAAACGGTAATTTACGGAAAGGAGTTTTCGCCGTGGGAGCAAATCAAAGGCTGAGAAGAAGAACCGTATGGCTGCTGGTCATTATTCTCGCGCTGGGCTTCGGCTCGGTTATCGCGCGTCTGGGCTATTTGCAGCTCGTTCAGGGCGAAGAGCTCCAGCGGCGCGCGGTAGAGCAGCAGCTTTCCGATACGCCGATTTCCGCGAAGCGCGGAACGATTTACGATACCAACGGCAAGGTGCTGGCGCAGTCCGCGTCGGTATGGCGCGTCGTCATGGCGCCCGCCTATTTTGATAACGACGAGCAGCGGCAGTTTGTCGCAAACCGCCTTGCCTCGATCCTTGACCTCAACGAGGCGGATTTGCTGGAGGACACCAAGCAGAACACCTACTATGTCTCCGTCAAGCGCAAGATCGAGAGCGAGCAAAAGGAAGAAATTATCAAGCTCCAGCAGGAGCTGCGCGATAAATACGACAAGTCCGCGATCATCACCCTGCTCGACGACTATAAGCGCTACTATCCCTACTCGGATCTCGCGTCGTCGGTTATCGGCTTTACGGGCATGGACGACCAGGGGCTGTCGGGCATCGAGTATCAGTACAACGATTATCTGACGGGTACGCCCGGACGTATCGTCACCGCCCAGAACGGTATCCAGACCGAAATGCCCTTTGACTACAACCAGAATATTGATGCGATCGACGGCGATTCGCTGGTGCTGACGATTGATGAAACCGTCCAGAGCATTGCCGAAAAATATATGAAGCAGGCAATCATCGACAACGACGTCCACGAGCGCGGCGTCTGCATTATCATGGACGTCAATACCGGCGAGGTCAAGGCGATGGCAACGGTAAACGGCGTTGACCTCAACGACCCCTACACCCTCACAAAGGAACAGCAGGAAGAAATCGACGCAATCGACAACGAATACCTGATTGAGAAGGGCTTCACCGAGGATCCCTCAAAGCTGTCCAAGGCGGAGCGAAACGAGCTGATTGAGAAGGCAAAATCCGAGGCGGAAAGCGCCGCTTTGTCCAAAAACTGGCGTAATAAGGCGGTTTCCGACACCTACTATCCCGGCTCGGTATTCAAGATGGTCACCCTCTCCATGGCGTTGCAGGAGCACGCTGTCGATGAAAATTCCAGCTTCTTCTGCGGCGGCTCCCTCATGAAAGTTCTCCCCACTATACAACAATAATCGGAAAAAGTTTCAGAAAGTGTTTCTGCTTGCGCATTGCCGGCAGTTATGTTAGATTGGATCTGTTCCTGTACAGCGTTTCCCGGACAGAAATAAAACAGGAGGGATGGCAAATGCGCAAAAACGGAATCGGGTTCTGCATCCTCTACGGGGTTTTCTCCCTGATCGTACTGGCCCTGTTGGAACTGAACAAAAACCGGGTGATAGGCTGGGTGGTTGCGCTGGTTCTGCTGGCGGAGTATTTTATTCTTCGCCGGCGCCTGAGAAGCGGCGGCTCGAGAGTCCTTGTGTTCTTATGCCTGGCGGCGCTGCTTGCTGCCAATCTCTTCTTCACGGTTGGCCCCGTGAAGCTTCATCCGGCAGTGGAAGGTGAAAACGGCGGAGAGACGGACGTGATCACCGTATCGGACGGCTCGCTGACCGGCGTCATGACTGCGGACAGAGAAGTCGAAGTCTATGCCGGCATACCCTATGCCGCCCCTCCGGTCGGCGAACTGCGCTGGAGGGAACCGCAGGATCCGGAGCCCTGGGAGGGCGTGCTGAAGGCAGATCACTTTGCGCCCATGTCCATGCAGCCCCAGAGGTACACCATTTATAATTCCCTTGCGCGGATCATAGGCTTTCATGACTACCGGATA
>CAJONB010000042.1 GCA_905235715.1 uncultured Ruminococcus sp. | reverse complement strand
ATAGGTATAGGCAGGATAGAGCTTGTTATCATGGAAATTCACGCCGCTGAGAACCGTCGCCTCCGGATAAACGTCGACCAGATATCCCTGCGTTGTATCATCATAGAAAGTGCGGTCAAGAGTGCGGTTGCCGTCATCGTCGTAGGACAGGCGGGTGGTGTTGGCGGTCGAGGGAATATGGAACATATAGCAGGAGGCTCCGTTCTCGTCGGAGAAGTTCACCCCGTCGGCAAAGTCTACGTGCGTGTGACCGCTCAGCCAAATCACATCCCGGTAGGTTTCTATCAGCTGCTTAAAGCGCAGATTGTTCTTGAAGCGGCTGTCGGCATAGATCGAGCCGGCATAAGCGGGATCATCGCGGTCGTCGCCCGCGCCGTAGCCGCTGATGGAGGAATGCTGAATCAAAAAGATTTTATGTCCGTCGCCGCTGTACTTTTTTAGCAGTCCCTCCGCCCACGCGAGCTGTTCGTCGGAAAACTCGTCATGCTCGGCGGGATCAACGTGGGTTTCGAGCGCCATAAAGATGAAATGGTCGCCTGTTGACGGCTCGGTCACCTCATAATACGGCTTGCGCCTGTTCATCGTCTGCGCCGTGCCGTCCAGCCCCGTATTGAGAATAAATTCTTCGATACCGCAGGCAACGTCGCAGTCGCTGTACTTGGCATAGCGCATTTCATGGTTGCCGATCGCCTCATAAACCGGCTTGTCAAAGGGAGATTCGGCAATAATGCGCTGATACTCGAGCCACTCGAGCGCCGCACCCGAGGCGTTGGTAATCTGGTCGCCCGCGCTGACGATGAAATCCGCTTCTCTCGCGGAGCAGACGCCGAGGGCGCGGGCAAAATTTTCGGAAGCGTTGGTGTAATAGATATTTTTGCCGCCGTCCTGCTCGTCGATATGAATATCGGACAGCGCGCCGAAGCGGTAGCCGCGGTCGGCGGCGGTATAGGCAAGGCGTTTTGAAGCGGGTATGGAATAAACCGCCGCGGCATTCGCGACCGTCGGCGCGTCGGACTCTTTGACCGCAATCAGCTTTGTCGCGCCGGCGGGAATCGCGACACGCTCGCCGAAGATGTATTCCGCGCCCGCGCCGGCGTTCAGACGGAACGAGGTAATCGCGTACCAGCCGTCCAATGCGGCGGTATCGTCCGCCCAGTACAGAGAATAGCTGCCTGCCGACGCGGCGGTAAAGCGTACCGTCCCCTGTGCGTAGCCCGCGCGGTTTTTCTGCGCGCCGTCAAAGCGGTATTCGATTGTCGCGCTCTGTTCTGCTTTTACCATCACAACCGTCCCCGCGATAAGAATTGCCAGTACCGTCAAAACGGATAAAAACCGTTTCATGCAATCATCCCCATCCGTCAACATTCAGATTTTGATATAATATAGCAAAAATCGGACGACCGTGCCGCCCGACTGTAGGTGCTAATTGGAATACATCACCGCTTCTATGACCTGCTCCTTGAGCTTATCGAGCGGCGTTTTATCCGATACCATCTCCTGCGCGCTGAGCTTCTTCTGCGGCAGGTTGGACGCGGAGTTGAAGCTCTTCATCTGAATGACGATATGCTCGTTCTTTACCAGCTCAAACAGCTTGTCGATTGTCGGACAGGTTTCAACCGCGCGGACGAGCTGTTCCTTTGTGTGGCGGCGCGAGGCTTCGATCGCCGCTTCACGCACCTGCTTTTTGAGCGTATCCAGCGGGACGATATTCGGATTTTTCGGGAGAGGCTGATAATCGAGGTTCGACGCGGCGCTTTGACTGCGCATCTGTATCACAATGCCTTGGTCATGTACAAGATTAAACAACGCGCTGATGGTCTTGCAATTGTCGATTGCGTCCAGCAATTCGCCTAGCTGCATTTGCTGCCGAGCCTGTATCTGCACCGTGCCTGCCTCCCTTTTCATATTTACGCTAGTATTATACTAAAGCCTGATGGATTTTTCAAGTGAATCGTAAACTTATTGTGAAGTTTATTTACAATATTTTCGGTTTATGGTATGATATTTAGGTAGAATTTGATTTTAAATAACATTTTTCCCCATCCACCGGCAGAAACGCTCTTTTCCGGCGGAAAAAGGAGTATCTATGGCTTATATCGACGAAAATAACGACGTAACCGCGGGCAAGGGCAAGGACCCTGTCAAGGAGCTTGACGACGAGCTGGAGCTGCTGATGCAGGAGCTGAAGGAAATGGAACAGTCCGAAACAGCCGAAAGCGAACCGGAGCCGCAGCCATCCCCCGCACCCCGCACAATGGAAAATCCCGTAAGAAAGGCGCCCGGCAGCACAAATAAGCCGCCGAAAAAGCACGGCAAAACCGCTCTGATAATTGTCCTATGCGTCGTGATCATCGGCGCGGCGGCAGGCGCATGGGGCGTCTACAGCCTTTTGACGAGTAAGGTCAGCGACCATATCGTCAAAAGCGACGTGGTGGAAACCGAGACCTTTTCCGATTCGGTGCTGGGCGATATTTCCGTCAAAAAGGTTGACGGTGCGGCGCTGAACACATACAACGCCGATAAGCTGAGGAAGAACGCCGCCGGCTTCTATGAATATGTCGAAAACGGCGAGGTCACCTCTGAGACCGGTATCGACCTCGCCGAGTATCAGGGCGACGTGGATTTTAAGGCGGTCAAGGCGAGCGGCGTCGACTACGTTATTCTGCGTATCGGCGGGCGGTATTATTCGGATGAGGGCAAGCTTTATGAGGACGGAAGCTTTGATACCTACTATGAGCAGGCTAAGGCGGCGGGGCTGAAAATAGGCGCGTACTTCTTCTCGCAGGCGGCTTCTGTCGAGGACGCAGTCGAGGAAGCGGAATATGCTGTCAAAAAGCTCGGCGGAAGAACGCTCGACTATCCCGTTGCGTTCGATTGGGAAATTATTGATGACGACGAGGCGCGCACCGACGGAATCGGCAACTCAACCATCACCGCGATGGCGGAAGCGTTCTGCGATACAATCGAGGACGGGGGCTGCAAATCTATCGTATACGCCAGCACCTCGCTGATGCTGCAGAGCTACGATTTCGAAACCATGAAGGACTATGAATTCTGGCTCGCCGACTACCGTGAGTTCCCGAATATGTACTATGACTTCACGATGTGGCAGTATACCACCGACGGCACCGTCGACGGTATTGACGGCGCGGTCGACCTGAATATCTGCTTTAAACCATACAATTAATAAACTCTTTGTGGAATTCCGGAGGTAAATATGAAATTGATAAAGAGCTTTTCCGTAGATCATACACGCATTGTTCCCGGTATTTTTCTCAGCCGTGAGGACAGGGTCGGTACCGATATGGTCACCACCTATGATATACGGCTGAAAAAGCCTAACCGCGAGCCGGTCATCGACACAGCTGCAATGCACTCGCTCGAGCATATCATCGCCACCTGCCTGAGAAACGATCCCGCATGGAAGGACGAGATTATCTACTGGGGACCGATGGGATGCCTGACGGGGTTTTACCTGATTCTCAAAGGCAACCGTTCTCCCCGCGAGATTTATGACCTGATCCTGAACGCCTTCAAAGCCGTTGCCGATGCTGAGACCGTCCCCGGTGCGACGCCGGTGAACTGCGGAAACTACCTGATGCATAACCTCGATATGGCAAAATGGTATGCCGCCGAGTTTGCCGCGTATCTTGAAGCAAACAAAGAGAATCCGCTGATTTTTGAATATCCCGAATCGGAACGTCTTATAACGGATGACGGACAGGCATTTTATGATTCGTAATACGAAACCTTAATAAAAAGATGATAAAGGGTTTTATTTAGGATTAGTATAAGTATCAAAAAGCGGAATCCCCTTTCGGCATATTGTCGTGGGGGGATTCTTTCGCTTATTTAAACATATCCTTGGCGCTGTCGGTCAGATCCTCGACGGCAGTCGCCATTTTGTTGAACTTTTTCATCAGCTTCTTCTTGTTGGTGTCGAGCATGATTTTTCCGATGACGCCGATAGCGATTCCCGACATCAGTCCCGCCAGCATACAGGGAACAACTCCCGAGCCCTTTTTCTGCTTGCAGGCTTTCTCCTGACACATCATGCCGCCGTTTTTACAGTTAAACATAACATTACCTCCGTGAAAATATTCGGTTTTTGCTTGCAATCTTATTGTAGCCCGATTACAATAAAAAAGAGGTGAAAAAATTTGGAAAATCAAAATAATTGCAATAAAAAGGTGCTGAATATCGTGCTGTTTGAGCCTGAGATCCCGCAGAATACGGGCAACATCGCCCGCACCTGCGCCGCTACGGGCGCAAGGCTGCATCTGGTCAAGCCCTTCGGCTTTGAAATCACCGACCGCAATCTAAAGCGCGCGGGGCTGGATTACTGGTATCTCGTCGACATCACCTACTACGATTCTATCGACGATTTCTTTGCAAAAACCGCGGGAGGGGAATACTTCTTCTTTTCCACAAAGGCGCAGCATACGCACAGCGAGATCACCTATCCCGACGGCGCGTACATCATCTTCGGCAAGGAAACGCGCGGGATCCCCGAGCACGTGCTGATGCAATATCCCGGCCGCTGCGTGCGGATTCCGATGATTGACGAGGCAAGGTCGCTGAATCTCGCGAACTCCGTCGCCGTCGGCTGCTATGAGGTTCTCCGCCAGTGGGGTTATCCCGGGCTGCTGACCGAGGGCGAGCTGCACCGCCACAGATGGGAGGATACCAAAAAATAAGAACAGGCTACGCGCCTGTTCTTTTCATTCTTCACTCAAACATTTTTCACAATATTGTGTCAATACCGGAATATCCTCTATTGCTGTTTCCCAGATTCGCTCAATATCCATCGAACCGTAGTCATGCGCAAACATATTCCGCATATTTTTGATTGCACGCCAGTCAATTTCAGCTTTTGTATCCTGCACATATTTGTCGGACAGTTTACCTGCAAGCTCCCCGATCTGCAACAAATTCATGCTGATTGAATCGCGATAATCCGAATCCTCAAGGAAAATCTGCATATCAGAGCCAAAACGTTCTACGGTACGGCTTATCTTTACACAATATCCCAGAATATGCTCTACGATATTTCTATCTCTGTCAAGCGGCTTCATATAACAACACCCTGTCCTTTTTGATGTTTGACACAAATCGAGTATCGGTATTATATTTCAACGACTTTGCGGTAACGATATCGAGCTGCTTTTGCAGGGCATCCTCTAAGTCCGCATACAATCCGCCCATAGCAAACAGCCCGCGTATGGATGAAGCGTCGATAAAGAGGTCGATGTCACTCTGCTCCGTCGCCTCGCCTCTTGCATAAGAGCCGAAAAGGTACACGCGGTCAACGCCGTGTTGCTTCGCAATCGGCGCGATAATCTTCCTGATTTCATCTACGGAATAAGTCTTAGCAGTCACAGAATGCACCTCCCCTTTTTTAGTATACCACAGCATAATGATTTCTTCAAGACGTAAAATTACCAATCGAGGGCGAGCTGCGCCGCCACAGGTGGGAGGATACGGTATAAATCCGAAAAAAACCTGATATTATTCTATTTTGCTATTGCAAAGGCACTGCAACTTGTTATATAATTAAGCTGTAAAATTTTGGGGGTTGGTCGCTGCGGTTAGCGGTGAGCAACCGTCATATACAGAAAGGATTGATTCACTATGAAACTGAACAAGTACACTGTTGACGACATCAACTTCAAAGGCAAAAAGGTTCTTTGCCGCTGTGACTTCAACGTTCCGCTCAAGGACGGCGTTATCACCAACGATAACCGTATCACAGCCGCTCTGCCCACTATCAAAAAGATTATTGCTGACGGCGGTCAGCTGATTCTCTGCTCTCACCTCGGCAAGCCGAAGAACGGCCCCGAGGAGAAGTTCTCCCTCGCTCCCGTTGCGGTGCGTCTGTCCGAGCTGCTCGGACAGGAAGTTGTATTCGCGGATGACGACGAGGTTGTCGGCGCAAACGCCAAGGCTGCCGTTGCCGCGATGAAGGACGGCGACGTCGTTCTGCTCCAGAACACCCGCTTCAGAAAAGAAGAAACCAAGAACCTCGAGCCGTTCAGCTCCGAGCTGGCTTCTCTCGCAGACGTATTCGTAATGGACGCGTTCGGCTCCGCTCACCGCGCACACTGCTCTACCGTCGGCGTGACAGACCATATCAAGGAAACCGCTGTCGGCTACCTCATGCAGAAGGAAATCAACTACCTCGGCAACGCGGTAGAGGCTCCCGTCCGTCCGTTCGTCGCGATTCTCGGCGGCGCAAAGGTCGCGGACAAGCTGAATGTTATCTCTAACCTCCTCGAGAAGTGCGACACCCTGATTATCGGCGGCGGCATGGCTTATACCTTCGCAAAAGCGCAGGGTAAGGCAATCGGCACCTCGCTCGTAGACGACACCAAGCTCGACTACTGCAACGAGATGATCAAGAAGGCGGAAGAGCTCGGCAAGAAGCTCCTCCTGCCTGTCGATACCGTTTGCGCCAAGTCCTTCCCCGACCCGATCGACGCTCCGATCGACACCGAGGTTTTCGCCGCGGGCGAGATTCCCGATGACATGATGGGTCTGGATATCGGCCCCGAAACCCGCAAGCTCTATGCGGACGCTGTCAAATCCGCCAAGACCGTTGTATGGAACGGCCCGATGGGCGTATTTGAGAACCCGATCCTCGCCGAGGGTACCATCGCAGTCGCGAAGGCGCTTGCAGATACCGACGCTACCACCATCATCGGCGGCGGCGACTCTGCTGCGGCAGTCGTTAACCTCGGCTTTGCCGACAAGATGAGCCACATCTCCACCGGCGGCGGCGCTTCTCTCGAGTATCTCGAGGGCAAGGTTCTGCCCGGTATCGCGGCGATTGCCGACAAAGACTGACATACAATCAAGAGGGCGGTATTACTCCGCCCTCTGTTACCATTAATGAAAGGATTTTTACTATGATACTTGACGCTTTAACCAAGAATTTGAGAAAAACCATTATCGCAGGCAACTGGAAGATGAACAAGACCCCGTCCGAAGCGAAGGCGCTGCTGGAGGAAATCGCTCCGCTGGTCAAGGACGCCGACTGTGAGGTTGTCGCGTGTGTTCCGTATGTTGACCTTGCGACCGCAATCGAGGCAACCAAGGGCACTAACATCAAAATCGGCGCCGAGAACTGCCACTGGGAGGAAAGCGGCGCGTACACCGGCGAAATCAGCACCGGTATGCTCAAGGAGCTGGGCGTAGAGTATGTTGTCATCGGTCACTCCGAGCGCAGACAGTATTTCGGCGAGACAGACGAAACCGTCAACAAGAGAACCAAGGCGGCTTTGAAAGCAGGCTTGAAGCCTATCGTATGCGTCGGCGAGCTGCTGTGGGAGCGCGAGTGCAATATCACCAACGAGGTTATCGCCCGCCAGATCAAGCTCGACCTGTGGGATGTTTCCGCAGAGGACATGATGAACGTCACCATCGCATACGAGCCTGTATGGGCAATCGGCACCGGTAAAACCGCTACCGCCGAGCAGGCAGAGGAGGTCTGCGCGTTCATCCGTCTGTGCCTCAAGGGGCTGTACGGCTTAGAGGTTGCCGAGAGCGTTACCATCCAGTACGGCGGCTCCATGAACGACAAGAATGCCGGGGAGCTTCTGATGAAGACCAACGTTGACGGCGGTCTGATCGGCGGCGCTTCTCTGGTTGCAGAGAAATTCGCGGCTATCGTCGACGCGGCTTCCCGCAGCTATGAGGAATAATACAGATAACAGATAACGGTTAACGGTGTTAGCCGGAATGAGGATAAATTTATGAAAAAACCTGTAGCTTTAATTATTATGGACGGCTTCGGTATCGCGCCCAAATACGGCAACGCAATCGACGCCGCTAAAACGCCGTATCTCGATTGGCTGTTCTTCCAAAACCCCAACACCATGATCGGCGCGTCGGGTCTTGACGTCGGTCTGCCCCACGGCCAGATGGGCAACAGCGAGGTCGGCCACACCAATATCGGCGCGGGACGTATCGTCTATCAGGAGCTGACCCGCATCACCAAGTCCATTGAGGACGGCGATTTCTTTGAGAACGAGGCGCTGTGCAAGGCGGTTGATAACGCGATTAAGAACAACAGCTCGCTCCACCTCTTCGGTCTGCTCTCACCCGGCGGCGTTCACAGCCACAACACCCATTTATACGGTATTCTTGAGCTTGCGAAGCGCAAGGGTCTCGAGAAGGTATACATCCACGCGTTTCTTGACGGACGCGACGTACCGCCGTCTAGCGCAAAGGAATATGTCGCCGAAGCGGTCGAAAAGTGTAAGGAAATCGGCGTAGGTAAAATCGCGACCGTTGAGGGCCGTTACTACGCGATGGACCGTGACAACCGCTGGGAGCGTGTTGAAAAGGCTTATGCCGCAATCACATACGGCGAGGGCGTCAAGGAAACCGACCCCGTCGAGGCGGTTCAGCACTCCTACGACAACGGCGTCACCGATGAATTTATGATTCCCGCAGTCATCGCGGGCGGCGATACCGTCAAGGCGAACGACTCCGTGATTTTCTACAACTTCCGCCCCGACAGAGCGCGCGAAATCACCCGCACCTTTGTCGACCCCGATTTCAGCGGCTTTGAGCGCAAGAACGGCTTCTTCCCGCTGACCTACGTCTGCATGACCCAGTACGACGCGACCATGCCGAATGTTGAGGTCGCCTTCAAGCCCCAGACGCTGGTCAACACGATGGGCGAATATATGAGCAAGCTCGGCAAGACCCAGCTGAGAATCGCCGAAACCGAGAAATACGCGCACGTCACCTTCTTCTATAACGGCGGCGTTGAGAAGCAGTACGAGGGCGAGGACAGAATCCTCGTCAAGTCCCCTGCTGTCGCGACCTACGACCTCCAGCCCCACATGAGCGCCTACGAGGTCACCGAAAAATGCGTCGACGCAATCAAGAGCGACAAGTATGATATGGTCATCCTGAACTTTGCCAACTGCGATATGGTCGGTCACACCGGCATCTTCGAGGCAGCTGTCAAGGCTGTCGAAGCGGTTGACTGGGGCGTCAAGAAGGTCACCGACGCGGTTGCCGAAATGGGCGGCGTGACCTGTATCACCGCCGACCACGGCAACGCCGACCGCATGATTGACACGGACGGCACACCGTTCACCGCGCACACCACCAACCCCGTTCCGTTCTGCGTTGTCGGTTATCCCGAATGTAAGGAGCTGCGTACAGACGGTGTTCTCGCGGACATCTCGCCCACCATGCTGGACATCATGGGCATTGAACAGCCCGCCGAAATGACCGGCAAGAGCTTGATTATAAGATGATTGCTGTCATCGCGAGAGCTTTGATCCCACAAAGCGGTGTGGATCCTCTCAAACAGATATAAACACATAACGAAAGCTCCCGTGCAATCGGGAGCTTTTTCTGTATTACATCTACCGCTTGTATAATTAAAGCAGATATGCTATAATGTCTAAAACACTAAACGATTTAAGGAGTGATAACAGATGAAGCGAATTATTGCGCTGCTGATGACAGTCATCCTGCTCAGTGCGGTCTGCTGCGTTACGGTGTATGCGGATTCTGCCGAGCCGCCATACGAAGCGCCTGAAGATAAGGTGGAGCCCGCCGCGACGGGCTTTGCCGCGGATAATCTTCCCGCCGGGGCTGACGGAACAATGCAGGTGCCGCGGATTGATATCATCACCGAGAACGGCAACGGCGCGTCGCTCGAAAAAGCGGACGGCTATGTAAACGCACAGATTACCGTTACCGATACCGACGGCTCTGCGCTGAACGGCGATGTGAGCTTTAAGGTGCGCGGCAACAGCACAGCGCTGTCTTTTGTGCAGAAAAAGTCTTTCACCTTTAAGTTCGCCAAAAAGACGGAGGTCCTCGGCATGGGCAAGGGCAAGAAATGGGCGATGCTCGCCAACTGCTTTGACCCTACGCTTTTGCGAAATTACTCCGTCTTTGAATTTGCGCGGGAGCTTGGGCTGCCCTATACCTCGGAACAGCGCTTCGTCGAGCTTTGGCTGGACGGCAATTATCACGGCTGCTACATTGTTTGCGAGCCGGTACAGGAGGGCAAGGACAGAGTCGATATCGACATCGAGAGCAACGACGGAAAGAAAGATTTTCTGCTGGAATATGAGGCAAGCAGAGTGGAGGACGACGTTACCTACCTCACCGCAGGCGGTCTGCGCTTTGCCATGTCCGACCCCGAAGAGCCTACTGAGGAACAGCTCGCATATATCACCGGCGTAATGAACGACATCGTCAACACGCTCAAAGCCGGCGCCGAGGAAGAAATCCGCCGGAAGATTGATGTTGACTCCTTTGCTAAATTATATCTGCTCAATGAATACGCCAAAACCGCCGATTTCGGCTTCAGCTCCGTGTTTTTCTTCTACAAGGACGGCGTGCTGTACGCGGGTCCCGCGTGGGACTACGACCTCTCTTTAGGCAATCTCAACAGTGACCTGAACTCTGCTGTCGCAAAAGCTGCCGCCAAATCCGACGGCATCCTCCAAAGCGACAAAAACTTTTACCGTTATCTCACTGACAAGGACTGGTTCAACACCGAAATCAAGCGCGTTTACGCGGAGCATTACGACTATATCGAGAATATCTCCGCCGACGGCGGCGTGCTGGACAGCTACAGAGAACAGTACAACGACGTATTCACCCGCAACTTTACGGTTTGGCGCGTCAACAAATGGTGGCTAAACTACCAAAAGCAGCCGCTTGCAACCTATGAGGAAAACTATCAGTTGCTGAAAAGCTGGTGTGCCGGGCGCAACACATGGCTGACGGATTACTACGGACTGAGCCGCTACTCCTTCCTGCGCGGCGACGCCGACGGCAACGGTATTCTGGAAATTACTGACGCAACAAAGATTCAGCGTGTGCTGGCTGATTTAGAAGAGGACAGCGACGGAAAGATAGCGATTCGCGCAGCTTTCTCGGACGATACCCTCAATATCTACGACGCCACCACGATTCAGCGCTACATCGCGATGATGGACGTTCCCTACGAACTGAACGAGCAGACAAGCGTTATTTTGTACTGATATCCATTAAAAAGATTTAAAACTCCCCTTGCGGCAGTCCGCCTGTTGCAAGGGGAGTTTTCGTTACAAGGGCTTCCTGAAAGGTCGTCCCGAAAGCACTGATGACAAATGCTTTTTAATGGCTGAGCAAATGAAGCGGAAAGGTTCCTGCATCCGGGCGGATGTGGGCATCCGCCCCTACGTTGTAACGGAAACGTCTGTTGTATTCGTAGGGGACGATGCCAACAAAGTTATGTGATATTTTGCGCAACAGATGTTAAAGGGTTTTATTTGATATTAGTATCAGGTGATTTCCCACACAATAACGCCCCGTCGGGATGACGGGGCGTCTGTCTATAAAGGCTTATGCGGTTGAACCGCGTATATCTTATCGGCGGGAGCAACTACAGAATTCAGTCAGCCGCCGTTGGC
>CAJONB010000041.1 GCA_905235715.1 uncultured Ruminococcus sp. | reverse complement strand
CCATCAAATTAGCCACTCGAAGAAGTGGGAGTCTCGTGAGCCGCTATTGACCGAAAGCGGCGAGCCGGTTATGCGAAAGAACGGAAAGCCGAAGTTCCGACCGTCCTACAGTATCTTACAGGATGAATTCTACAAACACATGACCGATCATGGCTTTTCAGGATTTGACCGTGGCAGAGAAGGCAGCACCGCGGAACATTTGACTTCGTTGCAATATCAGATCAACAAGGATAAAGAACGTCTCGCCAAGATCGAAAGCAATATCGAGAAAGCCAAAATAGAATATGAACCCATAAAGGGTATTTCAAAAACCTTTCAGGAAATAGAAACTGCTGGCAAGAAGAATCCTCTTACCGGCAATTATTCTATTGCAATGGAAGATTACAGTCAGCTGGTAGCACTCGCCAAAGAAGGTATAACAAGCAGAGTGAAAATTCATGATCTCCGCGAGAGCACGAAACGTTATCAGAATCAGGCGAATCAATATCGAAGTGCATACACTCGACTGCAAGAACGCTATGATAAGCTGGCAGAAAAGTGCCGTCCGTTCCTGCGTGGATTAGAGCAATTTCCCGATGTAGTCCAACGATTTATTGAGCATATCGGTTCCCTGTTCAGCGAAAAGGAAAAAGGAGAACACCAACGTTCTCCGAAATCCCGAAACGATCAAGATAGATGACATCCTTCGACCATCCCCTGTACTTATTGACTTCTTGACTATATGATAAAACGAAGAATTTTCACGCTTGGCTATTGACACACTACTCCTTTGGGAGTATAATGCAGTTAAAACAAAGTATACTCTTAAAGGAGTACAAGGAGGCGTTGCAATGATTCAGCGTATATATCACGGCTCAAAGGATATTATCAAGAAGCCTAAATTCGGTTACGGAAAGCCCTATAACGATTACGGTCTCGGCTTTTACTGCACCGATTCCATCGACATGGCGAAGGAGTGGGGCGTTGCTCCCGACCGCAACGGCTATGCAAATATCTATGATATTGAAATGGACGGGCTGACAATTCTTGATCTTAACGGTGAAGATTACTGTATCCTTCATTGGCTTGCTGTCTTGCTGAAGAACCGCGAGTTCGATATTCCTTCCGGTCTTGCCTACGACGCGAGAGAGTATATTTTAGAAAACTTTCTGATCGATTACTCCAAAGCGGATATCATGATCGGCTATCGCGCGGATGACAGCTATTTTTCCTTTGCGCAGGATTTCATTAACGGTACGATCTCTTACCGTCAGCTCAATAATGCGATGCACTTAGGTAAACTCGGTCAGCAGATTGTTCTGAAGAGTAAAACAGCCTTCGACCGCATACAATATGTCGGGAACGAGATCGCTCTCTACAGCGAGTGGTATGCGAAGAAAGAATACCGTGACAAGGCGGCTCGCAGAGAATACTTTGACACCGAACGCAATCGGCGTCAAAGAGGCGACCTGTACATTACCGCTATCATGGACGAGGAGATGAAGCCGAATGATCCACGCTTACGATAAGACCTATCTGGAAAAGGCACGCGTCGCGTTGGGACGTATGTTGGATTTTGCCGTTTATGATCTGCATATAGATCTGCGTGAGTTTTGGGCAAGGTTTCTGAACAGTGATGTATGCAAGAGATTTGAAAGGGGCGATTCCTCTCTGCTTGCGGGGATGTCCGGAATCGAAATGGCTTATGCCGTTCTCGGAGACAGTATTCAGCGTGTAAAAGCGAGACCGACAGCAGATCGCTCCGAGGAATATTGGCTGGGATGGGCATTGGCTTACTATCAGTGGGATACCGGTGTCGCGTTCAAGGACATTTTTGACGCAGAGGATATTCTCAAAATCCAAGCGCTGTATTCTCCGTATCACGAAATGGATATACGGCATTTTTGCGATTTGCTGAATGAAATGTATCTCGACAGGAATCCTATTACGAACTTAAAGCGATACCGTTTGAAAGCCGGTCTGAGCCAATCACAGCTGGCGGAGGAAAGCAGAGTGCCGCTGAGAACGATCCAGCAATATGAACAGCGACAGAAAAACATCAATGCGGCTCGTGCAGAGTACGTTATCCGATTGGCAAAAGCTCTCTATTGTGAACCGGAAGATTTGATGGAAAAGGTTTCCGTCTCTGCTGAAAGTTAAATCCACAAATAACAATGTTACATCTATCAATTATTGCGATAAAAATGATAGATGAATCTTTTTTATGATCCCAATTTATTTACAAAATGTTCATAAAGTCAGGATATTCTTCGACAGGGTTCTTAAGACAACAGACCTGCCAATCTGGTATATTATGTGTGGGTTCAAATCGGGACTGATACTAATACCTTATAAAAAGCAGACAATTAATAAAAAAGCAGACAATCTTCGCGGTCTGATCCCCATAATCCCGCGTTGTTGTCCTTACAAATCTGAGGCTGCTTTCTATCACGAATTAGTATAATTGAATATGGAACGTATGGCCGGCGTTCAGTTTCCGTTTTGGAACTGCACGTCGGTCTTCTTCTATGTAAGAAATCTGTCGATTATTATCCCGAAAAAATATGAACCTTGACAACTGAATATTACATATCTTCTACCTTCTCTGCGGTGTGTGTAACACGAGAACCACACGAGCTATATGAGCGAACGCTTCAAGATCATGGCGTGCTTGAAGCCTTTAGGACTCAGACGGTAAAGGCGCATCCTTTGCCGAAGGCGATGACAGCCGCAGAGGACAATGATACTTCCGTCCAGTCACAGTCCGAGCGGACATGCTGTTGGCATAAGCCGTCGCAGGCAATGAGGGCGGCCGCGGGCGATCCCCGCGGTGGTGAAAACCAATGAGGCTTATGCAAAGCCGGAAGATATAATCTAATCCATTTTATACTTAAAGGAGGATCATTTTATGATCAAAAAACCACTATGCCTTAATAAAGGTATCCGTCAGATGTTACATAACATCATATGTTCTATTGTTTTCCATGGGGAAGGAAATCATGATTGCCAGAATGCGAACCATTCCTAAAGCGTATCAGGAAATCAAAGAACTTGACCCGCATACGTGCCTGACTTTAAGGGCATTACGACGTATGGTAAATAACGGGGAAATTGCTGTTATCCAAATTGCATCGAAGAAGCTGATCAATTTGGATTTGCTTTTAGAGAAGCTCTCATGTTATAATAATGATGCTGCTTGAGCTTAGCTTTCAGAAAAGTGGTTAAGCACATGACAATCAGAAAAAGAGTATCCAAGAAAGGCATAACATCCTATCAGTTTCGGGTGAGCCTCGGATACAAAGACGGTCAGCAGATCGTCAAATGTATGACTTGGACTCCCGAAAAAGGGATGACATCAAAACAAATCAAAAAGGAGGTAACCCGGCAAAGCGTTTTATTTGAAGAACGATCAATTGCCGAATATCAAAAGGAACTAGAATGTGAAGAAGAACAGCGTAAGCGTGAGGAAAACGAGATTGCATTTGCAAAAGAGCATACCACCTTTAAGGAGATCGCGGAGGAATGGCTGGAATTGCAGCTTGCCAGCAAGAAATACAAGAAGAGTACATTGACAAAGCTGCTGGACTGTAAGGAAAGAACCTATAACGCGATCGGCGACGTATTGGTCAGCAGGCTCACTTATCGGATGGTACAAGCCTTTATCACCTCTTTAGGTAAAAACGGCGTAAATAAGCAAACCGGTAAAGGGCTGTCCGTTAAAAGCCAAAAATCTTATCTGACCTTTGTCAGTGACGTCATGCTCTATGCAAAACGGTGCGGTATCGTTGACATCAACCCCTGCCGTGATATTGTCTTTACACAGACAGAGAAGAAAGAAAAAGCTATCTATTCTCTCGAAGAAGCAAAAGAGGTACTGTCAGCAATCAATGATAAGGCACCAACATCGTATAGGCTGTTTTTCAATCTTTTAGCATTTTCGGGTATGAGAAAGGGCGAAGCGTTGGGCTTAGAGTACAAGGATATCGATTTTGAAAAATCCATCCTGACGATCAACAGAACATCTAACTATCATCAAGGCTTCGGCACCTATACCGACACTCCGAAAACTAAATCCAGTTATCGCTCGCTGTATATACAGCCCTTTCTGCTTGAGCTGATCAAACAGCTTCAAGAAGAACAAAAGGCTGTTGCCGAGAAATGCGGCGATCAGTGGGTGGAGAGCGACAGGCTGTTCATCAACTGGTGCGGCAAGCCGTTGAATCCAAATGTCCCTTATAAATGGTTGCAGGATTTTTTGGAAAAAGAAAACATCCCATTTCACGGCTTACATAGTTTTCGACACTTTGTAGCAACTCAGGCATTGGCGGACGGCGTTGATGTTAAATCGGTATCGGCTATGCTCGGTCACAGTCAGACCAGCACGACGCTGAATTTCTATGCTCACGCCGTTCAGCAAGCGAACGAAAAGGCGCTGAATCATGTCGCCGCACTGCTTCAAACCGGCTGAATAAAGGACACGGCAAAGGACACGGCGATTTTCAGACAAAAGAAAGAGCCCGGAAACGGCTTATACAGTCATTTCCGGGCTGGCGGAGGACAAGAGATTCGAACTCTCGCGCCGCGTTAGCGACCTACTCCCTTAGCAGGGGAGCCTCTTCACCACTTGAGTAATCCTCCGTATATGTGAAGTATTTAAACGATACTATCATTCAATTGGCGGAGAGAAAGGGATTCGAACCCTTGGTCCCTTGCGGGATCACTAGTTTTCAAGACTAGCTCCTTAAACCACTCGGACATCTCTCCAAAGCAACTTTGATTTTAGCATAGACGGCGGCAAAAGTCAAGGAATATTTTATACCGCTTTCTTTATTCGGAATCGACGGTGATATTCACTCCGTTAATAGCGTTTTTATCAATATTTATACTTGATTTTACGGTCGTTTAATAGTATAATACTATGGGCATTTAAAGCAAGAATGAGAGAACTGCTTTAAATTTCCATAGTAAAACAGCCTCTCACAAAAGGAGGATCGGGAGCTGTTAGCGCCGGGACCCGAAAGGGTTGACGAGGTTTGGCGGTTATCGAAAGATTCGGCGGATGCCGCCACGGTTCACACCGGTGATAGGATATTTTGATGAAGGTGTATTCTATCATTCGGCAGCGACGGGCCGTCAGAGAGAAAAGAAAAAGCAGAATCAACACTGTAACAGAAATTCTCTTGCTGTCGCGTATTTAAATAAAATACGGCATTTTTGCCGCAAAGGAGAAAGTATTATGAGAGTTATTATTCAGGACAACTACGATAAGATGTGCAAGTGGGCAGCGAACTATATCGCTGATAAAATCAGAAATCATAAAGAGGATCGCCCCTTTGTACTGGGTCTGCCGACAGGCTCGTCGCCCATCGGTGTTTACAAAGAGCTGTACACCATGAATCAGAAGGGCGAGCTGAGCTTTGCAAACGTCGTCACCTTTAACATGGACGAATACCTCGGACTGCCTCACGAGCACGACCAGAGCTACTGGTACTTTATGCATGACAATTTCTTTGACCATCTGGTAGATATGAAGCCCGAGAACATCAACATTCTCAACGGCATGACGGATGATCCCGAGGGCGAATGCGCCCGCTATGAAGAGAAGATTGCTTCCTACGGCGGCATCGACCTCTTTATGGGCGGCATCGGCGTTGACGGTCATATCGCGTTCAATGAGCCGTTCACCAGCCTTGCGTCCCGCACAGGCGTCCGCAACCTGACCACCGATACCAGAATCGTCAATTCACGCTTCTTCGGCAACGATCCCGAGGCGGTTCCCTCACAGGCGCTGTCTGTCGGCGTAGGCACCGTAACCGATTCCAAGGAAGTCCTGATTTTAATCAACGGTCACAATAAGGCGAGAGCGCTTGCCGAAACCGTTGAGGGCTCTGTCAGCCACAAGTGGACCTGTTCCGCTCTGCAGATGCACAACGGCGCGATTATCGCGTGCGACGAGGCTGCCTGCGGTGAGCTGACGGTCGACACTTATAAATACTTCCTCGATATTGAAAAGAAGGAGAGACTTTAATGTATACCATCAAGGATTTATACGACCTTGACCACACCCTTGCGAAGGATTACCTCTCGCAGTTTACCTATCCGTGGGAGGCGCTGAAGGGCATCAAGGATATGATTATCGCCCTCGGCGAAAGCTTAGGCGACGATTATGTTGAGAGAGCGCCCCAGGTATGGGTTCACAAGACCGCCAAGGTCTTTGATTCCGCCTATCTCGGCGCGCCCTGCATCATCGGACCGAACACCGAGGTGCGCCAGTGTGCCTTTATCCGCGGCTCGGCGCTGGTCGGCGCCGACTGCGTTGTCGGCAACTCCGCGGAGCTGAAGAACGTTATCCTGTTCGACCACGTTCAGACCCCGCACTATAACTATGTCGGCGATTCGATTCTCGGCTATTTCTCCCACATGGGCGCAGGCTCGATTACCTCGAACGTCAAGTCCGACAAGCAGCTCGTCGTCGTTCACAACGGCACCGAGAAGATTGAAACGGGACTCAAGAAGTTCGGCGCGATGCTCGGCGACTATGTTGAGGTCGGCTGCAACGCGGTTTGCAACCCCGGCACGGTCATCGGCAGACACTCTAACGTCTATCCGACCTCCTGCGTACGCGGCGTTGTTCCCGAGAACAGCATTTATAAAAACAGCGGTGAAATTGTAGAAAAGAGGGCTGACTGATGGGTAAATATTTCGGTACAGACGGCTTCCGCGGCGAAGCGAATAAGGACTTGACCTTTGACCACGCAATCAAAATCGGCCGTTTCCTCGGCTGGTATTACGGCAAGAACATGGGCAAGAAGGCAAAGGTTCTGATTGGTAAGGACACCCGCCGTTCTTCCTATATGTTTGAGTACGCGCTTTGCACAGGCTTGATGGCAAGCGGCGCCGACGCGTATATTATGCACGTAACCACCACTCCCTCCGTCGCATATATCACCCGCATTGATGATTTTGACTGCGGTATCATGATTTCCGCGTCCCATAATCCGTTCTATGACAACGGTATCAAGGTGCTTAACGGCAACGGCGAGAAGATGGAGGAGGAAACCCTCCTCAAGGTCGAAGAGTATATCGACGGCAAGATTGAGATTCCCTGCGCTGAGCGTGAAGAAATCGGCAGAACCGTCGACTATGTTTCCGGCCGTAACCGTTATATCGGCTACCTGATTTCTATGAGCAAATACAGCTTCAAGGGCGTGAAGGTCGGTCTTGACGTCGCCAACGGCGCGGCGTGGAATATCGCGAAGGGCGTGTTTGACGCTCTGGGCGCAAAGACCTATGTCATGAACAACAACCCCGACGGCTATAATATCAATACCGACTGCGGCTCGACCCAAATCGAGCATTTACAGAAGTTTGTCGTAGACAACGGACTCGACGTCGGCTTTGCTTATGACGGCGACGCCGACCGCTGCCTCTGCGTAGACGAAAAGGGCAACGTCGTCACCGGCGACCACATCCTCTATGTTTACGGCCTGTATATGAAGGAGCGCGGCAAGCTGCTGAACAACAAGGTCGTTACCACGATTATGAGCAACTTCGGTCTGTATAAGGCGCTCGACAAGGTCGGCATCGAGTACGAAAAGACCAAGGTCGGCGACAAGTATGTTTATGAGAACATGGTGCAGACCGGTAACCGTATCGGCGGCGAGCAGAGCGGTCATATCATCTTCAGCAAGTATGCCACCACCGGCGACGGTATTCTGACCTCGCTCAAGATGATGGAGGTCATGCTCGCGAAGAAGAAGCCCATGAGCGAGCTGGCAGCGCCCTGCGTATTCTATCCGCAGGTATTAAAGAACGTCCGCGTAAAGTCGAAGCCCGACGCGCAGAACGACCCCGACGTACAGGCGGCGGTTGCAGAGGTTGCCGAGAAGCTCGGAGATAACGGCAGAATCCTTGTCCGCGAGAGCGGCACGGAGCCTGTTATCCGCGTCATGGTCGAGGCGGACTCAAACGAAATCTGTGAGAAGTACGTCGATCAGGTTGTCGATGTGATTACCAAAAAGGGTCACCTCGCTTAATCAAACAACAATGAATTTTCCTCCCGTGACGATGGCTGCGGGAGGAATTTTTATTATTTGACAATGAATGTGATTTTTGCTATGATAGGCGATGATACCAGATGATACTAATCGAAAAGGATTGTTATAAATGTGGGAACTTTTGTCAGATTGTCTGCTTGACAGCTTAAAAGACTGCGCGCTGATGCTGCCGGTGTTGTTCCTCGCATATCTTTTGATGGAATTTATTGAAAAGAGGGCGGGGGAGAAGCTCAACCAAACCGTCGCGAAGGTCGGCGCGGCTGGCCCCGCGCTCGGCGGCTTGCTCGGAGCAATTCCGCAGTGCGGCTTTTCCGCCGCGATTGCGGGCTTTTATGCTGCGGGAATCGTCACCCTCGGCACGCTGCTGTCGGTATTTTTATCGACGAGCGACGAAATGCTCCCCATCCTCATTTCCAGCCGTATCGCCCCTGCGGAGATTGTAAAAATCCTGCTGTTCAAGGTCGTCGGCGGTATTCTTGCCGGCTTTATCATTGACCTTGTGCTGCGGCTGATCAAGCGTCAGAGGGCGACAGGCAGCGAGCATATCCATGACTTCTGTGAGCAGGAGAATTGCGAGTGCGAGGAGAATATCTGGATTTCGGCGCTGAAGCATACCGTAAAGGTCATTATCATGATTTTCGTGTTGACCTTTATCATCAACGTCATCTTTGGGCAATGGGGCGCGGATTTCTTCCGCGGGATCATCACGAATATCCCCGTTCTCGGCGAAGCGTTGATGGCGCTGATTGGCTTGATACCGAACTGCTCCGCGTCGGTGCTGATTACCGAGCTGTATGTCGAGGGCGTTGTCAGCGCAGGTCAGATGATGGCGGGCTTGATGGCGAACGCCGGGGTCGGACTTTTGGTGCTGTTCCGCCTGAATAAGAAAGTCAGGGAAAATCTGATGATTGTCGGTCTGCTGTACCTGTGCGCGGTCGTTCTGGGCGTATTCACAACCTTGATTTGGTGAGCCGCTATATCAAGAAAGGACTCCCTTTGGTAAAGGGAACTGCAAAGCAGACTGAGAAATTGTATAATTGACCGAGCAGACACGCGTGACCGGCGAGATATGTTTCCTTTTTTACAGCTTTAATGCATTAATATTTGAAAAATAAATTTAAATTATGGTTTACTTTTATAGTTTCGTGTGATAAAATTGTAAAGTACAAAACAGCATGGTACGATTCTATGCGGCATTATAAGGAGTAATCATCATGCCCACAAAACCGAATGCAGAATTTACAAACGATTTGTACAGAGCGATTCTGACGCTGGAAACCGTCGAGGAGTGCGAGGCGTTTTTCAAGGATCTCTGCACGATACCCGAGCTGAAAGCGCTCTCTCAGCGCTTTGCTGTTGCCGAAATGCTGGAGCAGAACATGGTTTACAACAAGATTGTCGAGGCGACAGGCGCGTCCACCGCGACCATCAGCCGTGTGAAGCGCTCGCTGGAGTATGAGAACGCAGGCGGTTATAATCTGGTTTTTGACCGCATGAAAGACAAGTCATGAGCGGCTACCGTGTTTTTTCGCAGTTCTACGACAGCCTGACCTTTAATGTTGATTATGAAAAACGCGCTGAGTATCTTCAGGGCGTTTTATCTTTGTGGGGGCACGACGCGGGTTTGACGCTCGATTTGGCGTGCGGCACCGGCTCGATGACGATCGCCCTCAAGGAACGCGGCTGGGATGTCTTCGGCGTTGACGGCTCGCAGGATATGCTGAGTATCGCGATGGAAAAGGCGTATGATAGGGAGCTGTCGATTTTGTTCCTGTGTCAGCAGATGGAGAGCCTCGACCTGTACGGCACCATCGACACCTGTATCTGTACCCTCGACAGCCTGAATCATATCACCGAGAAAGCAAGCCTGCAGGCGGCGTTTGATAAGGTCGCGCTGTTTATGAACCCCGGCGGATTGTTTGTCTTTGACGTGAACACGGTGTATAAGCACCGGCACATTCTGGGCAACAATACCTTTGTCTATGATACCGACGAGGTCTACTGCGTGTGGCAAAATTCTTTAAAAGAAAATAATATCGTCAACATCGAGTTGGATTTATTTGAAAAAGCCGACGGCGTTTACACCCGCCATACCGAGCATATCAGAGAGCGCGCCTATGGGGTGGACGAGCTGAAAAGGATGCTTGCTCAGTCGGGCTTTGAAACGCTCGCCGTATACCGCGATATGACGACCGAGCCTCTGCGGGAGGATTCCGACAGAGCGGTTTTTGTCGCGCGGATTGTTGATGTAAAAAACAAGGTCTAAAGCCTTCCCTGCCAAGGGGAGACGGATGAATTGCAGGATTCGCCGCGCCGGCGGCAACCATACGGGAAGGAAATAAAGATGGATAAAATCATCAGATGTATTACAAGCGACGGCGCGGTTATGGCGTCCGCGATAGATTCGACCGATATCGCCTATAAGGCGAGTGTGATTCACGGAACGTCCCCCGTGGCGTCCGCGGCGCTCGGACGGCTGCTGTCCGCGACGTCCATGATGGGCGCTCAGTTAAAGTCGTCCAAGTCGACGGTCAATATCCGCTTTGAGGGCGACGGCGAGCTGGGCGCGTTCTTAGCGGTCGCCGACGCATACGGCAACGTCAAGGGCTACGTGACAAATCCCGGTTGCCCGACAACCTATTATAATAACGGCAAGCTGAACGTCGCCGGGGCGGTCGGTCACGGCACCATGAGCGTGATGAAGGACTTCGGCGAGGGCGAGCCGTATATCGGCAAAATCCCGATTGTATCGGGCGAAATCGCCGAGGATATTACCAATTATTACGCGACCTCCGAGCAGATTCCGACGGTCTGCGCGCTCGGCGTGCTGATTGATAAGGAAAGCAGTCAGGTGCTTTTGTCGGGCGGTCTGCTGATTCAGCTCCTTCCCGGAGCGGACGACGCGACGATTGATAAAATCGAGCAGAATGTCAGCACGCTGGATTCCGTCACCACCATGCTCGCCAAGGGTATGACCGCGCTTGATATGTGCAAGACTGCGCTGCAGGGCTTTGAGGTCGAGGTACTCGACGAGTTCGAGGTCAAGTATGTCTGCGGCTGTACACGAGAGAAAATCGAGGGCTTGATTGCATCCATGCCCGCCGAAGAAATTCAGCAGATGATTGACGAGGATCACGGCGCAGAGGCGAATTGCCGCTTCTGCAACAAGCAGTATCTCTTCACCGAGGAGGAGTTGAAGGAGCTGCTTTCTAAGAAGCAATCGCAGGAATCCGGGGAAGAGGATTGAGAAAATATTTCAAAAAAATCCGTAAAACCTCTTGACTTTCTTCCGAAAATATAGTAAGATAAACAAGTCGCAATAAAGAGGCGAACGGCAAGGGAGCATAGCTCAGCTGGGAGAGCACCTGCCTTACAAGCAGGGGGTCACAGGTTCGAGCCCTGTTGTTCCCACCAAATACGGCCCGGTAGTTCAGTTGGTTAGAACGCTAGCCTGTCACGCTAGAGGTCGACGGTTCGAGCCCGTTCCGGGTCGCCACTTTTGCCTCTGTAGCTCAGTT
>CAJONB010000040.1 GCA_905235715.1 uncultured Ruminococcus sp. | reverse complement strand
AAGAGCCACGGCTCTGTTACGCCGTCAACGTCAACGTCCATCTTGACGGTGCAGGCGTTGATTTCCTCGCTCTCGTCGAGCTTATCGAGCTTGCCGTTCTGTTTCAGGTATCTGACGGCAATCGTCGCCAAATCCATCAGGCAAACCGGCTTGGTTCTGCCCAGCTCCCTGCGGACGGCGATATATTCGTCATACGCCTTTTGCAGCAGCTCGTCCTCAAACCGCACGTTGTCAATAATCGTGAGGAAGGTGGTATGGCGGCAGTGATCCGACCAGTAGGTGTCAATCATGCGGATTTCCGTAATAGTCGGGTCGCGGCGCTCACTCTGAAAATATTTTTGGCAGAATTTGATATCATCCAAATCCATCGCCAGCCCCATCTCGTCCACAAAGGCTTTCAAGCCCGCTTCGTCCAGCCCGTTAAAGCCGTCGAGGGTGCGGACGGTGGTGGGGATATCATAGTCGGTTCTGAGGGTCGCGGGCAGCTCAAGCGAAGCCTCGCGCGCCTCGACCGGGTTGATGACATACTTTTTGATTTCGGCAAGCTCGCTGCCGGAAAGGTCGCCGTAAAGCGCATAGACCTTTGCCGAGCGTACCGTCGGGCGCTCGCCCTGCGAGATGATCTGAATACACTGCGCCGCAGAATCCGCGCGCTGGTCAAACTGTCCGGGCAGATACTCGACCGCGAATACCGTCGCGCCGCCGAGGTCGACCTTATCCATCGCGATATCGAGCTGCGGCTCGGAGAAAACCGCTCCGACCGCATAGTCGAACAGCTCTTTGTCGATATTCTCCGCGTCATAGCGGTTGATTACGCGCACATCCTTTAAGGATTTTATCGACAGCAGGTTGTTGATGTCCGACAAAAGCGCCTTTGCCTCATTCTGCAAGCCCTCGCGCTTTTCGACAAAAATTCTGTATACCATTAAATTTCAGCCTCCATCGCCCTTTTACCGATATCGTGACGGTAGAAGGCGTTGTCAAAGTGAATCTGCCCTACCATATAGTAGGAGTTGTCGATTGCCTTGCCGAGCGTATCGGCAACCGCCGTCACGCCAAGCACACGGCCGCCGGAGGTCACGAGCTTACCCTCCTTGAGAGCAGCGCCCGCGACAAACACCTTGTCGGCAATCTGTTCGGGAATGGTGATTTCATAGCCCTTTTCGTACTTGACGGGGTAGCCCTCGGACGCCATAATCACGCACGCGGCGCACTTGTCGTCAAATTCGACGGGCGTTTCGGCGAGCTTCCCATCAGTGACCGCCCGCATAACCGTGAACAGGTCGGATTTCAAAAGCGGCAGCACCACCTGCGTTTCGGGGTCGCCGAAGCGGCAGTTATATTCGATGACCTTTACGCCGTCGCGGGTAATCATCAGTCCGAAGTACAGGCATCCCTTGAAGGGTCTGCCCTCCGCCTTCATCGCCCGGATCGTCGGCAGAAAAATCTTGTTCATACATTCCTCGGCGACCGCCTCGGTATAGTACGGATTCGGCGCGACGGTACCCATGCCGCCGGTGTTCAGTCCGGTGTCGTAATCGCCCGCGCGCTTATGATCCATCGAGGAAATCATCGGCACAACGGTCTCGCCGTCGGTAAAGCTCAACACGGACACCTCGGGGCCGGTGAGAAATTCCTCAATCACGATTTGGTTGCCGCTGTCGCCGAACTGCTTGTCCTTCATAATCGAGATAACGGCTTGCTTTGCCTTTTCGCGCGTATCGGCGATAATCACGCCCTTGCCAAGCGCCAGACCGTCCGCCTTGATGACGGTCGGAACCGGAGCTGTTTCGAGATATTCGAGCGCCTGCTCCGCATTGTCAAAGACCTCATACGCCGCGGTCGGAATCCCGTATTTCTTCATCAGGTTCTTGGAAAAGACCTTGCTGCCCTCGATAATCGCGGCGTTTTTGCGCGGGCCGAAGCAGGGGGTTCCCTTTTCCTCCAGCGCATCGACGCAGCCGAGGACGAGCGGGTCGTCGGGAGCGACAACCGCATAGTCGATTGCATTCTCGACGGCAAATTTTACAATGCTGTCGATGTCTGTCGCGCCGACTGGGACGCACTCCGCATCGGCGGCAATCCCGCCGTTACCGGGAAGCGCGTAGATTTTTTCAATTTCTTTATTTTCTTTCAGCTTTTTAATGATGGCGTGCTCACGTCCGCCGCCGCCGACAACCATAAGTTTCATATTTTCTCCTTATCAACCGGGTGCGGATAACCTTCACCCAACCGTTAACTGTTATCTGTTAACTGATATCTGTTTAGTGGTGGAACAATCTCATGCCCGTGAACGCCATGACCATGCCGTACTTGTCACAGCAGTCAATCACCGCGTCGTCACGGATGGAGCCGCCCGGCTCCGCGATATATTTTACGCCGCTCTTATAAGCGCGCTCGATATTGTCCGAGAACGGGAAGAACGCGTCCGAGCCGAGCGCAACGCCGTCGCAGGTATCGAGATACGCGCGCTGTTCCTCATCGGTAAACGGCGCGGGCTGCTCGGTAAAGTATTTCTGCCAGTTGCCGTCGGCGGTAACGTCCTCCTCGTTGCGGTTGATATAGCCGTCGATGACGTTATCGCGGTCGGGACGGCGGATGTCCTCGCGGAACGGCAGGTTCAGCACCTTGTCCGCCTGACGGAGGAACCATGTATCCGCCTTTGTACCCGCGAGACGGGTGCAGTGGATACGGCTCTGCTGACCGGCACCGACGCCGATTGCCTGACCGTCGACCGCATAGCAGACGGAATTCGACTGGGTGTATTTCAGCGTAATCAGAGAGATAATCAGGTCGCGCACCGCGCTGTCGGGCAATTCCTTATTTTCGGTGACGATATTGCTCAGTAACTCTCTGTTGATTTCAAAATTATTTCTGCCCTGCTCAAAGGTGATACCGAATACCTGCTTATGCTCAACCGGGTCGGGAACATAGCCGGGATCGATTTTCACGATATTATAGCTGCCCTTGCGCTTGCTCTTCAGAATCTCCAGCGCCTCGGGCTCATAGCCGGGCGCGATAATTCCGTCGCTGACCTCGCGCTGAATCATCTTCGCGGTGGTGACGTCGCACACGTCGGACAGCGCGACCCAGTCGCCGAAGGAGCACATACGGTCGGTGCCGCGTGCGCGCGCATACGCGCAGGCGAGCGGGTTGTCGTCCAAGCCCTCGATATCGTCGACGAAGCAGGCTTTTTTCAGCTTATCGGAAAGCGGGATTCCGACTGCCGCCGAGGTCGGGCTGACATGCTTGAAGGAGGTGGCAGCGGGCAGTCCCAGCGCCTCTTTCAGCTCCTTGACCAGCTGCCAGGAATTGAACGCGTCAAGAAAATTGATATAGCCGGGTCTGCCGTTGAGAATTTCAATCGGCAAATCCGAGCCGTCTTGCATAAAAATTTTAGAGGGCTTCTGGTTGGGGTTACAGCCGTATTTGAGTTCAAATTCTTTCATGATGATATCTCCTTTTCAGATTTTATTGAGGAAAGCTTATTGATTCTTATTTACCAGACGGTTCTCAGCCTCGCCGGTTTTGAGGTCGATATAACGGACGTACAGCGAAATCTTGTTATCCGCGTCCAGCGCGTTCCAGAGCTTACCGGTGAATTCGTCAATGCTGTCGGGAATCGCGACTCTCTCCGGCTCGCCTTGGAAGGTCGGAATCGGGTTGCCGTCGCAGACGTAGGTATGGATAAAGTGACCCAGTCCCGCCTTTGCGGGATAATCAAAGCCGTAGCGCGCGCAGTCCGTACCCTCGGAGTCGATTGACTTGAGGATGCTCATGCTGTAGGTGAAGTCACCGTCGTCAAAGGTCAGCATTCCGCTGATACGGGGAGTCAGGTTCGGCTCGTCAGGCTCAAATTCGCGGGTCGCGAGCGCCTTATGAAAGCCGATACCACTCTTTAAGCCGTCATAAACGGTGTCGGTCTGGTCGCCGTTCGTGACAATCAGGTTATTTTCGTACTCGCGGATCGCCGCGTAGATAATCAGGCTCGGGTCCTCTACCTTAGACGCGTCAAAGGGCTCGGTATATACCGCGCCGTCGCGCTCGGTAAAGACGCGGTTGCGGGAATTTGCGCTGCGTCCCATAATGAAGTAAGCGGTCGCCGCCTTTGTGCCGTCGGCGGTCTTGCCGATGACGATTCCTCTGCCGACGTAGGAATTACCCTCAATCAGCTCTGCGATGTCGTTGATTTTGTAAATGTCCATCCAAATTTCCCCCTATAAATGATGATTAATGATTGATTGGCAAAGCCTGAACTCAACCGGTTACAGTTCACCGTTCACCGATAATGCTGCTATCTTCTCGACGGATTGCGGCAGGATGACCCATTCCGCCTGCTCCATAACGCGCTTCTGGAGAATTTCGGGCGTGTCGCCGTCCATGACCTCGACCGCCTTCTGGGCAATAATTTCTCCCCCGTCGGGAATCTCGTTGACAAAGTGGACGGTCGCGCCCGTCACCTTCACGCCCTTTTTAAGCGCAGCCTCATGTACCCGCAGTCCGTAGTAGCCCTTGCCGCAGAAGGACGGAATCAGCGCGGGATGCACGTTGATGATTCGCTTCGGATAGCGCGAGGTAAAGTCCTTTGACAAAATCGACATAAAGCCCGCGAGAACAATCAGGTCGATTTTTTCCTCCTCAAGCGCACTCTCGACAGCGGCTTCGAACGCCTCCTGCGTTTTCAGCTCTTTCTTTGAAATATACAGCCCTTTGATGCCCGCTTTTTCGGCGCGGGTCAGGGCGTAAGCATTCCTGTTATTGGAAATCACCAGAACGACCTCGCCGCTGTGGATCACGCCGCTTTGCTCCGCGTCCAGAATCGCCTGCAAATTCGTACCGCCGCCCGATACCAGTACCGCGATACGCGCCTTTTTCTCTAGCATAACTGAATCTTCTCCCGTGCGGCAGTGATTTCGCCGATAATATATGCGTCCTCGCCGTTTTCACGGAGAATCGCCAGCGCCTTATCCGCTTCACCGGCGGGTACGACAATGCTCATGCCGACGCCCATGTTAAAGGTATTGAACATATCATGCTCGCTGATACCGCCCTTTTCCTGAATGAGCTTGAAAACCGGCAGCACGCGGACAGCATCCTTGTTGATTTTCGCACAAAGTCCGTCGGGAATTGAGCGCGGAATATTCTCATAGAAGCCGCCGCCCGTGATGTGCGAAATGCCCTTGATCTGCACCTCGTCCATCAGCGCGAGCACGGGCTTGACATAAATCTTTGTCGGGGTCAGCAGGGTCTCGCCGATGCTCTTGCCGCCGAGCGCCTCAAGGGGCGTTTTGATGTCGGCGTTTTCCACGTCGAACACCTTGCGCACCAGCGAAAAGCCGTTGGAATGTACGCCCGATGACGGCAGGGCAATCACAACGTCGCCGGCAGTCATCTTTGTATTATCAATGATTTTTGATTTATCGACCACACCGGTGCAGTAGCCCGCGAGGTCGTATTCATCCTCGGGATAAAAGCCCGGCATCTCCGCGGTCTCGCCGCCGATCAACGCCGCGCCCGACTGTACACAGCCCTCGGCAACGCCCTTGACGATAGCGGCAATCCGCTCGGGGACGTTCTTTCCGCAGGCGATATAGTCGAGGAACACCAGCGGCTTTGCGCCGACGCAAACGATGTCGTTCACGCACATCGCGACGCAGTCAATGCCGACGGTGTCGTGCTTATCCATCAAAAATGCCAGCTTCAGCTTTGTGCCGACGCCGTCGGTTCCGCTGACCAGCACAGGCTTTGTGATTCCCTCGAGGTCAAGCTCAAACAAGCCGCCGAAGCCGCCTACATCCGAGCATACGCCCTTTGTCGCGGTACGCGCGACGTGCTGCTTCATCAGCTCGACCGCCTTGTAGCCCGCGGTGATATCCACGCCCGCCGCCGCGTAAGCGTCGGATTTTGAATTCTCTATCATCCTTTACTCCTCTCCGTCCCAGCAGTAGGTACACAGCTCGCTTTTATCCAAGCCGATTGCCTCGATAATGCCGTCGAGCGACTGGAATTCCAGCGAAGCGAATTTCAGCTTTTCACATATTGTTTTTCTGAGGCTCTTACCCCGCTCGGTCGAGCCGTCGGAATACTCTTTTATATGATTGAAGCCCTCTTCTCCCTCAAGCTCCATGATTACCCTGCGGGCAATCAGCTCCATATCGGAGGTCGAACGCGAGAAGTTGAGGTATTTGCAGCCGAACATAATCGGCGGGCAAGCCGAGCGCATATGCACGGATTTCGCGCCGTTTTCATAGAGAAACTCAACCGTTTCCCGAAGCTGTGTTCCGCGGACGATACTGTCGTCCACGAACAGCAGATTTTTGCCTTTAATCAAATCATAGACGGGAATCTGCTTCATCTTCGCGATTTTATTGCGGTCGGATTGGCGCGCGGGCATAAACGAGCGCGACCATGTCGGCGTATATTTGATAAATGCGCGCGCAAAGGGCTTACAGCTTTTATTCGCGTAGCCGATGGCGTGGGGCGTGCCGGAATCGGGAACGCCGCCGACGTAGTCGATATCGAGGTCGCCCAGATTCTCCTTATCATTCTGCGCCATGATTCTGCCGTTGATGTAGCGCATCGCCTCGACGTTCACGCCCTCGTAGGTCGAGGTCGGATAGCCGTAGTAGCTCCATAAAAAGGAGCAGATACGTTTCTTTTTCAGCGGCTCGCGCTTCGTGATACAGCTGTCGGGAGTCAGCTCGACGATTTCGCCGGGGCCGAGCTCCTTATAATCCTCATAGCCGAGCTTCTGATACGCGAAATTCTCGAACGATACGGCAAAGCCGTTTTCGCTTTTGCCGATAGCGACAGGCAGCCGGCCCACCTTGTCGCGGGCGGCGATAATCGAGCCGTCATCCTTGAGAATCAGCACCGAAGCCGTACCCTCAATCAAATCCTGCGCGAACTTGATTCCCTCGACGAAGTCGCCTTTCTGGTCAATCAGCGCCGCGAGCAGCTCACAGGAGTTGATTTTGCCGCCGGTCATCGCGTCGAAGTGACCGCCCGAATTCTGAAAATACTGCTCCAAAAGCTCGTCGGCATTGTTGATGATACCGATAGTGCAAATTGCATAGGTGCCTAAGTGCGAGCGAATCATCATCGGCTGCGGGTCGGTGTCGGAAATGACGCCGATGGCGGACGTGCCGCTCATTTCGTCAAAAATACGCTCAAATTTGGTACGGAACGGCGCGTTCTCAATGTTGTGAATCTTGCGCTGCAAGCCGATTTCCCTGTCATACGCCGCGAGTCCTCCGCGGCGGGTGCCGAGATGTGAATGATAATCAACGCCGAAGAAAACATCCATCATGCAGTCCTCATGCGACGTGATTCCGAAAAAGCCTCCCATAGTTACCTCCCGCGTCATGTCCTTGACATGACGAAATAATTCAATTACAACTTATCCGCAATAGCAGCGTCTTTGTCAAGAACCGCCGCGGCATCGGATTGACGCTTCGCGTCCAGCTTTTCGGCGAGCGCCTTGTCCCCGACGGCAAGTATCTGCGCCGCGAGCAGCGCCGCATTCGCGCCGCCGTTGAGCGCAACGGTCGCGACGGGAATACCCGTCGGCATCTGTACGGTCGCAAGCAGCGCGTCCATACCGTCGACAGCGCCGCCCTTACAGGGAACGCCGATGACGGGGATGGTCGTGTTCGCGGCGAGCGCGCCCGCCAGATGCGCCGCCATGCCCGCAAAGGCGATGATCGCGCCGAAGCCGTTGTCCCGCGCGTTCAGCGCGAAGTCCCGCGCCTCGACAGGCGTACGGTGCGCCGAATAGACGTGTGCCTCAAAGGGAATGTCAAGGGCTTTCAGCGTATCCGCCGCTTTTTTTGCAACCGGCAAATCGCTGTCCGAGCCCATAATAATCGCAACTTTTTTCATATTTACCTCCAATATTCAACTACCAACTACCGACTACCCTTACTTCAACGCCGAGCTTTTATCCTTCTGGATAACGTCGTGCGCGCCGCCCTCAACGATCGAGGTCGCGGACACGAGCGTCAGCTTCGCCTTCTGCTGTAATTCGCGGATGGTCAGCGCGCCGCAGTTGCACATGGTCGACTTGACCTTGGAAAGCGACAGGGCGACGTTGTCCTTCAGAGAACCCGCGTACGGTACGAGCGAGTCAACGCCCTCCTCAAAGCTGAGCTTCTTGTCGCCGCCGAGGTCGTAGCGCTGCCAGTTTCTGGCTCTCTGCGAGCCCTCGCCCCAGTATTCCTTATAATAAGTGCCGTTGATACTGACCTTGTTGGACGGGCTTTCGTCAAAGCGGGCGAAATATCTGCCCAGCATGATGAAGTCCGCGCCCATCGCCAGCGCCAGCGTGATATGATGGTCGTAAACGATACCGCCGTCGGAGCAGACGGGGATGTATACGCCGGTTTCTTCAAAGTATTTGTCACGCTCCGCACAGACCTCAATCAGCGCGGTCGCCTGACCTCTGCCGATACCCTTGGTCTCGCGGGTGATACAGATAGAGCCGCCGCCGATACCGACCTTGATGAAGTCGGCGCCGCAGTCGGCGAGATAGCGGAAGCCCTCCGCGTCAACGACGTTGCCCGCGCCGACCTTGACGCTGTCGCCGTAATGCGCGCGAATCCAGTCGATAGTCAGCTTCTGCCACTCCGAAAATCCCTCGGAGGAATCAATGCACAGCACATCCGCGCCCGCTTCAATCAGTGCGGGAACGCGCTCGGCATAGTCGCGGGTGTTGATGCCCGCGCCGACGACATAACGCTTGTGGCTGTCGAGCAGCTCGTCGGGATTCGCCTTGTGGCTGTCGTAGTCCTTGCGGAATACAAAATACAGGAACTTGCCGTCCTTGGTGATGACCGGCAGGGAATTCAGCTTGTGCTCCCAAATAATATCATTCGCCTCGGAAAGGGTAATGCCCTCATAGGCGTAAATCAGCTTATCAAAGGGGGTCATAAAGGTTTCGACCTTCTCGCTCATGTCCATACGGCTGATACGGTAGTCGCGGCTGGTGACGACGCCGAGCAGCTTGCCGTCGGAGGTACCGTCCTCGGTAACAGCGAGCGTCGAATGACCTGTGCGCTCAGTAATCGCGATAACATCCTCGAGGGTCGCGTCGGGGCGGATATTGCTGTCGCTCTTGACGAAGCCCGCCTTATAGCTCTTGGCGCGGCGAACCATCGCCGCCTCGTCCTCGATACTCTGCGAGCCGTAGATAAAGCTGACGCCGCCCTGCGTTGCGAGCGCTACGGCAAGTCTGTCGCCGGATACCGCCTGCATGATAGCGGACACCAGCGGGATATTCATGGTGATCGCAGGTTCTTCACCCTTTTTATACTTGACGAGAGGAGTTTTCAGGGTGACGTTCGCGGGGATGCACTCGCTGGAGGAGTAGCCCGGGATCAACAGGTATTCGTTAAAGGTATGGGCGGGTTCATTGATAAAAGTTGCCATAATTACAGATTCCTTTCTGCCTTAGTTTCGCAGTACACACAGCGGTATACCTTATTTTCTTTATCGGTCAGCCTGAACACATGGTCAAGCTCCTGTTCGGTGGAAGTGATACAGCGGGGATTCTTGCAGAAGATGACGTTCGTCAGCACCGACGGCATTTGGATATTCATTTTCTCCGCGAGAACGCCGTCGCGGATAATATTGACGGTCGCGTCGGGGTCGATATAACCGATAACGTCGATATTGACGGGGATATCCGCGTCGACCTTGATGATATCCTTCTTGCCCATCTTCTTGCTGCTGACGTTCTTGATAATCGCGACAGAACATTCCAGCTCGTCGAAGTGCAGAAGCTCATAGAGCTTCATGCCCTGTCCGGCGGTGATATGGTCAATCACGATACCGTTCTGAATCGAATCGATATTCATATCGTGCCCGCCTCCTTTAACAGCTTCAGTATCAGCGCCATGCGCATATATTTTCCGTTCAGCACCTGCTTGAAGTAGCAGGCGCGGGGGTCGTCGTCAATCGCGACCGAGATTTCGTTGACCCTCGGGAGCGGGTGCATAATCGAGAGGTCGGGCTTTGCGTTTCTGAGCTTTTCGGGGGTGAGGATGTAGCTGTCCTTCAACCGCAGATAATCCTCCTCGTTGAAGAAACGCTCGCGCTGTACGCGCGTCATATAGAGGATATCCAGCTCGGGCATCGCTTCCTCCAGGTCGGTCGTCTGGATATAGGGGATGCGCTTTACCTGAAGAACGTCCTTTTTTACGTAGCTTGGAACTTTTAATTCTTCAGGAGAAATAAGAACAAACTTGATATTGTCATAACGCGACATCGCGTTAATCAGCGAGTGAACGGTGCGGCCGAATTTGAGGTCGCCGCACAGACCGATGGTCAGATTGTTGAAGCTGCCCTTTTCGCGGTAGATGGTCAAGAGGTCGGCTAACGTCTGGGTCGGGTGACAATGACCGCCGTCGCCCGCGTTGATTACGGGGATCTTCGCCGCCTTTGCCGCGACCAGCGCCGCGCCCTCCTTAGGGTGGCGCATTGCGATAATATCGGCATAGCAGGAAACCGTCTTGGCGGTATCGGCGACGGATTCGCCCTTTGCCGCCGACGACGCGCCTGCCGAGCTCATGGAAATGACGTGACCGCCCAATTCATACATCGCCGCCTCAAAGCTCATGCGGGTGCGGGTGGACGGCTCAAAGAACAGAGTCGCCAGCTTCTTTCGCTTGCAGGCATCCTGATATTTTTCGGGATTGTCGATAATGTCGTTTGCGGTGGCAATCAGCTCGTCCAGCTCCTGCGTACTCAAATCGAGTACGTCGATAACCGATCTCATGCCTGACCTCCGATCCAGCTTTCATCGGAGGGATTGTCGCGGAACCGGATCAGCCGCTGTACATCCTCGGGGCGGATATAGCCGTCCTCGGCGGCGACCTCGGCGATAACGTCAAAGTCGGTCAGGCTGATGTTCTTCACATCCGCCGCCGCGAGGCGGTCAAGACCCTTTTGCATCCCGTAGGTGAAGATGGATACGATACCCAGCACCTCGGCGCCTGCCTCGCGCAGGACGTCGACGACCTCCAGCACCGAGCCGCCTGTCGAAATCAAATCCTCGACGACGACGACCTTCTGTCCTTTTTCGAGCCTGCCCTCAATTTGGTTCTGTCTGCCGTGATCCTTATGACCCGAGCGGACGTAGCCCATCGGCAAGCCCATCAGGTGGGCTGTGATCGCCGCGTGCGCGATACCCGCGGTCGAGGTACCCATCAGGACTTCGACGTCGGGGTAATTCTCTTTAATCAGCTCCGCCAGACCGTTTTCGACGTCCGTTCTGACCTCGGGGTCGGAGAGGGTCAGACGGTTATCGCAGTAGACAGGGCTTTTGATACCGCTCGCCCATGTGAACGGTTCCTCGGGACGGAAAAACACCGCCTTTATCTTCAATAAATCCTTTGCAATTTTCGTTTTTAAATCCATGTTATTTTCTCCTTAATCCACAAATTCCTCAACGCATCTTCTGTATGCGGCGACAGGGTCGTCCGCCTGCGTAATCGGTCTGCCGACGACGATATAGTCCGAGCCGATTTCCTTTGCCGCGGCGGGAGTCATAACGCGCTTTTGGTCGCCGACCTCGCCGTCCGCAAAGCGAACGCCGGGGGTAACCGTCAGGAAATCCTTACCGCAGATATCATGTACCTTGCCTGCCTCGAGCGGCGAGCAGACAACGCCGTCAAGCCCGCTTTCCTCGGCACATTTGGCGTAGTGCATGAC
>CAJONB010000039.1 GCA_905235715.1 uncultured Ruminococcus sp. | reverse complement strand
ATAGCATCCGGGGGTCGGCCATACCCAACCGCCCGAGGCGTCAATCTGGGTCGCGGCGCTTGTATCTATGTATGAGGAGCCGCCCGAGCTTTCGTAAGAATCGCCGCCGCCGGACGCAGCAGCAGCCGCAGCCGCCTGCTGTGCCTCAAGCGCCTCGCGCTGCTTGCGGTAATACTCCTGAATCTCATCGCTCAGACCCGCCAGCTCTTCTTCGCTGAGGGACATCGTCATCTCCGTCTTATCGACCTCGCTCTGCAGGCTTGCAAGCAATTCCTTGTTGTCCTCGAGGATGGTATTCAGCTCATCCTGCTTGGATTCAAGGGTCGCCTGCTCTTGCTCAAGCTCTGCCTTATCTGCTTCGAGAGCCTCTTTCTCCGCAGAAATCGCGTCAAGCTGCTTCTGAACCTTACTGATTAATTCTTCGTCATGGTTGCTGACATACTGCACCAGCTGCAGCTTATCGAGGAAGTCCGAAAAGTCCTTCGCACCGAGGATAACCTCGACGGAACTGACGTCGCCCGCGATATAAATCGCCTTCAGGCGCTGACGGAGCACATCCAGATTTTCTTCGATTTTTTCATTTGCCTTGTTGATTTGCTCCTGCTTGGTCGAGATATCTCCCTCGATTTTCAGAATGTTCTGATGGCAGGCGCGGATATCGGTCGAAACAGCCTCAATCTGTTTGTTGATTTCGTCGATTTCGCCCTGCTGTTTATCAACGGCAGCGTTCTGCTGATCCAGCTTCTTCTGATTTTCCTCCTGCTGAGCCTGCAGCTCAGCCTGGCGCTCTTCGAGGTCGCTGATATCGGTCGCCGCAACGGTGATGACGCCGCCGACAACCAGCACAGCCGCCAGTATCAAGGACAATAGCTTTTTCATAATGTATCTCTCCTTTTTTACCAGCCGAGGATTTCATTACCCTCGCGCTTGAGAAATCTGCTGATGGACAACAGCGAGCCGAGAACGCCGACAATGACGCCCGCCGCGACAAACGCGCCCGAGACATACCATATAATATCGGTGAACGGCACCAGCTTGAACGGCAGAACCGCTTTGACTGCCGCAAGCACCGCGTTGCTCAACAGGTAGAGGATGCCGACCGAGAGAACCGCGGATATCAAACCGATAGCCGCACCTTCGACGACAAAGGGGATTCGCACGAAGGTATTGGTTGCGCCGACCGACTTCATAATACTGATTTCAAAACGGTGTGAGAACATGGTCATGCGGATGGTGTTCGCGATAATGAACAGCGAAATCACTGCCAGCACAAGGATAATCCAAAAGCTCATCATGGTAATGAGCGACGAGAGCGAGGTCAGCTTCTGAGCCAAATCACGGTGGGAGTTGACGGATTGGACGCCGCCCAAAGTCTCGCCGTTGCGGACAAGCTTGACCTGCTTTAACGCCTCTACGACAGCGTCGTACCGGTCGACATTCTGCATGGTTTCCGCGTCAACGGTAATGCGGTAGGAGTACGGAAAAGGATTTCCCTTGCCTGTCATGTTCTTAAAAATATCCTCACCGAGCTGTTCGCGATAGTCCTCCATCGCCTCGTCCTTCTCGACGAACTGCGCGTCGACAACATGGTCGACTGCAAGCAGGTCCTGACCGATAGCGACCGCATGGAGGTGATCCATATCGTCGTCGAGATAGACGTTGGTGAGGTTGTTATCACTGACGGAATCGACACAGCTGGTGACGTTGACCGTCAGCAGAACCGCCGAGCCTGTCAGCACCAGACAGGAAACCAGTACGCCGATGGAAGCAAGGCTCATCATGCGGTTGCTAAACAGATTTTTAAAGCCCTCTTTGATTTGATAGCCAAAACTGCTCATAACTTCACCCTCCGTCAGATCGCGATGTATTCTTCATCCGCCGAGTCCGCGACCACTCTGCCGTTCTCAATGTTGATGACGCGCTTGTCAAAGCTCTTGACAAGGTCATGCTCATGGGTAACGACCAGGACAGTGGTGCCGCGCTTGTTAATCTCTGACAGAAGCTCGATGATTTCGTAGCTCATTTCGGGGTCGATATTACCGGTCGGCTCGTCGGCAATAATCATTGCGGGGTTGTTAACCAGCGCGCGCGCCAGCGATACACGCTGCTGCTCGCCGCCGGACAGCTCCGTCGGATGGTCGTTCGCCTTATCGGAAAGACCGACCAAATCGAGGATATAGGGGACGCGCTTCTTGATGGTGCTGCTCTTCTTGCCGACGCAGCGCATCGCGAACGCGACGTTTTCATAAACAGTCATCTTGGAAATCAGACGGAAATCCTGGAACACGATGCCCATGGAGCGCCTGAGATACGGTACCTTTCTGCGGGGAAGGGTCTCCAGGTGCATATCGTTGACGATAATGGTGCCGGAGGTGGGCTGTTCCTCGCGCATAATCAGCTTTAAGAAGGTACTTTTACCCGCGCCGGACGCGCCGACGATAAAGACGAATTCGCCCTTTTCGATATCGAGGCTGACATTATCCAGCGCGTGTGCGCCGTTGCTGGAGTATATCTTGGAAACATTCTTGAATTCTATCATAATAACAAATCCTTTTGGGGTTAATTATTTGACGGTTATCGTCCTCATAGGACGTTACAAACGTTTTTAATACTTTGTGGGATTGGAGGTCAGGTACTTCTTGACCATCAGGGCTACCTTAAATACGATAGCGTCCTCAAACTCGCGCAAATCCAGACCCGTCAGCTTCTTGATTTTTTCAAGGCGGTAGACGAGGGTGTTGCGGTGGACGAACAGCTTGCGGGAGGTCTCGGAAACGTTCAGGTTGTTCTCAAAGAACTTCTGAATCGTGAACAGGGTCTCCTGATCGAGCGAATCGATCGAGCCGCGCTTGAACACCTCTTTGAGGAACATTTCGCAGAGCGTTGTCGGAAGCTGGTACACCAGACGCGCGATACCGAGGTTGTCGTAGCTGACGATCGTGCGCTCGGTGTCGAATACCTTGCCGACCTCGAGAGAAACCTGCGCCTCCTTAAAGGAATGTGCCAGATCTTTGATGCCGACGACGGTGGTGCCGATACCGACGACACAGTGGGTATAGAACTCGGTCGAGAGGGTGTCTACGATAGAGCCCGCGAGCTTTTCGAGATCCTTCGACGAAATGCCCGGACGGATTTCCTTGACGAGGGCGATTTCGGTCTCGTTGATATTGATGACAAAATCCTTGGTCTTGTCGGGGAAAAGATTCTGAATCACATCAAAGGCGGACACATCGGTCTTGGACGTGATTCTTATCAGCATGACAACACGGCTGACGTCGCTGTTGAAGCGCAGTTCGCGCGCCTTTAAGTAGATGTCGCCGGGCAGAATATTGTCAAGGATAACGTTCTTGATAAAGTTAGCGCGGTCGTACTTCTCGTCATAATACTGCTTGATGGACGACAGCGATACCGCTAACAGCTGGGCATACTTCTGGGCAAGCTCGTCGCTGCCCGATACAAATACCGCGTACTCCGCTCTGGATGAGGAACCGAATGACTTGAATGTGTGTCCGTTGATGACAAATGGAACGGTTGCAGAGAGAGTCTCGGCGTTGATGCTGTCGTTGACCTCGCCGATTCGTCCCAGCTCCGAGCAAGCGATAACGACCGCGGTTTCATCAACCACTCCGATAGTTCTGTCAATAGCGTCCTTCATCTGATGAATAACGCCCTGAAATAATCTGTTGGACATATTGCTCCTCCGTTACAAAAATAGTCAAAATACCGAACGATTTGGTGATTTACATAAAGAAGCCACCTATCTCATATACATTTTACACAAAAGGAGCAGAAAATGCAACCTTTTTTTCAAAATCTCTTGTGCTTTTTTCATATCAAAACGAAAAAATACCCGAATAGATTCATAATGATTGCACAATAGTAATATTTTGCGGTAAAACGGTTAAAGACGGATAGGGTGCAAAAAGCGCCGATTTTATCCCATTTTTCAGCCCAAAGGTACAGATTTGGTTTTACTTTTTTGGATTATATGACAAAAATACGTCACTGTTATTACAATTTTGCAAATTTTTTGTGAACGGCAGTTTGACTTGTGTGCAGAGCGGAAAATACCCACAAGATATAGAAAAAGCGCCCCGGTAAGGGAACGCTTTTCGGCGGGAGTTTTTGGTGAGGCGTCGGTAGCCGGTAGTTGGTAGTCGGTAGTCTGTAGTTGGTGGTTAATAGAAATCGGGTGCGGGCAGCGCCCGCCCTCAACTCTTCACTCTTCACTCTTAACTCTTAACTAAACTGTCCCCTCCCTACAACCACCAGCTTGATTATATCGTATAGAAGCTATTGAATATATCCGTCTTTTCCTCTTTGAGCTTGTTGTTATCGCTGTCGAAGGTATAATCATACCGCCGTGTGAAACCGTAAAATGTGAAGGAGCTTGCGTACGGACAGTAACCGCATTTTACGATTCGTCCGACGTGCCAGACAAGGCAGCCGCCGTCATCCACGCTCAGGCTGCCGGGCATGGTGCCGCCGACGGAGTAGAATTCCTCGGGCTTGCCGCTGTCGGGATCGCAGACAAACAGCACCGAGCTGAATACTTCCCGCGCCGTGTCGCGCAGCGTGTCGGTGAAGCCGCTGTCCGACGGATCATCCCACACGAGGTCATCATATAACTGCGATCCATACCAGCGCGCCTGAACGGACAGGTAGATTTTTCCGTCGTATTCTGTCATCGCAACGACTTCATATTCCGTATCGTCAGCATCCTCCAGCGCCCATACCGCCTGAATTTCACCCGCGGGGCTGAGCTTGATGAGCCTGTCAGCCAAGCTGTCCTGCGGCAGAGAATACGATACCTCCGCCAGCCAGCCGTCGCTCAATGCGGTAATCCGGTTGTTGAATATGATACTTTGCTCCTGTTCCTGCTCCGTTACAATCTCGCCGCTGTCATCCAACTCGCGAAAAACCAACATCTTTTCTTCCGAAAAGCGGTCGTCTGTCGCAAGCGTCAGCATACCGATATAACCGTTATCATTGATTGTCGCGACGGCGTCCTCGTCAAAATTGTATTTGGTATCGAGGGTCTTTTCCCAGAGGAGCTTGCCGTTACTGTCGTCGATAAGAGCGACAGAGGTGTGCATATAGTCGTGTTTTGTATCATAGATATAGCTGCCCCAGATCAGCGCCTTGCCGTTTGAGATATAATAGTCCTCGTAACAATGCGGCAGCTTGGTGCGCCAGACCGTTTCGCTTGCCGCCGTTTTCTCTAATTCATCGCCGACGAAGTACATTGTCTTGTCGGGGATATTCCCGTGACCGACCGCATCATCCGAAGGGTACCTACCGTACAGCTGTTCGATTGTTCCGATGTCCGCATTGTTTGCACTGTTCATGATGCTGATATTCAAGCCCTCAACGCGGTCGGTGGATTTACCGGTGGCATAGATTTCTTTGTTATCGCTGTTTTGCAGGAGCAGCTCGGCGCTCTCGTCGCGCGAGAAGCTCTCCGTTGTCATATCGCGGTAGACGCGCTTGATATCGTCGCGTGACAAGCCGGCGGTATCGAGGTTGTTCAGGTCAAAGAATCTCACGGCGCTGTTGTATTCGTTCTGCTCGGCAACATAGCATCCGACGAGAATTCCCGCGAGCAGGGCAACGCAGGCGGCAATCAGGGCAGCTCTGCGGGCAGTATGACGGCGGTGGACAACGCCCGCCTTTTGCGTCGCGAGGGATGTTACGGCGTCCGCGTCCACATCCTCGGGCAGAGTGATGTTGATATTTTCCAGCAGGCTGTCAAGCTCCTGCGGCTGACAGTCGTTGAGTATATTGGTAACAGACCTTTTCATGATGTACCTCCGAACAGCTTTCGCAGTTTTTCGACGGCGCGGTAGGCGCGGGTATCGACGTTCGCGGGTGTGAGGCTGAGGGCGTGAGCGATTTCCTTCGACGGCTGACCGAGATAATACTTGCGTACCAGAATCTCGCTGTCAGGTTCGCCGAGATTTCCGACAGCATGCAGAACATCCGCACGCAGCTCGCTTTCCTCCGCGGTATCTGACACATAAAGCACATCCTCCGCGTCCTCTATGGGCAATTCCGCAGGGCGTTTTTTTCGCAGTACATCCGCCGCCTTGTTCCGTGCAATCACACAAAGGTAGCTTTTGATACTGCACCGCGAGGGGTCAAAAGAGGAAAGGCTGAGGTAGAAATCGCTGAACGTATCCGCGACGACATCCTCGACATCCGTCGAGCCATAGCAAGCGGGGGTCAGCCGTCCGCGGACAAGCGCGTAAAGCAGTCCGCCGTACAGACCGACCATCCTGTCAAAGCCCTTTGCGGGATTCCTCCGCAACAGGCGCAGCAGCTCCTTATCGCTCATATCCTCACCTCCTGAAAGACGTCTGTAACTATATACGCAGGTTTTGAATTCATCTTACACATTCGCAAAAAATTTTGCAAGAGAACATTTGCTCAGCGGCACACCCTACAGCTCTCGTTGCATTTGTTCACAAACGTCTATATGCCAAAACGCGTCAGCATTTCCCTCATCTCTTCACTCTTCACTAAAACAAAACCCGCCGCACATTATTGTACGGCGGGAATTTTTATTCAATAGGTTTACATTTCTCCTGTGGCGTCGGCTTTTTCGTCCGCTTCTTTCAAGGCGGCGATACGGTTTCTGTTGATGTATTTGAGCAGGAACAGGACGCCGATGGTGAGAACAATACCAATCGGCAGGGCGATGATCCACTTCTGGACGTAGCCCGCGATGATAAAGCTGACGAACGAGATACCCGCGACAGTCAGCGCGTAGGGAAGCTGGGTACTGACGTGGTTGATATGGTTACACTGCGCGCCCGCAGAGGACATGATGGTGGTATCGGAAATCGGTGAGCAGTGGTCGCCGCAGACAGCGCCTGCCAAACAAGCGGAAATACCGATGACCTGCAGCTCGCCGCTCGGGAAAATCGAGAGGACAATCGGGATAAGGATACCGAAGGTGCCCCATGATGTACCGGTGGAGAACGCGAGGAATACCGCTACGAGGAAGATGATTGCGGGCAGGAGGTTCTGCAGACCTTCAGCCGCACCGCTCATCAAATCGGCGACATAATACTTTGCGCCCAGACCCATGGTGATATTCTTCAGCGCGGTCGCGAAGGTCAGAATCAGGATAGGCGGAACCATGGCGTTGAAACCCTTGGGGAAAGCCTCCATACATTCCTTGAAGTTCGCGCATCTGCGCGCCATCAGGTACACAATGGTGAACAGCAGCGCAATCGCACCCGCCCACGGCAGACCGAAGGTCGCGTCGGTCTCGCCGAAAGCGCCGATGAAGTCGTGGTAATAGTCGCTTGAGGAATCAAAGAAGCCGCCGTTGTAAATCAGGGCGAATACAGACACGGCAATCAGGACGAGAACCGGCAGGATCAGATCGATAACTCTGCCTCTGTCGCTGACCTGCTCGTTGTCGAGCTCCTTATCAACGCGCTCGCCGGTGGTGTAGATGTCATCTTTATACATTGCGTTGTATTCATGCATCGCCATCGAGCCGTAGTCGAAGTTCATCAGGCAAATCGCGATAATAAATACGAAGGTGAGCAGAGAATAGAAGTTGTACGGAATCGCGGTAATGAAGAGCTTCAGACCCTGACCGTCCTCGGCGTAGGTCGCGACGGCGGCAGCCCATGAGGATACCGGAGCAATCATACATACAGGAGCGGCAGTCGCGTCAATCAGATAAGCGAACTTCGCACGCGAAATCTTGTGACTGTCGGTGACGGGTCTCATAACCGAGCCGACCGTCAGACAGTTGAAATAGTCGTCAATGAAAATCAGCACGCCGAGCAAGAAGGTGGCGAGCATCGCGCCTGCGCGGGTTTTGATGTGCTTGACCGCCCAGCGTCCGAACGCCTGTGAGCCGCCCGCCTTATTAATCAGCGCGACGATGATACCCAGCTCAATCAGGAAGATGAATACGCCCGCCGTATCCTGTACAGCGGTAATCAGACCGTCGCCGGTAATCGCATTCATCGTCTGCAGCGGGTGGAAATAGCTGCCGAACAGACCGCCCGCCGAGCAGGCATAGAGAATACCGCCGGCAACAACACCGATCGCCAGCGAGGAATAAACCTCTTTGGTAATCAGCGCAAGTCCGATAGCAATGACCGGGGGCAACAGCGCCCACAGCGTTCCGCGAACCTCGCCCGCGCCGGCGCAGTTTTCACATTCGGCGTCCTCGACGATACCCGTGCCGCCGCAATCCTGACACTTAACGGTACCCAGAGAGCCGCCGGACACAACGCCCCAGATCAGCAGTCCGATAATCGCGAGAATAAAAATACTCACGACAATTTTTTTCGTTTTTGACATTGTTTGTTTTCCCTCCATTATAATAATAAAGCCGTGGACGTGCCACGGCTCAGAATCCCAGTTCGTCGAATAGCACTCCGTTATCTCCATAACGACAGTATAACGCATCTTCTGCGTTATCCCAGCATACGCCCGCCGGGAAAGGACGTACACTTCGGCGGGATTCCCTTTTGCCGGCGACATTCCCGTGTCGCTCTCCGGCTACTGATGAAGCCCGCGCCTCTAATTCTTCTCTATTATATATCCAAGATTCGGTTAAAGTCAACAGAATTCTGCAATTTTATGCAATATTTTTGTAAATCAATGTGTCACTCTTCTATTACATCTATAAATGCTCCGCTGACAGCGTACTGTTTTCCGCTGCTTTTCTCATAGCTCAGGCTGCCTTTTTTGATACGGAACAGCTGCCCGCCGTCGGTATAAAGCGTATAGTAGCCGTAAAACGCGCGCAGTACACGGTCGGCGTATCCGGGGTCGCTGTCCCTCGACAGCACATAGTCCTCCGGGGCAGGCTCAGGCTGATACACGCCCTCGCCCTGCGGCAGGGCGTTATCCCAAAGGCGCTGAAAATCCGCCGTCAGAGCGTCCGTCATTGCCGGCACGAGAGAATTCACCTTCTCCATAAAGCTTTCGAGGGTTTCACCGGGCGCTATTGCAAAGCGCTCCTGCAGCAGGATATCGCCCGTATCAAAGCGCTCCTCCGTCTTGTGCACAGTCACGCCGCTTTCGGGCAGGCTGTCAAGAATCGCGAGCGGCATCGGCCACGGTCCGCGACCGTAGGGCAGCAGAGAGGGATGGATGTTCACCATCGGCAGGCGGGAATCCGTCGGGATTCTGTAGTAATATCCCGCCGACACCAGCAGCTCACAGCCGCTTTCAACCAGCGCGTCCACGTCGGCGGGGGTAATATGCACCGTCGTATAGGGAAAGCCGTACCGCCGTGCAAGGGCAATCACTCCGCTGTTGGTTTCAAAATCGCCGTCTACAACGCAGGTGAACAGCTTCATTACCTCGTTATTCCGGCAGAGGGCTTCAAGGGCGGACTGCATGAGGTCAAAGCCCGCATACGCTATCTTCATATTCATCACCGCTTCTATTATATAGGACAGCGCATCTCAAATGCAATAGCTTTTACTTGCAAAATCCGGAAAAATCAGCTATAATAAACTTACATCATCGAGGAGGCGATACCCCCATGTCTGTTCTGACCAAAAAAGCCATCAAGGACGCCTTTGTAAAGCTCCTTGACAAAAAGCCGATTGACCAGATTACCATTCGTGATATCACCGACAGCTGCGGGATTTCCCGCAACACCTTTTACTATCACTATGCCGATATGCCCGCTTTGGTAGAGGAGCTGCTGATGGAGCAGGCGGAGGAAATCATCCGCGAATACCCCGATATCGAATCGCTGGAGCAGGCGCTGCAGGTCAGCACGGAATTCATCCTGCAGAACCGCCGTGCCGCCGTGCATATCCTCAACTCCTCCCACCGCTATATCTACGAGCGGTGCCTGATGAAGGTATGCGAGCACGTTATCGAAATCTATATCGACGTGGTGATTCCCGCGGGGGTCTTTAATGAGGAAGAGCGCGAGATGGTGGTAAACCTCTATAAGTGCATGAGCTTCGGTCTTATCATGGACTGGTGCGACAACGGCATGAAGGAGAACTACGTCCTGCCGCTGAGTAAGCTGCTGAACCTCAGGCGAAAGCTGGCAGAAAACGGATTGAATATTTAAGAAACAACAGCCGTCCGGAAGGGCGGCTGTTTTAGTGACGAGTCGATGGTTGGTAGTTGGTTGAATAAGGGGATGTAAACCGTTCACGACAAAAATCCCCCGACCGGGGTCGGGGGATAAACTGCAAATCAACCTATCAGTTGGTGATGGTCATTTCGGTTTCCTTATCAAAGATGTGAATCTTGTCAAGCTCGAACGCAACGTCAATGTAGTCGCCGGGCTTCGCAGTGGAGGTCGGCTCTACGCGGGCGGTAACCTGGTTGCCGCCGATATTGACATACAGATAAATCTCAGCGCCCATCAGCTCGGTTACGACGACGTTCGCGTTCATCAGGCCGTTGCCGTCCTTGCACTTCTCGAGGTACTCGGGCTCGTCATGAACGTGCTCGGGACGGATACCGAAGCGGACTTCCTTGCCTGCATAGGGCTCGAGGCAGCCGTTCTTGTTCTTGCTGTCGGGCAGAACGATGGTGTACTCGTCAAACTTGAGGGCAAACTTGCCGTTGTCCTTCACGAGAACCGCATCGATGAAGTTCATCTGCGGAGAACCGATGAAGCCTGCGACGAACTCGTTGCAGGGGAGGTCATACAGATGCTGAGGTGTATCGACCTGCTGGATGAAGCCGTCCTTCATAACAACGATACGGGTACCCATTGTCATAGCCTCTGTCTGGTCATGGGTAACGTAGATAAAGGTGGTGCCGAGCTTCTGATAGAGCTTGCTGATCTCGGTTCTCATGTTCGCACGGAGCTTCGCGTCGAGGTTGGACAGCGGCTCGTCGAGCAGGAATACCTTAGGATCACGGACGATTGCACGGCCGAGCGCAACACGCTGTCTCTGACCGCCGGACAGAGCCTTCGGCTTTCTATCGAGGTACTGCTCGATACCGAGGATACGCGCCGCCTCGGAAACTCTGGACTTGATTTCTTCCTTGGGCATCTTGCGGAGCTTCAGACCGAACGCCATGTTATCGTAAACGGTCATGTGCGGATAAAGCGCATAGTTCTGGAAAACCATCGCGATATCTCTGTCCTTGGGAGCGACGTCGTTGCAGAGCTTGTCGCCGATGTACAGCTCGCCCTTCGAAATGTCCTCAAGACCCGCGATCATACGCAGGGTGGTGGACTTACCGCAACCGGAAGGACCTACGAGAATGATGAATTCTTTATCCTCAATTTCGAGGTTAAAGTCAGTTACGGCGACAACACCGCCGTCGTAGATTTTGTAAACGTGTTGCAATGATACATTAGCCATTAGAAAACCTCCAATAATATCCAATCTGTCACACTTGTGATAGTACGAATATAATATATCACAATTCAAAGCCCATTACCACATATTTTTTCACTAAATATTCATGCCAAAATTTAGACAATATCCCGAGGGTGGCAAAAATAGGCTGCTGTTTTTAGGCGAAATTTACAAGGATTCGGGAATAATTACGAAGAAACAGCCCTTTTTTATATGCATTTTTGAGGATTTCTTCTATTTGCGGGGAGGTAAAGACGGAACAAACCGCCGGAATCCGCGGATTTTTACTCCCTTTCCGCAAAGACCTGCATGGCTTCTGCGTCCGTCAGGGGTCTGACCTGACCCTTTTCGAGCGCCTCATCAAGGGATAACGCGCCGATTCGGGTGCGCTCCAGCGCGATGACCGTATAGCCCAGCGCCGCAAACATCCGCTTGACCTGATGGTATTTGCCCTCGTGGATCCGCACCTCGACGCGGTTATTTCCGAGGCAAACGGCTTGTCCAGGCTGACAGAGAGTGCCGTCGGCAAGGGTGATTCCCTTTC
>CAJONB010000038.1 GCA_905235715.1 uncultured Ruminococcus sp. | reverse complement strand
ATGGTGTGCGACGCCGCGTCCGCGGGAGCGGGAGCGTCGTCGTCGGGGATAAAGTCGCCCAGGTGGCTGTCCTCTTCCTCGCCGATCGGCGTTTCAAGCGATACCGGCTCCTGCGCCACGCGCATAATTTCGCGCACCTTGTCGACAGGCATATTCAGCTCCTCGGCGATTTCCTCTGCGCTCGGCTCATGGCCGTTCTCATGCAAGAGCTGAGAAGACACCTTCTTGACCTTGTTGATGGTTTCCACCATGTGGACGGGAATACGGATCGTACGCGCCTGGTCGGCAATCGCGCGGGTAATTGCCTGGCGAATCCACCATGTCGCGTAGGTAGAGAACTTGAAGCCCTTTGTATAGTCAAACTTTTCGACCGCCTTGATCAGACCGAGGTTACCCTCCTGAATCAGGTCGAGGAAGTGCATACCGCGTCCGAGATAGCGCTTCGCGATACTGACGACGAGTCGCAGGTTAGCTTCGGAAAGGCGCTTCTTGGCGTTGACGTCGCCCTCGGAGATACGGATAGCAAGCTCGATTTCCTCCTCGGGTGTCAACAGCGGTACGCGGCCGATTTCCTTGAGGTAGACCTTGACAGGGTCGTCAATCGAAATATTATCGGACGAATCCAACGAATCCGAAGCGGCGTTTTCGGTGAGCTCCTCACCGTTTTCGGTGATATTCAGACCCTCAAGCGAGAGATCCTCCGCAATATCGGTCTCTACGATTTCAATGCCCGCCTGTTCCAGCGAATCATATAGCTTTTCGAGCTGTTCGGGGTCGATATCCATCTCGCCGATTGCGTCAAGTATATCCTGATTGGTAATATTCCCCTTTGCTTTCCCGAGGTCTGTCAACTCCTTGACAAGATTTTTCTTATCAGATACAGGTGCAGCCATATTTTCATATTCCTTTCCGTTTGAATTCTATGTAAATGTATGAATTACTTTTTTTGCTCCGCGAGCTTTCGCAGATATTCGGCGAGGCTACCGGTCGAGGCGTTCGCAATATCACTTTCGGACATTTTTGTGCCCTCGTCCAGAATCACGCCGATATATTCGTCCAGCGCCTGCGGCGTGGATCGGATGTTGCTGTAAGAGGTGACGATACGGTAGACCTGCGACGCTTCGTCGGCGGTAAAGTCCGCAGAGACGGTCGTCATCGGTTCTTTTTGATTTTTAATTCTCTCACAGAAATATACGTATAATTTGCGGTTGAAGTCGGTGATGAAATCCTCCGGCTTGAGCTTGCTTTCGATATAACCGAGCTTGTCCGTATTGTTAACGAGAAAAGCGATCAGGTTTTCCTCGGCGGTCGCCGCGCGAAGATTGGCGGCGTGCTGGGGATTGATACGGTCGTCGCGCGCGGAGAGATTCTTTTGTATTTGCTTGAATTCGTCCTTGCTGCGGTTATACGACTTGCGCTTGACAAGGCGGTTGACCTGCTCCATGATAGAGGGCTTTGCGACGTCGGTTTCATCCGACAGCTTGGACGCGTAGATATCGCGCTCCATCGGATTATCCAACTCCGCGAGCAGCTTGACGCCCTCGTTGAGATAGCCGAGCTTGCTCTGCGGCGAATTCATATCAAAGCCGCTTTTGAGCTGCTGCATACGGTAATCCACGTCGTTGCCGCTGCTCTCCAGCAGATTTTTAAAGGCGGCGTGTCCCTTGTCGCCGTGGCGGCGGATAAATTCATCGGGATCCTTGCCGTCGGGAATCCGCAGAACCCTGACGACGATACCAGCGCGGCGCAGTATATCAATCGCTCTCGCGGTTGCCTTCTGCCCCGCTTCATCCGCGTCGTAGCACACGATAACCTCGTCGCAGTAGCGCTTGAGCAGCGTCGCCTGATCAAAGGTCAGCGCGGTGCCGAGGGTCGCTACCGCCTCGGTAAAGCCCGCCTGATTCAGCGCAATCACGTCCATATATCCCTCGCAGAGGATGTAGGCGCGCGACTTGCTGTTCTTCGCGTTGTTCAGCGAAAACAGGTTGAGGCTCTTGTTGAATACAATTGTGTCGGAGGTATTGAGGTACTTCGGCTTTTGGTCGGTCATAATGCGGCCGCCGAACGCAATCACATTCCCCCGCACATCGATGATGGGAAACATCACGCGGTTGTAGAAGCGGTCTACCACTCCCCTGCCCGAGCGTGATTTAAAAACTAAGTTCGCGGCTATCAGCTCCGATTCGGTAAAGCCTTTGCCGAGCAGATAATCGCCCAGAGCAAAGCGCGACTCCGGCGCAAAGCCCAGACCGAAATGACGGATTGTGCTGTCTGCAAGCCCTCTGCCGCGCAGATAAGCCAGCCCCTGTGCTCCCTCTCGCTCGCCGAGCTTCTTGTAATAGAAGCGCGCCGCCTCGCGGTTCGCTTCATAAATGCGGGTTCTCAGCCGCGACATGGAATCGTCATAGTCATCCTCGGGCATGGACATTCCCGCCCGCTGGGCAAGGAACTTGACCGCCTCGAGGTAATCGAGGTTTTCGATTTTCATGACGAAAGAAATCACATCGCCGCCGGCTCCGCAGCCGAAGCAATAAAACGAGCCGTTCTCGGTGTAGATATTAAAGGAAGGGGTTTTCTCTCCGTGGAAGGGACAAAGCCCGACCAGATTTCGCCCGCGGCGTTTCAGCTGCATATAGGACGCCGCCAATTCGCCGAGGTCGTTGCGGTATTTGACCTCGCTGATAAAATCATCCGATAAACGCATTTTTCTCACTTTCTCGGGATTTTTCCCGATTCCGGATATGCTTTTCACTGAAAAAATTGATTTTTGCAGGGAAAAAGCGCATAAAAGTTATTCACAAGTCTTCCATGTATTATTTACGCAAAAATTGCTGTTTATCCTTTAAAATGCCGAAAATATTTTAATTTTTCAAATTATTTCGCAAAAAACTGCGTACCGTTTTCCTGCGCCTGAGCCCTGCCCGAGGATTCCTCGCTCAGCGCCTTATTAAACGCGGGCAGCATATCACAGGGCAGATGAAAGCGGACGGTCACGTCGTCGGCAAATTCCGAATCGTCCGCCGTCCCCTCAAAGCGGGCAATCAGGGCGGGGATTTTTCCGTACAGCGTATAAGAGCATTTCAGCGTGCAGACAGAGCAGAGCGTCATCACGCACTCCCCCGCCGCGTCAATGCCCGCCTTCGCCGCGGCTGAATAGGCGCGCACCAAGCCGCCCGCGCCCAGCAGCGTGCCGCCGAAATAGCGCGTCACAACAACGGCGCAGTCGGTGATGTCGCGCTTACGAATCGCGTCCAGTACGGGGATGCCCGCCGTACCCTGCGGCTCGTTATCGTCGCTGTAGCGGGAGATTCCCTCCCCGCGGAGCACGTAGGCGTACACGTTATGGGTCGCGTCCCAATGCTTGCTTTTTATTTCGTTGATAAAGGCAACCGCCTCCTCCTGCGTCGTTACGGGGCGCACATAGCCGATAAAGCGCGAACGCTTTTCAATCAGCTCGGCGGAAGCGGGTTTTTGAATCGTTTTGTATGTTGGCATAACCTTTAGTTGATAGTTGGTAGTTGATAGTTGTTAGTTGATAGTTGGTAGTTGATAGTTGGTAGTTAATAGTTGGTGGTTGGTGGTTGGTAGTTGGTGGTTGGTGGGATAATGCATAAAGTAAGGCGGTACCGCAGTACCGCCTTATGCTCGGAAACTGTATTACTCCATGCCGAAGCGCTTCTTGAAGCGATCTACACGACCGCCTGTATCGACGAGCTTCTGCTTTCCGGTGAAGAAAGGATGGCACTTAGAGCAAATTTCAACACGGATATCCTTTTTTGTGGAACCGGTCTCGATGACATTACCGCAAGCGCAGGTAATGGTAGTCTGACCGTAATCAGGATGGATCTTTTCCTGCATTTGATTCACCTCTTTCACATATATCGATACGTTTATACACACGTTAACGGATTAATTATACATCATGCTTTTATAAAATGCAAGACTTTTTTTGGATTTTAGCAAAGATTCGTGTTACTGAAAGGACATATACGCCGTGTATTCGTCAAAGGTCATGTTATAAGCGCGCATACGGTAGGCGTTTTCCCTGCCGACATAGCGGTACAAATTCGGCGAAAAGCCTATACCTCCGACATTCTCAGAGGAGGGATAGCGCAGGATGAAGCCGTAGTCGGCGGCGTTGCGCTGCAGCCACTTGTATGCCCCGCTGTTTTCAAACTTGCCCTTTACATCGTCGTCCAATCGAATCACAAGACCTGTCTGCTGTTCGCTCTCTCCCTCGCGCGGGATGGAGCGCTTTACCTCGGATTCCGCCTTGACGAGCGTCGCCTTTGAACCTATGCGGTATTTTTCCACGGCGCTGTCGTAGCGTTCTTTTTGTTCTTTAAAAGAAATATATCCTTCGTTCAACGTGAGCGGATAACCCGCTTTTTCGGCGGCGGCAAGCATCTTTTCTAAATCCTCCGTCATCACGGGAGAAACGCGGACATTCCCGAAATCAGTCAGAGGAGGGACATAGCTTTCCTCCAGCGGGTAGGCGGGACTGACAACAGTAAGCAGCATCGGGTCGGCAGGCTCAGCCTCAGTCGCGGCGGATTCGGATAAGATTTTCTTTTCTTCCTCCACGCTCTGCCGATAGCTTTTATAGCCGAAAAAGATACCGACGGCAAGCACCGCGAGCATCAGAATAGGAAGGATAATCAGCAGAGCGCGCTGGGTCTCTGTCTTTTTATCCTCTCTGAGCTTCTGCTCCTCTAAGGTGCCGCGGCTGACCTTATACGGTTTTAGCTTTCTTCTCCTGCGTTTCAATTTCGTTCCTGCCTTAGTGTTCGTTGGTGGTTGGTAGTTGGTAGTGGATAGTTAGAATCTCCCTTTGCGCAAGGGAGCCTTTTGCTTATTTAATCGCCTTGGCGTCGATTTCTTCCTGAGCGAGCTGGATGAATTCTCCGAGCGGCATAGAGCCCATGTCGCCGTCCTTGCGGTGGCGCACGGAGACAGTGTTGTTCTCGATATCCTTATCGCCGATGACAATCATATACGGAATCTTTTGTAATTGAGCTTCGCGGATTTTGTAACCGATTTTCTCGCTTCTGTCGTCGACCTCTACGCGCATGCCGAGGTCTTCCAGCTCTTTGCGGATTTCGTAGATACGGTCGAGGTGACGGTCGGCAATCGGCAGCAGCTTGACCTGTACGGGAGCAAGCCACATCGGGAACGCGCCCGCGTACTTCTCAATCAGCAGCGCAAGAGTACGCTCGTAGCAGCCGAGGGAGGTGCGGTGGATGATATAGGGGTGCTTCTTCACGCCGTCGCGGTCAACATATTCCATGTCAAATTTTTCGGCAATCATGGGGTCGATCTGGATGGTGATGAGGGTGTCCTCTTTACCGAATACATTCTTGATCTGGATATCGAGCTTCGGGCCGTAGAACGCCGCCTCGCCGATACCGATTTTGTAATCAATGCCGAGGTCGTCGAGGATTTTGCCCATCATGCCCTGTACCTCGTTCCACTCCTCCTCGGTGCCGATATACTTTTCACGGTCATTCGGGTCCCACTGGGAGAAGCGGTAGCTGACGTCCTCATACAGACCGAGTGTTTTCAGGCAATAAATCGCGAGGTTCAGACAATGCTCAAACTCGCCCTCGAGCTGTTCGGGGGTACAGATAATATGTCCCTCGGAAATCGTGAACTGACGGACGCGGATCAAGCCGTGCATTTCGCCGCTCGCCTCGTTGCGGAACAGGGTCGAGGTTTCGTTCAGGCGCATCGGCAGGTCGCGGTAGCTTCTGCCGCGGTTGAGAAACACCTGATACTGGAACGGACAGGTCATCGGCCGCAGGGCGTAAACCTCGTCGTCCTTCTCCTCGTCGCCGAGGACAAACATACCGTCCTTATAGTGATCCCAGTGACCGGAGATTTTAAAGAGGTCGGACTTCGCCATGAAGGGGGTTTTGGTGAGCTGCCAGCCGTTCTTCTGCTCCAAATCCTCAACAAAGCGCTGTAACAGCTGAATCACGCGCGCGCCCTTCGGGAGCATAATCGGCAGTCCCTGTCCGATATAATCAACGGTGGTGAACAGCTCCAGCTCTCTGCCGAGCTTGTTATGGTCGCGCTTGAGCGCCTCTTCCCTCTTGGTGATATACTCCTCGAGCATAGCAGCCTTCGGGAAGGAAATGCCGTATACCCTGCAAAGCTGATGATTTTTTGAATCACCGCGCCAGTAAGCGCCGGTGCAGTTAGTCAGCTTGAACGCCTTGACGGGAGCGACAGACATAAGGTGCGGGCCGGCGCAGAGGTCGACAAATTCCGCCTGCTTATAAAAGCTGATCGGCTCGCCCTTGCCGGCGTGCTCGGAGGCAAGCTCGACCTTATACGGCTCGCCCATATCGTCGAGGTACTGTACCGCGTCGGCAGGCGCTTTTTCAAAGCGGCTGATTTCGATGCCGGACTTTACAATAGCCTTCATCTCAGCCTCAATCTTCGCGATATCGTCGCTGTCAAAGGGCTTTGCGACGTCAAAATCATAGTAGAAGCCGTCGTCGATGGCGGGACCGATAGCGAGCTTTGCTTCGGGATAAAGGCGCTTGATTGCCTGCGCCATAATATGCGAGGTCGTATGCCAGAACGCCTTTTTGCCGTCCTCATCATCAAAGGTGAGCAGCTCGACCTTGCAGTCGGCGGTCAGCGGAGTACGCAGGTCGCAGACCTTGCCGTCAACCATCGCAGCACAAACATTTTTGTACAGTCCCATGGAAATGGATTTTGCAATCTCGGCGGGGGTAATATTGTCGTCAAATTCCTTGACGACGCCGCCTTTGAGTTCTACGTTAATCATATCTATCTTCTCCTTTTAAATGTATTCTATGTAAATATATGGTTGCTTCGAGAATGTCAGCGGACACGCGTGTCCGCTCGAGCACTGACAGTTCCCTTTCCACAAGGGAGCCTATTGCGTTTCTCTTAACTCTTCACTAAAAATGAAGGAAGCCCTGATAATTCTTTTTCAGAATTATCAGGGCGTTTGGTACGCGGTTCCACCTGAGTTCGGCTGCAGGAGCAGCCCTCATTCTGCCTTAACGCGGCAAACGTCGCTCCATTTCCTGAGCAATCTCAGGGGCGGTAATCCGTAATTCGCGCGCCGTCTTGCACCAACCGACGGCTCTCTGTCGCGCGGAGAATAGGGATATTGTCCCCGTCAACAATCAATATTGTAATTAATATAGCACTTTATCCGCAGTGTGTCAACAAAGAAATGATGACAGTTTTTCTTATTTATCACCGGAAATTTCCAGAATCAACTTATCGATTTCATCAAGCTGATCGGTGTAGGATTTTTTGGTCTTTCCGTCCTTATCATACTCGGACTCGACCTCATCGGTGATATAATCGCCGACGTCATTCGCCGCCGACTTGTAATAGGATGATTCGCGGCTTTTGTCATCCTTCGTCGCCTGATAAAGGAAATCGCCGGTATCCGCGGTGGAAAGATAAGAGGACGCGGGAGTGTCTGAGCGTTCTTCATCCTCCAAGCCGGTGACAACAAAGTCCTCACTGTCTGAAACCTCGCCGTCGTGGATATCCTTATACCCGATGTCGTCTTGATCCTCTATTACGACATGATCCTTATCCTTGACAAAAACCGACAGCTCTATCAGGAACGCCAGAATATACAGCCCCATCAGGGCAATCTCTGCAATTTGCGCGTTGTTCATAATATTCTCGGTATCGAAGCTCGCGTAAATATTGCCTGCAGCGTAGGAAATCAACGCAGCTGAGGCAGGAAAGCCGTAAATGAAGCACGACTTGACAGCATGCTTTGCCTCGGTCAAAGAGAGCGTTACGGCATAGTTGAAGAAGAACATTGTCGCGAAAATATAGCAGAACAGGCGGGTGACGTCAGCCGTTGTAATGGAAATCGTCGTGAACTCCACAAAGCAGCGAATCAGACGTACAGCGCACAGCAGCGCAGGCGCTACGTAGAGCAAGCCGAACGTCTTTTTCTCTTTGTTGCTGAACGAATGCGTCAGCCCCATGACGACGAATACAATTGCCGCGAAAACCAGCATGATCGCCTCGATAATCGCGAGAACATCAACCTTATCCGCTCCGATGACGCCGTAGAAGGTGTTTGCGCCGTCGGCAGCCATCACAAGCGCCAGCAGAATTCCGATTATTCCCGCGGCAAAATTACGGTGCGGGATATAATACTTGGAAATCTTGCGGTCACACAGACACAGAATCAGCGCAAACAGAAATATCAGCGCGACACAGCCGATGACCAAATAATCCAGCATCATATCCGATAATCCGAAAACACTGTTATCCGGCAGGATTGTCCGGGCAAGCTTGAAGAATGCCGCCGCCAACGTCAGCGGAATGAACAGAATCCATGATAATTTGGAAATCATATCGTTGCTCCTTATAAATGGACATAGTAACACTTATAATCGTTTAAGTTATATTATAGCTTTATTGCGGCGCTGTGTCAAGTTTTTTGAATTTATAGCGGGTATTATGACAAGAAAGGCTGTCCCTGTGACAGCCTTTCACTTATGAATCGGATTTTTTATTTCTGCGCTTTTTCTTATTATAGGACGATGACACACTGACAAATACGACAAACAACACGACAACGATTCCGACGGCAACGAGGAACCATATCGACGTCAGAACCTTATCGACGCCGTTTGTAAAGAACAAAATCGGGCTTGCGCTGACGTCTTCATAAGCAACGAGGTTGACCGTTTGGAAGCTCTCGCCCTTATAAAAGACGGTCGCCGTCGTGATGACGTCGCCTTTTTTGACGGGTGCGCTGACCGGATCGGTGTTGTCGGGAACAATCGTGACATCGTTCTCCTTATAGTCGGATGGCAATACAACATTGAGGTCGGTTTCGGGAACGAGCAGGATGCTCTGTGTATCCCATGTATTTTTGACGGACTGCTCACAAATCGGCGTTTCCTTGGTTGCCGGCGACATGAATTTCAGATTCAGAAACGCCCACCGGAACAGATTTGCCGCGTCTTCCATGCTGTAATCCCTGTCATCCTCCATATCATAAGGCGCGTGCAGGCATACGCAGAGATACGCGTAGCCATCGCAGATTGCGGACGCAGCCAGACAGGTACCGGCTTGGTCGGTGGAACCGTTTTGAATACCGGTTGCATAAGTATAGTAGTTGTCGCCGCCGCGTGCCGCGTCAACCAGATAGTTGGTGGTAACGACAGGATAATCGTCGCCCTCGAGCAGATAGGACGGTGTGGAAACGACCTTGGAAAACAGCGGCGTACTCATCGCGTAACGGCAGATTTTCACCATGTCGCGCGCAGTGGTATACTGATCCTCGCTGTCAACACCGGTCGGATTCATAAAGTGGGTATTTTCACAGCCGATTTCCTCCGCCTTCCGGTTCATCAGTTCAACAAATGCGGACACATCACCCCCGCCGACGTAATCGGCAAGCATCATCGCCGCGTCGTTGCCGCGCGGAAGCATCAGCGCGTACAGAACATCGGTGACGGTCAGCTTCTCGCCTGTATGCCAGTCAAGCCCGCTGCATGCCATTCCGCTGTTGACAACATTGTCCAGCACCGCTTTTTTGATTTCGATGCGGGTGTCGAGGTCTTTGATATTTTCGACCGTGATAATGTAGGTCATGATTTTTGTCAGCGCTGCGGGATAGCGGCGGGTATCGGCGTCCTTGGAATACACCTCCATGCCTGTGTCGAGATTGACCATCAGGATGGAATCAGAGCGAGTCACAACGTCACATTCAAAGGAAATGGCGGATACAGAGGCAGCCGAAACAGACAGAATGACGGTAAGCGCCAGTGTCATACACAGCAGACGTATTCTTTTTTTCATCACATCACTCCTCTGAACCGGTCGGTTCTACGGTTTCTTGCGCAGTTTCTTTGGGCTTCTCCGTCGCGCCGGTCTTTTTCTTATTTGCTGCCTTGGTCGGGGCTTCGGTCGCGGGTTCGGTTTCAGGCTCCTCCCCGGAATCTTCCGTATAGGCGCCGGGAACCTTCGGGAACATCTTCGCCAGCGCGTAGCCGCCGTAACAGCCGACGTCGGATAACAGGGACACACCCTCGTCGTGATTCGGTACAATACTGACCTTATCCAAACGCTCGCCGTCGTAGAGGATCTCCGCCTTGCCGACGGATTCGGATTTGAACAGCGGGAGCTGCAGCTCCTTCGGCACATCCATTTTTACGGAAAATTTATTTTGCTCATACTCGTTCGGGAGCGTTTTTCTCGCGGAGTTATCCGCGTAAAGGTTAATGTCATATTTGCCCCAGACGCTGACGGCAGTCGCCTTATCGACGGACTGGTCGGTGTCGATCACCTTGCGGTCGCTGAGGTTCAGATACGCCCACGTCGTCAGGCGGCGCGCATCGGTAAAGACGTTCTCTTCCGCCTCGTTCTTGCCGCGCAGCGCGATAAACAGATAATGCATATCCCTGTAAGAGGTGGTGACGGTAAGGCTCGCGCCGGCAGCCGGGTCAACGGCGAATTTGCCGCCGGTGGCATAGCGGAAGTAATACGGGCTGCGCGGATTGAGAATGGAATTCTCCGTCGTAACGGCGTAGTCATCATCGTCGCCGTACTTCCCGGGGATATAGGTCGGGCTGCTCATGATTTCGTTATACAGCTCGTTATCCAGCAGGCAGTTATAAATGCGGCTGAGGTCTTCGCAGGTGGTGTACTGTTCCTTTGACTCGCTGTAGCCCGGAGAAACAAAAGAGGTATTTTTGCATTTGAGCTTTTCGGCGCGGGTATTCATCGCCTTGACAAAGGCGGGAAGATTATAATTGCTGACATAATCGGCAATCAGGAACGCGGCGTCGGAACCGGAGGTCAACAGCATAACAGCGGACAAATCCTTGAGGGTCAGCTCCTCGCCGAGATAATTTTTCAGACAGCCGTCGGAATCCTCAAGCCCATTGATAAAATCCTCGTCAACCGTCAGGGTAACATCCTCGGGATTCTCAACATTTTCGGTCATCAGCAAAAACGTCATCAGCTCGGACTGATAAGAAGCGTTCCATTGTTTATCCGCGCGCGTCGAATAGACGACGGTGCGGGTATCGAGATTTATCAGGAGCATCGCGTAGGAGGAGGTAATCTCATCGTTTTTAAAGGATGACGCGGGAATGATGAAGGTACAGGCGGAAATGGTCAGCACCAAAATCAGCGAAACAATAAAATTTAACTTTTTTTTCATAGTATTTTCCTTCAAGATATGCTAATATAATATAAGAATAGGTATAGCGCTCGTCAAAAGACATTGATATTCGTCTTTATCTTACACCATTCTCACGGCGATATCAATTAAAAGATTGTAACTTTTTCAAAAATTAAGACGATTGCGGTACAAAAACAGAAACTTTTGCGGAGGCAGATATGATTTATGTGACGGGAGATATTCACGGCGACTACGAAAGCCTGATGGACAGACCGCTCGGAAGGCTGAAAAAAGGCGACAAGCTGATTGTGACAGGCGACTTCGGGTTTGTGTGGGATAATTCTAATAAAGAAATAAGCAACTTGAAAAAGCTCGGTAAAAAGAAGTATGACATTCTCTTTGTCGAGGGCGCGCATGAGAATTTTGAACGGCTCAGGGAATATCCCGAGGTCGATTTGTATCAGGGCAAGGGCTATAAGCTCGACCATAATATATACTGCCTCAAGCGCGGCGAAATATATATGATTGACGGCAAAAGTGTTTTAGCGCTCGGCGGTGGATTGCCGCCCTACGATGATGAACCGCGGGAGGATCCGCCCTCAATGCCGACGGACGAGGAGCTAAAATATGCGGTCGACAATATTCAGCAGAACAGACGGCGGGTGGATTTGATTGTCACGCATGAACCTCCCGCAAGCGTAAAGCGGTTGATTGACCGCAGTGCAACCGTAAATGATTTGAATATTTTTCTCGACACCGTGATGAAAAATACGCGCTACGGTAAATGGTATTTCGGCGCGCTGCATCAGGACAGAGCCGTTTCGGAGAATTTAATTTGCGTTTTTGAGGACGTCCACCGCGTGGAGTGAGAGATGTGATTTGAAGCGGTGCGCCGCACCCTACAGCAAAGGTGTGATTTGCTCCGCGTTTAAACGGGATTTGTCATCAACGTAACGGGACGATGGGATCTCCCCCGTGGGGGAGGTGTCATCCGCAGGATGACAGAGGGGTGCCGTCTCCGGCGAGGAAGGCATCGTCCCCTACGAATA
>CAJONB010000037.1 GCA_905235715.1 uncultured Ruminococcus sp. | reverse complement strand
TTTTCCATCGTCAGGTAGTAAGCGCCGAGGATCATATCCTGCGAAGGAACGGTAACGGCTTTACCGTCCATAGGTTTGAGCAAGTTGTTTGCGGAAAGCATGAGGAAGCGAGCCTCAGCCTGTGCCTCGGCGGAAAGCGGTACGTGCACCGCCATCTGGTCGCCGTCGAAGTCGGCGTTGTACGCGGTACATACCAGCGGATGGAGCTTTAACGCACGGCCTTCAACCAGTACCGGCTCAAACGCCTGGATGCCCAGTCTGTGCAGAGTAGGCGCACGGTTCAGAAGAACCGGATGACCCTTGATGACGACCTCGAGCGCGTCCCAAACCTCGGGCTTTGCTCTCTCGACCGCCTTACGCGCCGCCTTGATATTCTGCGAAACCTTGGTTTCCACCAAACGCTTCATAACGAACGGCTTGAACAGCTCGAGCGCCATTTCCTTCGGCAGGCCGCACTGGTACATCTTCAGCTCAGGGCCGACGACGATAACCGAACGGCCGGAGTAGTCGACACGCTTACCGAGAAGGTTCTGTCTGAAACGTCCCTGCTTACCCTTAAGCATATCGGAGAGGGATTTCAGCGAACGGTTGGACGGGCCTGTTACGGGACGGCCGCGTCTGCCGTTATCAATCAGGGCGTCGACAGCCTCCTGCAGCATTCTCTTTTCGTTGCGGATGATGATATCGGGAGCTTCCAGCTCCAACAGTCTTTTCAGACGGTTATTTCTGTTAATGACACGGCGGTACAAATCGTTCAGGTCGGAGGTCGCAAAGCGGCCGCCGTCGAGCTGTACCATCGGGCGGATATCGGGAGGGATAACCGGCAGTGCCTCAAGAATCATCCATTCGGGGCGGTTGCCGGAGAGACGGAACGCCTCAACAACCTCTAATCTCTTAGAGAGTCTTGCGCGCTTTTGGGTGGTGGTGCAAGTCTCCAGCTCTTCTTTGATTTCGGCGGAAAGCTCCTCGAGGTCAATTTCCGCAAGCAGGTCGCGAATCGCCTCGGCGCCCATCGCCGCCTTGAAATCATCCTCATACTTCTCGCGCATATCGCGATACTCCTGCTCGGTGAGGAACTGCATCTTGGTCAGCTCTCTCGCGTCGCCGGGGTCGGTTACGATATAGGAGGAGAAGTACAGCACCTTCTCAAGCATTCTCGGGGAGATATCGAGCATCAGGGAAATTCTCGACGGAATACCCTTGAAGTACCAGATATGCGATACGGGAGCGGCAAGCTCGATATGACCCATACGCTCGCGTCTTACCTTGGCGCGGGTAACCTCAACGCCGCAGCGGTCGCAAATCTTGCCCTTGAATCTGATTCTCTTGTACTTTCCGCAGTGACATTCCCAGTCCTTGGTCGGTCCGAAAATGCGCTCACAGAAAAGTCCGTCGCGCTCAGGCTTGAGGGTTCTGTAGTTAATTGTCTCGGGCTTTTTGACTTCGCCGTAAGACCATTCTCTGATTTGGTCGGGAGAAGCAAGGCCGATTTTAATTGAATCAAAAACATTATTGTCCATCATAATTTTGCCCCTCCTTATATTTCATCTGTACCGTAGTCATCATAATCGAGCATATCGTCCTGATCCTCAAAGATAGATGACTCATCAAACATATTGCCTTCCTCGTCCTGATCCTCGTCGAGCAGGAAGCCGTCCATAGAGGTCATGACCTGATCCTCGTCGAGGGAGGTATCGTCGTCATCGGAAGCAACAGGAATATCGTCGTCCTCGTCAAAGTGCTGCTTGAGGTCGATTTCCTCGCCCTGATCGTTGAGGACGCGGACGTCGAGCGCCAGCGACTGCAGCTCTTTAATCAGAACCTTGAAGGACTCGGGGATACCCGGAGTCGGGATGTTCTGACCCTTGACGATGGATTCGTAGGTCTTGACACGGCCGACAACGTCGTCGGACTTGACCGTCAGAATTTCCTGCAGGGTATATGCCGCGCCGTAAGCCTCCAGCGCCCAAACCTCCATCTCACCGAAGCGCTGGCCGCCGAACTGAGCCTTACCGCCCAGAGGCTGCTGCGTAACGAGGGAGTACGGGCCTGTCGAACGCGCGTGAATCTTATCATCAACGAGGTGATGCAGCTTGAGATAGTACATATAGCCGACGGTGACGGGGTTATCGAACCATTCGCCGGTACGGCCGTCACGCAGCTTTGTCTTGCATTCCATAGAAATACCGTTCAGGCGGAAGCATTCGCCGAAGTCGATGCCGGTATTCTCGCGCATATCGGGATAATCGTCCTTGTTCTTGATATCCTCAAACAGCTGGAAGATATCCTGCTCATGCGCGCCGTCAAAGACAGGCGTCATGATTTTCCATCCGAGCGCCTTTGCGGCATAGCCGAGGTGAACCTCGAGTACCTGTCCGATATTCATACGGGAAGGTACGCCCAAGGGGTTCAGTACGATATCGAGCGGCGTACCGTCGGGCAGGAAGGGCATATCCTCAACAGGAAGAATACGGGAAACAACACCCTTGTTACCGTGGCGGCCCGCCATCTTATCGCCGACAGAAATCTTACGCTTCTGCGCCAGATAGCAGCGGACGACCTTGTTAACGCCGGGCTGCAGCTCGTCGCGGCTGTCCTCGCGGGTAAATACCTTAACGTCAACGACGATACCGCTTTCACCGTGGGGAACGCGCAGGGAGGTATCTCTGACCTCTCTTGCCTTCTCGCCGAAAATCGCGCGCAGCAGGCGTTCCTCGGCAGTCAGCTCGGTCTCGCCCTTCGGGGTGACCTTACCGACAAGGATATCGCCGGCATGAACCTCGGCGCCGATGTGGATAATACCGTTTTCGTCCAGATCCTTGAGCATATCCTCGCCGACGTTCGGGATGTCGCGGGTGATTTCCTCGGGTCCGAGCTTGGTATCGCGGGCGTCGATTTCATACTCTTCAATATGGATAGATGTATAAACATCATCACGAACAACTTTTTCACTGATGAGAACAGCGTCCTCGTAGTTGTAGCCTTCCCAGGTCATAAAGCCGATCAGGGCGTTCTTACCGAGGGAAATCTCGCCGTTCTTGGTAGCGGGGCCGTCAGCCAGCACCTCGCCCTTCTTGACGCGCTGTCCGCGCTCGACAACGGGAATCTGATTGAAACAGGTACCCTGGTTGGAACGCAGGAACTTGATGACCTCGTGATCCTTAACCGCGCCGTTGTCATACTGGACGCGGATGTGGTCGGCGTCAACGCTCATGACGGTACCGTCGTCGTCCGCCAGTACGCAAACGCCGGAGTCGGTGCCCGCCTTATATTCCATGCCGGTACCGACAATCGGAGATTCGGTCACCATCAGCGGAACAGCCTGCCGCTGCATGTTGGAGCCCATCAGCGCACGGTTCGCGTCGTCGTTCTCGAGGAACGGAATCATCGCGGTTGCGACGGAAACAACCATTCGCGGCGATACGTCCATCAAATCAAAGCGGGATGCTCTGTGCTCGACGAACTCGTCCTTGTAACGGCCGACGACACGCTCGTTGATAAAGTGGCCTTCCTCGTCGAGCGGCTCGTTTGCCTGAGCGACCATATACTCGTCCTCAACGTCGGCGGTAATATAGATAACCTCGTCGGTGACAACGCCCTTTTCCTTGTCAATCTTGCGGAAGGGCGCCTCGACAAAGCCGTATTCGTTGATTCTCGCGAAGGTAGCGAGGTAGGAAATCAGACCGATGTTCGGGCCTTCAGGTGTCTCGATAGGACACATACGGCCGTAGTGGGTGTAGTGAACGTCACGAACCTCGAATCCGGCGCGGTCACGGGACAGACCGCCGGGACCCAGTGCCGACAGACGGCGCTTGTGCGTCAGCTCGGCGAGGGGGTTGGTCTGATCCATGAACTGTGACAGCGGAGAGGAGCCGAAGAACTCCTTGATTGCCGCGGTTACGGGACGAATATTAATCAGGGATGAGGGCGAGAGCGACTCGGGATCCTGCGCCTGCAGGGTCATGCGCTCACGGATGACGCGCTCCAAACGGCTGAAGCCGATACGGAACTGGTTCTGCATCAGCTCGCCGACGCAGCGGATACGTCTGTTGCCCAGATGGTCAATGTCATCGGTTGTGCCGATATGCTCGGCAAGGCAGTTCATATAGTTGACGGACGCGAAAATATCGTCGGTAGTGATGTGGTTCGGAACCAGCTCGCCGGCTCTGCGCTCGATTTCGCGCTTGAGCTCTTCCTCACTCTCGCAGGAATCGAGGATTTCGCAGAGTACGTCAAAGCTGACGCGTTCCTTAACGCCGAGCGGTACACAGTCAAAGTCAACGTATGTGTTGATGTCAACCATGCCGTTGGACAGCACCTTGACTTCCTTGCCGTCGTCGGCGGCGACAAAGACGAACTTAACGCCGGCGTTGTCAATTTCGGCGGCAAGCTCCTTCGATACGCGATCGCCGCGCTGTGCCATTACCTCGCCGGTGCGGGGATTGGCGACAGGCTGGGTCAGGGTTCTGCCGGAGATGCGTCCGGCAAGGTTGAGCTTCTTATTATATTTATATCTGCCGACGCGCGACATATCGTAGCGCCTCGGGTCAAAGAAGAGGTTGTTCAGATGTGTTTGTGCGGATTCGATTGTCGGAGGCTCAGAGGGGCGCAGCTTGCGGTATACCTCGAGCAAGCCGTCCTCAACACTCTTGCAGTTATCCTTTTCAAAGGTCGCCTTGATACGCGCGTCGTCGCCGAACATCTCGACAATTTCCGCGTCGGTACCCAGTCCTAAGGCACGCAGGAACACCGTGATCGGCAGCTTGCGGTTCTTATCGATACGGACATAGAAAACGTCGTTGATGTCGTTTTCATATTCCAGCCACGCGCCGCGGTTCGGGATAACAGTCGAGGAGTACAGCTCCTTACCTGTCTTATCATGCTCCATCTTGAAGTAGACGCCGGGAGAACGGACGAGCTGAGATACGATAACACGCTCAGCGCCGTTGATGACAAAGGTGCCGCTGTCCGTCATAAGCGGAAAATCGCCCATGTAGACGTTGCTCTCCTTGATTTCGCCGGTTTCCTTGTTCAAAAGTCTCGCGGTAACTCTCAGCGCAGCGGAATAGGTCGCGTCGCGCTCTTTACATTCGATTACCGAATAGTTGGGGTGGTCAACATCGAGGGTGTAGTCGATAAAGTCAAGCACAAGGTTGTCCTGGTAATCCGTAATACCCGAAACATCCTTAAAGACCTCCTTCAGGCCCTCGTCCAAAAACCATTGATAGGACTTCTTCTGGATTTCAATGAGGTTCGGCATACCGATGACGTCTTCAATTTTGCCGAAGCTCTTTCTCTCCGCGTTGCCCAATTTGACGTTTTTGACATTAACCATTAGGCACATCACTCCTTCTAAAATATCGAATCACAAAAGCGGGAAGTATACACGGTTACCCGCGTGTCAGCACGCTCAAACAACGATGCAATTCCTCAGTCGCTTACGCGACAACTCCCTTTACCAAAGGAAACAGCTGTTGGTTACAAGATTGTTTTCAAATTGTTCTTGACAAATGGCAAAGACTTTGTTATTATGTTTTGTCGAAAAATCTTCGTCCTGTCAAAGGTGCATATTTCCCATAATGATACATTGTAGTATTTTAAAACAAAACGTCAATTTTGTCAACGCTTTTTCGGGAATTTTTTAAAAATTTTTGCGTATAATTCTAGTTTGCAATTATAAATCAAAATTACTTGTTCTCGAAAAAATACAGAACGCCCGAGCGCGTTGTAACTATTATCGCGCGTTTTGGGTCGCTTTTTCGGTATTATTGACAATATTTATACACGAACGGACAGCTTTGCTGTCTACAACCTATGAAAAGGTCAGGGCTATGGCAATTAATCGAAAAAAAATTGAAAAATTTTTAAAAAATCAAATTTCTATACGGGTTTTTGAAGAAATTGATTCCACCAATAATGAAGCGAAGCGCCGCGCTTCGGAAGCCTCCCTCTCCCCCGCGCTGTATGTCACCGACTGCCAGACTGCGGGCAGGGGCAGACGCGGACATGACTTTTATTCTCCGAAGGGCAGCGGGCTGTACTTTAGCCTTGCCCTCCCTGTGGGCGGTCAGCCTACGAGCATCCAGCTCCTGACTTGCGCGTCGGCGGTTGCGGTATGCGGTGCAATCCGTGCGCTCAGCGGTAAAAACGCTCAGGTCAAATGGGTCAACGATATTTTTATCGACGGCAAAAAGGTCGCGGGCATCCTTGCGGAGCTGGTGCTTGATTCGCAGAATAAGCCGCTTTCCGTCATCATCGGTATCGGCATCAATCTCACCACCGCGCATTTCCCTGCGGAATTTGCCGCGACGGCAGGCAGCGTCGGCAATATTGAGCCGAACCGCCTGTGCGCGGAAATCTGCAACAGGCTCTTTGACTTGTATACCGCGCTGAACAGCAGTACGGAAGCGGTCAGCCGGATGATAGACGAATACAGCAAGCTGAATTTTGTCCTCGGAAGAGAGATTACCTACACCGACAGAGACGGAACGCACACCGCGAAAGCCGCCGCTATCGCTCCCGACGGCAGTCTGATCATCTCGGAAAACGGCGAAAGCAAGGCGCTCCACTCCGGCGAAATCTCGGTAAATCCTGTCAAAAAATCTGATTTTACATAAATTAAAGAGATTCTCTGTATTTTTGAAAGCAAAGTTGCATAGCGTATCACGACAAAAAAGGCTTCACCCGGGGGTGAAGCCTTAATGTTATGTTTTAATCTAAGCGATTAAGCCTTTCTCTTGCGAGCGAAGAAGATAACGCCTGCGGCTGCTACCATAACGCCGAGCATGATGTAGAGAACGGTGGTTTCCTGACCGGTCTGAGAGCCGGAGCCGGAACCGGACGCGGAAGAAGAACCGCTGCCGGAAGAGCTGCTGCTGCCGCCCGAAGAGCTGCTGCTGCCGGAAGAGCTACTGCTGCTGCCATCGGAAGAGCTGCTGTCGGACTTTTCGCTGTCGCTGCTCTGACCGTCGCCTGAAGGAGCATTGGAATCCTTTTCACCGTCGCCCTTTTGGGTAGCTTTATCATCAGACTGCTCGGGAGCTTTAGACTCAGAAGCCTTCCAAGCAACATCAACGCCTGCTTCCTTGATAGCTGCTGCAATCAAATCCTGACCAAGACCAAGCGCTGCGGCTGTGTCATCCAGCAGGGTCTGGTCGTCCTTACCGGAATATTGACGTGCGTTGAGCAGGGTGTCTTTGAGGAAGCTGACAAACATCGCATAGGGAGAGGTGCTTGCCGCGCAGCATGTACCGACAACTGTACCGATAGAAGAAATCTTCAGCTCGGGACCGTAGACGTTCTTATCAATGCCGCCGCCCCAGAAAGCTGCTGTAGCAGTCTTGGAGCTGTCCTCGGGGTTCTCGTATGTAGTACCGTCGCAAGAAGCGGTCTGACCGATACAGGGAGTACCGAAGAGCAGGTTATAGGTCTGCATACCGATATCGTTATAGAAAATTACGCAATACTGCTTGCCGTCCTTAATGGACAAGCCGGCCTCGTCAAGGTCATAGTACCATTTGCCGTCGCCGTTGTCTTTACCGCGCTGTTTCTTGCCGCCCCACTCGTAGCCCTCGAAGCTGTCATCGTCGATTGCCCAGATATGGAACGAAACATACTTGACGTTGTTCCAACCTGCGGACGCCGGATCAAAGTAGATACGGTTGCCGCCTGCGCCTGTGTCTGCACCGCTGTCCGCGCCGGTATCGGCTGCGCTGTCAGCGCCAACCTCAGCGGGAGTATCAGCGGCGTTCTCGCTGATTTCTACCTGAGCGGCAGAAGCAGCGACTGCTGCCATACCCAGAACTAACATCAGAGCAAGGGTAAGGCTCACAAATTTCTTGAACATAATAATCTCCTCCATATTCAATACTGAATTTTACTGTAGGGGTACGCCGCAGATACATACAGCGGAAACCGCTTCCGCTCTATGGCATACGCCTCCTTAGTATTAATTATTATACCGCAAAAGAATTAAAAATTCAATATATTTTAGATATTTCACAATACAAAAGTATACAAACTTTTAATTTTCTTTTGTAGCATATTCAACAAAAGTAGGTGACAGATTTTTCACAGTGATGAAAAGTCTGTCATCATCTCCGTGAAAATCACGAACGGTTCTTCCTGCCCAGATAAATCACCGCCGCGATAATCGCTATCGTCAGCACGGAGCAAATCACGATAATCAGCGTCGTGACCAGCGGCAGGTTGATTGTAATACCGTCCTCCTGTACCGAACTGCCGGCGGCCGCCTGCAAACCGGCGTCTGCCGTGAGCTGACTGAATTCCCGATTCTCCTGCACGGACGCAGCAGGATGAACCTGTCCCGCCGCAGGCAGCGCGCATACCGCGCATATCACCAGAGCGGCAAACAGAGCTAAAATCCGTTTCATTACAATATCCTCTGGGGCGGAATTACTGCTTATTCTCCTCGTCGGGAGCGGTAGAATCGGTATCGGCGTTTACCTTGTTCTTCTTATCCTTGATGACAACGAACGCAATCAAGCCGCCCGCAATCAAAACGACTGCAATAATAATAATCCACATTACAGTAGAAGAGCTGTTATTCTTCGCGGCGGAATCAGACGAAACGGAGGTGCTTTCAATAATCTTTCCGTTTGCGTCTGTCGCGACGGCAGCATTCTTACCGTCGTTTGATTTTTCGTTAGGAGTATTAACCGCGCCGCCGGATTTATCGGTCGCGCTGTTATTACCGGCGCTTTTGGAGTTGTTGGAATTGTTATTGTTGGCGTTGTTGCCGGAATTGCTGTTATTGTTGGAATTGTTACCGGAATTGCCGTTATTTCCGGAATTGCCGGAGTTGTTGCCGCCGTTACCGCTGATGTCGTCGACCGCACCGCCGTTTTCCTTAATGCTGTCGCCGGTGAGGGCGGTATCCTTATCCTCGCTCTTTCCGGTACGGGAGTTCGGGAAAAGACCGTTGGGCTGATCTTCCTCAACATTCAGCTCAGGCTCTGCGTTCTCGACAACCGTTTTACCGTTGACGGTTACGTCGCAGGTAAACAGATACTGGTCGATCTGAGGTCTGTCGTCGGAGTCGAATACCGAATTATCATACATATAGCGGATAAAGTACGAAACGTGAGCAGAAGCATCCTTCTTTGCGGTAAGATTCACGGTGACGATGTCGCGCTTCTTAGAAAAATCAACGCCGCTGAGAATCGACCAGTTGCCGCGCACCTCGCCGTTGAGGTCGGGGTTGATGGTAGCAGACCAATCCTCGTCGTTGGTGCTGCCGTTGAAATCCGCAACGGAATCCACGCTGAACGCGGACGCATCGTAGTAAACGGAAAAGTCGCAGCCGACAATTTTTTCGGGAACATCGGACAAAGACAGCGAGTAGCTGACCTTATCGCCGGACTTGACGTCCAAAACGGTCGTGGGCACGTCCGCATAAGCGGTGACAGCACCGACAGCGATGATTCCGACAGTGACTGCCAGTACGCAAATCAGAGAAATAAGCTTCTTCATTTCATTCATCCTTTCAAGGGTGTATTATGATACAGTACGATTATAATACAAATAAATATCAGATTCAATTAATAAATTGTAAATTGTGGACAAATATTACAATTTGTAACCTTTTTGGGGTGTGTTTTGAAGTTGTTTGAGGAGAGGTGAGATTTGCTCCGCGGTTGGCGGCATATATCGGCAATGTTTCGGCGGGAGCAAATAGCCTCCCTCTGACGAGGGAGGTGGTTTTGCTAAGCAAAACCCGGAGGGAGAGATAACGTCACATAGGTGTTATAGAATCGCTTTTGACAAAAGCTCTTTTGCAGTATCATTACGCAGTGCATAAAAAAGCATACGCCGGATTGCTGTTGTTGTGCTGCGTTATCTCTCCTTCAGTCACCTTCGGTGACAGCTCCCTCGTCAGAGGGAGCCCTGCGGTTCGTCGCAAGCGTCGCGCCCTACAGCTTACGTTGCATCGGGTTTACTTCGCCTATACAAAAGGGGCTGTCGCATTACTTAGTGCGACAGCCCTGTTTGCTTTAGAAAGCTTTATTATTTATAGGTAATCGTGAGGCCGGCGGTGTTATAGGCGGAGGTAAAGCTCTTGCCGTCCGAGGTAATGCAGCGCACGGTGTAGGAATACTTTGTACCGGACTTCACGGTCTTATCCGTCCATGTCACAGCGGTGGTATCGCCGAGCTTCTGCCAGTTGCCGGAGCCGGTCTTGCGGAAGACACGGTACTTCACGGCGCCGGTGGATTTTGCCCACGTGAGCTTCACGCCGCCGGTCACCTTTGCGACGGATTTCAGCGTCGGAGCAGCGATATAGGTAATGGTCTTGCCGTTGTTATACGGCGAGGTGTAGGTCTTTCCGTCCGAGGAAATGCAGCGCACGGTGTAGGAATACTTGGTGCCGGATTTCGCGGTCTTATCATTCCAGTAAACGCCTGTGGTATCGCCGAGCTTTGTCCAGCTTCCGGAGCCGGTCTTGCGAAAGACGCGGTACTTTGCGGCGCCGGTCATCTTCGCCCAGTTCACGCGCACATAGCCGACATAATTGCCGACGGAGCTGACGGTCGGAGCGGTAAGGTAGGTATTTGTCCAGCCGGTGGCGTTGTAGGCGGAGGTAAACGCGCTGCTGTCGGCGTTCACGCAGCGGACGGTATACGTATACTTCGTGCCGGATTTCAGTCCTTTATCGGTGAAGGTATTCCCGGTAGTGTCGCCGAGCTTCTTCCAGCTCGTGCCGTTCTTGCGAAAGACACGGTAATTCTCGGCGCCCTCGACCTTGCCCCAGGTAATGACCGTACCCGCCGTGGTATTTTCAAACTTCGAAATCGCGGGAGCGGCAACATATTTGATGGTCATGCCCTTTGTATCGTAAACAGAGGTGTAGGTCTTTCCGTCGGCAGAGATACAGCGGACGGTATAAGTATAGGTTGTGCCGGAATCGACAACCTTATCTTTATAAGTAAACGCGGTCGTATCCGCAATCTTGTACCAGCCTGTATCGGCGGTCTTACGGAAAACGCGGTACTTCTCAGCACCCTTCATCTCATACCAGTTCACAGCGACATAGCCGTCATAATTGCCGACAGATTTCATCACGGGAGCGCCGAGATAATAGGCGGAAAAGCCGGTGGTGTTGTAGGAGCTGACCAAAGCGTTCTTATTATTCAGGCAGCGGACGGTGTACTTGTACTGCGTACCCGCGGTAACATTGGTATCAACATAGGAATTCGCCGCGGTGTCCGCGAGTGTCTCCCACTTAGAGCCGTTATGACGGTAGACGCGGTATGCAGCAGCGCCGTTAACAGTGCCCCATGTCAGCTTCAAGCCATCGGCAAGGCTGTCAAAGGCGGTCACGGCGGGCTGTCCGATATAGGTCGAGGTCCAGCCTGCGGTCACATAATCGCTGACGTAGCTCTTACCGCTCGCGTCCATCGCTCGGACAGTATAGGTATAAGCCGAGCCGGACGTAACATTCTTGTCCTCAAAGGAGGTAGTCGTGACGGTGCCAAGGGTCGACCACTTGCCGTCGTTTTTACGGAAAACGCGGTACTGACCCGCGCCGTCAGCCTTATTCCAGTTCACGCGGATACCGTCGGCGGTATTGGAGAAGGAGGTGATGCGCGGCGCCTTGACGGTATAGTTATTCTGCTTTGCCAGTCCGACCTCGATAGAGGTCTCAATAGAGCCGGCGACAACTTTACCGTCGTAGTTAATCATATCGTTGCCGTTGCTGTCGACAAAATCACACAGGTTGGGGGTCAAACTGATGGTACCCTTCTGCAAAACAGTGAAATTAAGGGTGAAGGCAACCTTGTAGCTTGAAAAATCATAGCTCGAACCGGTCGCGAAGTTCAAAACATAGCCCTTAAGATTCCATGCCGAGGCGGTGTCAAAGCGCTGTACCAGACCTGTATTGCCGACGACAGGCATCGTCTCGTCAATATAGGTATTGAGGTAGTCCTCGCTGTCGCCCGAAAGATAGGCGAAGTTAACAGGCAGCTCAAACTGACCTGTCGCCAGCGGCCGGTCGCTTTTGAGCAATACGGTATAGGTAAAGGTATCGCCGACATCGGCGACATACGTCGTAGTACCGACCTTGATAGCGGTATCAAAGGTCTGAGCGGATGCGGATACTACGCCCACCACTAAGGTCGCAAGCAGAATTGCCGCGGTCAAGGTCAGTGACAGAAACTTTTTCATGTATTTCCCTCCGATTTATACTAATCTCAATTAAAAAGTGGACTTAGATTAACGAGGATGATTTTCGCAAGACGAGGCGAAGGACGCAGGCAGGCTGGCGCCTGTCAATTTTCGGGGTCCCC
>CAJONB010000036.1 GCA_905235715.1 uncultured Ruminococcus sp. | reverse complement strand
CATTCCCTCAAGGTCCGAAAGGGCTTCTCCCCTCTCGCCTACGGTAATCGCGCCGTAGGGCAGGACGCCGATAACCGCATCCCTGTCGATGATTTCGCGCTGTATTTTCAGGCTCGCGACGCTGTCGGGAACGGGATTGAGATTCGGCATTGTACACACAAATGTATAACCGCCGTGAGCCGCCGCAAGTGAACCTGACGAAATTTTTTCTTTATAAGAAAAACCCGGCTCGCGAAAATGCACATGCACATCACAAAAGCCGGGTAAAACAGCAATATTACCGGAGCAGTCCGCAGTTAAAGAAGGACAGATAAGCGCCTCATCCACACGGGGAACAAAGGCGGGAATGTCCGTCATCCCGAGTACGCTGAACATTTTCTCTGCCATAGCGAACACTCCTTTCAGGTAGAGTAAAAGCCCCACCGACGGCGAGGCTGAGTATACAAAAGTCCGGACGTCATTGTCCGTATCCAAACATCTTGTCGATCTCTCCGAATCGCCTTAAAGATTTGTTGAAATTATTTTAACATATCGGGCAATTGAAGTCAAACAAAGATATTATGAAAATAAAGAACTAAATATGGTAAAATTGACGAAATCCGCAAATTGAATTCCGTTTATACCCCGTATTTCAGCTTGATACGCCCGAGCTTTTCGCCCATCGGCTTGCGTAAAAGGAGCAGATAGCCGACGTTTGATACCGCATAAAGCGCGGTATACGGAAGCGCCGAAACGATTGCCGCAAGATACAAATGCGCGTCAAAGCCGCCGCTGTACCACAGCACCGTCCAAATATCCATGATAAAGCTGTAGGCGATTCCCGCGATTACTCCGTAAAGCGCCAAAAGCACGCGGCTTTGTAACAGCGGGCGGCTCAGATAGCCCGCAAAAAGCCCAATCAGCCCGAAGCCTAGCATCTGGAACGGCGTCCACGGACCCTGACCGAAGTAGATATTCGATATCAGCACGCTCATCGCGCCGCAGAGAAAGCCCGCCTCCGCGCCGAGGTACAGCCCCGTCATCACGCATAGGGCGGTGATGGGCTTGAAAACCGGGATAAACCGTCCGACGACCGCGAGCGCCGTCATCACGGCGACAATCACCATCCGCCGCGAGCCGATATTCTTCTTTTCGATTCCCGCTATGAACAGCAGGATTGCCAGTACCGCTACACCCAGCGAAAGAATCAGGTAACGCTGTTCGTCGAACACCGTCGCGCCGAGAAGCACCAGCGCGGGAATCGCCACGAACGGAATCAGATAGCGCAGCACCTTGCGTACCGTTTGATTCGGAATGACCGTCATGTCGCCGCACCGCCCTTCAGCGCTTCTGCGGCAAGCGCGCCGGTATAAGCGTTCCGACACACACCTCGCGTGATTCGCGACGCGGCGGTCGTATTATAACGGTTGCCGTTCATAAAGTCCGCGGTCGTATCGCACGCGGCGAGAACGCCGTCAAAGAACAGCGCGCATCTGTCGGCGCAGAGCGCGCCGAATTCCACGTCGTGGCTGACCATAAGAACCGTCATGCCCTCCGATTTCAGCCGCAGCAATACGTCCGCAAGCTGTTTCTTCGACACAGGGTCAAGCCCCTTGGACGGCTCGTCGAGTATCAGCACGCGCGGGTTGGTGCGCAGCGCCTTGCACAGCGCGACAATCTGCCTCTCGCCCCCCGACAAATCGTAGGGGTGCCTGTCCATCAACGCCGTTAAATCAAAGGGCAGCTTTTGCAGGACGGTTTCACATCCCCGCAGCTCCTCACGCACGCTCGCTCGCAGGAAAACGCTCTCTATATCCTGCGGGAGCAGGCTGAGATTTTCACGGTACAGACTGCCGTTTTTATACTCCTTGAGGGCTTTGCCGAACAGCTTCACCTTGCCCGCGTAGGGCTTTGATAAGCCTGAAAGCACTGCGGCGGTGGTGCTTTTTCCGCAGCCGTTCGCGCCGAGCAGGGCGAAGATTTCCCCCTGCCGCACCGTCAGCGAAAGTCCCGCGAGAACGTCGGGCGCGTCCTTTTCATAGCGGAAGTAAACGTCCTTGACCTCCAGCGCAGACTCCCTGTCCTCCGATGGTTTCTTCGTTGGAATTACTCCCTGTCCGATATAATGCTCACGGAAAAACCGCTGTCCCTCGCGGATGCTCAGCGGACATTCTCCCGCACCGCCTGCCGACGCGAATATCCGCGCCGCGCACGGCAGATAGCTCAGATACGAACTGTCCGACTTCATTTGCGCGGCGATTTCCCGCGGCGAACCGTCGGCAATCAGCCTTCCGCCGTCGAGAATCATCAGCCTGTCGCTGAGCGGTATCAGCTCCTCGGCGCGGTGCTCGCTGATAATTACCGTCACGCCTGTTTCGCGGTTCAGCTTGTACAATGTGTCGATGAACCGCGCCGCCGCAATCGGGTCAAGCTGTGCGGTCGGCTCGTCGAGTATCAGCACCTGAGGCTCGGCTGTCATCACCGAAGCGAGATTCAACAGCTGCTTCTGACCGCCCGAGAGGGTCGCCGTCGCCTGTCTGTACCACGGCGCAATGCCGAAGTACGCCGCCGTTTCCGCGACGCTGCGGGCAATATCCGCCTGCCTTGCGCCGAGATTTTCGAGGGTGAAAGCCAGCTCGTGCCACACCTTGTCGGTGACGATCTGCTCCTCGGGGCTTTGCGCGACAAAGCCGATTTTCGCGGCGGATTCCTTCGTTTTCAGCTCCTGCAGGGGCTTTGAGCAAAAGAGAATCTCTCCGCTTTTCTCTCCGTTCTGTGCAAGCTCGGGCTTTAACAGACGGAGCAGGGTGCTTTTTCCCGAGCCTGTCGCACCGATCAGGGTGACGAACTCCCCTTGCTCTATCGAAAAGTCGAGGCTGTCGAGCGCATTTTTATCGCTGTCCGGGTAGCGAAAGCTCAGCCCGCGGATATCAAATAATGCCATCGAATCGCCTCCTTTGTGTTGATCATTACCGGCAGTCCCGCCAGTACCGCAAAGCCGATGTAGCCCGCGATGCTCCACGGCGCCGTCAATTGCAGATGAATGGTGGGATAATAGCTGACCTCAGCCGCATGGACGCCGATGATTGCCCCCGCCGCGAGAACCGCGCACAGCAGCATCAATATCCCGTCGCTCACGCGGATTTTATACATCGCAAACGAGGTGCGCCTGCCGCTTCCGTACCCGCGCGCGTCCATGCTCTCAGCGGTGATAATACCATTTTCCAGCGCCCACGTAATCAGAATCGACAGGACCCTCGCCCTGCCCCTGAGCGCGTCAATCAGGTTGCCGTCGTCATACAGTCCGAGCGCCTTCTGCGTCTGCTGAATCTTCCGCCAACGCACCCGCAGCAGCTCTACATAACGAATGGACATCGAGAGAATCAGCGAGAGCTTCGGCGACAGCCGCCCGAAAAGATACAGGAGCTTGTCGCTCGTCATCGCCTTTGAAAAGCTTCTCAGCCAGTACAGCGACGCTGTCACCATCCCCGCCGCGCATACGCCGTAAACCGTCGCCTCCGCGGTAATCGGACGGTCGTTGAGATAAAACAGCACCGTCGCTCCGTTGTGATTGAGCAGCGGATTCAACAGCGCGAGAACACAAAACAGCACTGCCGAAAAAAGATGCGGCTTTATCCCGCCCTTTGCATAAAGCGTGTAGTTCAGGACGGAGGCAAAAAGTGAAATTCCCAGAATCACGGGGTTCATGGTGAACATGGTGATTCCCGTCACACCGAGATAATACAGTGCAACCGCAACCGGGTTATAATCGTGAAATTCCCGCATAATGCCTCCCTCCTTTTATTCTCTGCCGTTACAAATCCTTACCGATATTCTTCGTGTACAGCCATTCTATCCTGTCGCCGTCATGCAGCACACAGCTCTGACACCCCACGTCGGGAAATTCGCCGTTGACTTTATACATCCAGCCCGACAAATCGCCGTAGTCGAATTCATAGATATAGGCGATCCCCGCGATATACGCGTTGTTTGCAGCGCCGCGGTTATCAATTTGAATGTCATACTTCTTGGACGCTTCGAGCAGAATACCGTATGCCGTATCGCCCTCGCTGACGGTCATCTCCGCCGTATCGAGAATCACGCCGTCCTTAGGAATCCCGATGGGCATATCCTCCCCCTTGAGCGTATCACAGCGAATGCTGAGCGTCACCGTGCCGGCAGCGCCGGTTTTTTCCTCCACCGTCCGGTAGCTTTCCCTGCTTTCGAAATTCGTCAGCAATATAAACAGGATTGCGGCGACGGCAAGAACGCCCACGGCGATATAGTTCTTTTTGTTCCGCTTTTTCAGCAGATAGAGAATCAGCGCCGCGATAAGCGCCGCCAAAATGACCGCGCCGATGGCATAAGGCTTATAGCTCCCCTTTGCGGAGGGCTTCGCTTCATCCGCGGTCGCCTGCTGTACGGTATTTGTCGGCTGAAACAGCCCCGCGCCGTCCTTATCGCCTGTCACCGGCAGGGTCGGCGATACTGTCGCCTCAGCCGGATTCTGCGTTACCGCGACGGTCTCCTTTTTGCCGCGGCTGTCGGTCGCTTCGCTGTACGCCTGACCGTTGATAGAATTGATTTGTTGATTCTCTCGCGAACCTCCGCCGGTATTTTTCTCCGCGTCTGCAGTCTGCCGCTTGCCGTCTGTCTGAATCTCGCTTTTCGGCGTATGCTGCTGTTGCTCTTTTTGCGGCACTACGGGCTTGACGTCCGACGGACGGCGGCGGTCAAGCACATACAGCGGCGATTGCCCGTAGCAATATCTCAGATACGCCGTCATCGCACAGAGCGCCTCCATGGTCGCGGTTTCGTTGAAGCCGCCGCCCGTATGGGTAAAGGAGCCGTCCGCGTTGCGGTAACGCAGCAGCCCATCCAATACCGTATTGCCGTTTTTGATAAAGCGGCTGTCCGTATTCTGGTCGATTCCGAGGTCGGACAGCGCGCACAGCACCTGTGCGGTACTCTCGCAGTTCTCAACCCCCATCCCGATATAACCGCCGCTTGGCTGCTGCATTTGCGAGAGCAAGCTCAGCGCGCGGTCGACCGCCTGCTCCACATCCGAATAGGTATGATAATACGGCGCGAGCGCCTGCAGCGTCATCGCGGTCACATCCGAATCACCGCGGCTTCCGATAACCGCCCAGCCGCCGTCCGACAGCTGATAGCCGAGTATCGTATTCACCAGCCCCTCAGCGGAATACAGGCTGCTATGATAGCCGTTATTGAGGAGATGCAGTCCGAACACCAGGCTCATCAGCCCCTGACCGCCGATTGCCTCGTCGGCGGTTTTTGCGATATAGCTGTCGGTGCTGCCCGACGCAATCAGCGCGAGGGCGTATTTTTCCCGCGAGGTTGCGGAATAGACCTCGTTATTCTTCAGATATTTCAGCAGCGCCCTTTCATAAGACGAAAGGTCACAGCCACCCCGCTGACTCAGCGCAATCACATAAAATTCCGCGCTGACGCCCGCTGTCGCGCACAGCTCCGTATTGATAAAATCCTGCGCCGACGACACGCCCCGGGCGCTTTCTTTATAACCGACGATACCGTCGCAAAGGCGCTCTGCCTCTGCGACGGTATCGGTATTGCTTGCATTTACCGCGGGCGAGCCGGCGGACAAAAGCACCGTCAGGCACACCAGCAGACACAGCAGTTTATTTTTCATGCTGCTTTTTAAAGGCAACAATAGCGAACGCCAGAATCATCATCGCGAGGACAAGATAAATCACGGCGTTGGGGGCGCCTGTCTGAACCGCGTTGGTGTTCGTGCCGGAGCCTGCGGAGGTCTGGTCGGGGGTCGCGGTAAGCTTCTCGGTCGCCGCTTCCGTCACTGTTTCCGTCACTGCCTCCGTCGGCGCTTCGGTCGGCTCGTCAACGCCTGTTACATTTGCGACGAATACAGGCGGCGTAATATTCACATCATCGGATTTTGCGGAAACTATCAGGACGCCGCCGCGGTCAAAGGATACTGCCGCCTTGCCGTCCGCGTCGGTCTTGATGCCGGTATCTTCGCCGTCAATCAGGATATTTGCGCCTTCGAGGGGCTTGAATACGGGCATAAAGCTCTCGTCATAGTCCGCAACGTAGGTCAGCGTCAGCTCAACGCTTTGACCCGCGTCAAAATCACCCGTAAAGCTGTCAAAGGTGCTGAATCTGTCGCTCCACGCAACAAGGTCGGAGTAGGCAAAGGCGTAGAGATAATCGTCCGTGGACACCTCGTCGGTCAGGCTCCAAGCGGAAGCGCCGTTGACATAGTAGCCGTAGCTGCCGCCGTTTGCGTTGCCCCAGAGCTTCTCGAGGGACAGACCGTACTGGGTCTCTTTGGTCGCGTAGCCTGCCGTCGCGCCGCCCTCAAAGCATTTTTCGTGCGCGCAGTACAGCGCGTCGTTAACGGTGAGCACGCCGTCGCTGTCGGTATCGGTGACGGTGATTTTTTCTGCCGCCGTGCCAAAGCTGCCGTCGGCATTGGCAATGGTGACATAGACATCCGCGCTGTTCTCTGCGGCAGAAGCGCAGACTGCGCCAAGCGACAGCACAAGCAGCACGGACAGGATAACAGATACAAACTTTTTCATAATACTACCTCATTTCTTTGGATATGTATGAATACAAAAACGCTCTTCCGAAAATCGAAAGAGCGTGAAAATACAAGCATAGGCGAAAAGCGCTATCCTTTACTTCGCGCTCTTCTCGCCAAAGGGGCTGTCTGCGGACACGGCAGGTCTCCTGACTTATGATGAAGCAGTCATGGGGCTGCGCGGGGGCAAGCCTTCTCGGAACATTCCAATGGCATATTGCTCCCTCTTCTCAAATACAGTAGTGGCGGCTGTTTTGGACTCGAACCAAATTCCCTATTAATTTACTCAGCGTACAGCTTTTCAAACCGTATCCCTATTCTTTTCAACAGTATTATACTATTATAATTCGAAAAAATCAATTTAAAAAGTGTAACAGATAATCACAAAAGGGTTGCAAAGAATTGGGAAATATGCAACAAAAGCGGGGATTTTCCCCGCCTTTGATTTATAGCTTGATAATTTCGTCGTACAAAGCCGCGTTCGCGTTGATGTTCTCGGTATTGCCGACGGTACAGAACGTCTTTTTGTCCGCGCTCTCCTGCATTTTATTTCCCGCAGCGTTGACGCTGTCGAGGGTCGCCGCGAGCAGCTCGTCACGCTCCTTTTGCAGCACGTCGTCGCCCTTGCCCGCAAGGTACAGCAAATTGCAAACGTGCGCCTGCGCCTGCGGCATCTGCGGCGTGTCGAGGCTGCGGATACAGCTGATGATATAGTCCTCGATTGCGCGCTCACTCAGGCTGAGGTCACTGAGAAACTTTGCGGCGTTCCCGAAGGAGGCGAGGGTCGCTCCGATCTGCGGGTCGCGGTACGACCACATATCGAGCCGTTTCGCCGCACCGGGATTTGCGCCGCAGCCGTAAGCGCCGTTTTCCACGCGGATTTTCTGCCAGAGATATTCGAGCGACAGAATCTTCTTACACAGATTCAGCTCGCCGCCCTTGATATCGTCGCCGAGCGGACTGCAGAAGCCGTTGAACACAATATCGCACGGCGCGGTGACGGCGATATTTCCACTGAGCAGTGCGCTTTCCGCCTCGCCGAGAGCGTCCGTCAACAGCGCCGATGCCGGCAGCTTCACGTCCTTGATTTTTTGCCCGGTTTCCTCGTCGCAGGCAACGGACAGAACCGCCTTGCCCCTGACGAAATACTTGTCATATACGCGCTCGAGATTCGCTTTCAGGCTTTCGAATGCGTCGGGATCGCCGTCCAGCTCCTGCTTGAGCGCCTTGACGCGCGTATAAAAGCCGATACCGCGCATTTTATCATAAATCGCGTCGCGGACATAGAAATTCGCGGCGGCGCGCGTAGCGGCAGTCTGTGCGGAATTGTTGATCAGTCCGAGCTGCATATCGGTGACGATCTGGCTTATCAGGTCGACAATGCCCTTTTTGTCGTCAAACTTGGTGCGCGTCACGATTTCTTCGGCAAGCTCGCACGCTTTACCGAAATGCTCCGCCATCGCCTTAAAGCGCATGACGACCGCGCTGATGACGCGTCCGTCATAATCGTAGGCGGTGTGGCTCGCGTCCATCGCGCCCGTGTACAGTCCGAGAACGGTCTGCAATCTTTCGCCGCTGTAATTCTCCGTGCCGAGATTCGTCAGCAGATTTGACAGCAGACTCAGATAAAACAGGTCGCCGTCATCGGCGGACGCTATATCAAAGTACAGCCCCGCATAAACGATACCGTCGGTTTTCAGCGGATGATAAAGATAGGGCTTACCGTCCCGCTCGCGCTTTTCGGTGAGGTGCGGCAGGGTCTTTTTGTCAATATCGTCAAGGCTCAAATGCGGCGTGGGGTCGGAATCCGAACGGCGGTTCTCCGCCTGATAGCCGTCGGGCATTTCTGCCGGCTCGCTGTAGCGGTTCTCACCCGCCTTCGGGGTCATGATAACCTCGCTCTTGTATTCGTTATCGAGTAAAACGGTTTGAATCAGGTTTTCAAAATAGCCGTTGTCCACGCCGTTTTTCAACACCTCAAGCGCGTTCTCATACTCCAGATAACGCCACGGCTCGCCGTTATACAGCCAGCTTTCGGCAATTTGGATATTATAGTACAAGCCCTTTGTCAGCCCCGCGCCGTTGCCCTCTCTCAGGGCGAATTCCGCCGAGCTGAGCTTTGCGCGGACGGCTTCCTTATCCAATCCGTCAGCGGCAAGCTCTTTCAGACAGTCGAGGATTTCCGTACGGATCTCCTCCGCCTTTGACGCGTCGCAGTTTTGCAGCTTCACGGTGAACAGCGGATAACAGAGGTCTGTGATCAGCGAGCACTCCACCTCGACCGCCAGCCCCTTATCGAGAATCCGCTTTTTCAGCGGGTCATAGTTGGTTTCGCCGAGGATCGCCGCCAATACCGTCAGCGCAAGATACTGCTCCTGCGTCGGCAGCATACAGACGGGGAAGGTCAGCGCGTAGTAATCCTCGCCCTCTCGTTCCTCGTCGACGCTGTAGGTACAGCGGTAGGGCCGGTTCTGCTTTTTCACGCTGACAGGCGGCTCGACAATCGCCTCCTGCGCCTCGACGTCAGCGAGGTATTCCCCGTCGAGGAAGCGGAGCTTCTCCTCGAGGTCGAGCTTACCGTAAAGATAAAAGCGCGCGTTGGAGGGATGGTAGTATTTTTTATGGGTATTGATAAACTGCTCATAGCTGAGCTTGACGATCTCGTCGGGATGACCGCCCGAAACGGTGGTATACTGGCACGGCTGATACGCTTCCTTGAACACGGCGGTATAGAGCGTTTCGTCAGGGTCGCCGAGCGCGCCCTTCATCTCGTTATACACCACGCCCTGATAATAGGGCTTGCCGTTTCCGTCAACCTCGATGTGCCAGCCCTCCTGACGGAACGCGTTCTCGTTATCGTAAATCAGCGGACGGAACACCGCGTCCGTATAGACGGACATCAGGTTCATCAAGTCCTTTTCATTCATACTTGACACGGGGTACATCGTTTTGTCGGGAAAGGTCATCGCATTGAGGAAGGTATACAGCGAGCTTTTCATCAGCTCGACAAAGGGGTCGTCAACAGGGTATTTATCCGAACCGCAGAGGACGGAATGCTCCAGAATGTGGAACACGCCCGTCGAATCCTGCGACGGGGTCGCGAAGGTGACGGAATAGGTCATATTGCGGTCGTCGTTATCGACATAGCATAGCTGCGCTCCGCTGTGTTCGTGGCGCATGATATAAATATCGCCGCCGATTTCCTTGATGTGACGGCTCTGCTCAACGACAAAGCCGTGGATTTTCTCTCCGATTTGGTATCTCATCATATCACTCCATATCAATCGATTATCTGAATTTAGTATCAGTCATACGAGGATAATTATGCTACTTTTCGTCCTGACTGTCAAGCGGATAATAGATGATTAGTGAAAAGGAATCCCATGCAGAGAACGATTTTTAGTCAAAAGTCCGAATTATCCCCGCAGCTATTGACAAAGGCGCGGATTTTGTTGTATAAAGCAGTTGTATCAAGGCTCTGTTATTACTAATATTTGGGAGGTATTTCACATGGAAAAAAGAGAACAGATTTATGAGGGCAAGGCGAAAAAGGTCTATCTGACCGACGACCCCGATCTCGTCATCGTCGACTACAAGGACGACGCGACCGCCTTTAACGGACTGAAAAAGGGTACGATCACGGGCAAGGGCGTCATCAACAACAAGATGAGCAACCTGCTGATGCAGAAGCTGGAGGAAGCCGGCATCCCGACCCACTTTGTCGAGGAGCTGTCCGACCGCGAGACCCTCGTCAAAAAGGTCGATATCGTACCGCTCGAGGTCATTATCCGCAATATCGCCGCAGGCTCGTTCTCCAAGAACTACGGCGTTAAGGAGGGTACGCCCTTTGATGCGCCGACGATTGAATTCTCCTATAAAAATGACGACCTCGGCGACCCGCTGATCAACGATTATCACGCTCTCGCGTTAAAGCTCGCCACCAAGGAAGAAATCGAGCTGATTAAGAAGTACGCCTTCGCCGTCAACGATTACATGAAGGCATACTGGAAGGAGCGCGGCGTTATCCTCGTCGACTTCAAGCTCGAGTTCGGCAAAACCTCCGACGGCACGATTGTCCTCGCGGACGAAATCAGCCCCGACACCTGCCGCTTCTGGGACGCCGAAACCATGGAAAAGCTCGACAAAGACCGCTTCCGCCGCGATTTGGGCGGCGTTGAGGACGCTTACAACGAAATCATGGGAAGATTATCATAACGCGACGGCCCGAGGGAAATCCCTCGGGTTATTTGTTTTGATTGATTGACTAAAAGCCCCGATTATGCTAGTATTATTATCTGTAAGGCAATCAACTGCCAACTACCAACTACTAACTACCAACCACCAACTACCAACTAACGATGGAGTGATATCATGCGAATCGTCATCAAGGTAGGCACCTCTACCTTAGCCCATAAAACAGGACTGCTCAACATCAAGCGCGTCGAAAAAATGTGCAAGGTGATTTCCGACCTCAAAAACGAGGGTCACGAAATCGTCCTCGTTTCCTCGGGCGCAATCGGCATGGGACTGGGAAAAATCGGAATGACCAAGCGTCCCGACGATATCGGCTCCTGTCAGGCGGCGGCAGCCATCGGACAGTGCGAGCTGATGTATACCTACGACAAGCTTTTTGCCGAGTATAACCATGCCGTCGCCCAAATCCTGATTACAGGCGCGTTCGTCGCAATCGAGGACTACGGCAAGAACCTGAACAATACCCTTTACCGCCTGCTCGAGCTGGGCGTTATCCCGATTGTCAACGAGAACGACACCGTCACCACCGAGGAAATCATCATCGGCGACAACGACACCCTCGGCGCGATTATCGCGAACCGCGTCAACGCCGACCTGCTGATTATCCTCTCCGATATCGACGGCTTTTTCACCGGCGACCCGAACACCGACCCCACCGCCGAGCGCATCAGCGTTGTCGAGGAGATTACCGACAAGCTGGAGGCGCTTGCGGGCGATCCTACCTCGCGGCTCGGTACCGGCGGCATGATTACAAAAATCAACGCGGCGAAGCTCGTCACCGAAAACGGTATCGAAATGGTTATCGCCAACGGCAAAAACCCCGAGATTTTGTACGATATACTTGACGGCAACGCGGTCTGCACCCGCTTTCTGCCGAGGAAGGAGCAATAACATGACTACTCAGGAATTATTGAAAAAAGCAAAGTCAGCCAAGGCTGAAATCAGCAAATACTCCATCGCAGATATCGACAGCGCGCTCAGAGCAATGGCTGACGCGCTGATAGAGGACACCGACGCGATTCTCTCAGAGAATGCAATCGATATCGCCGCCGCAAGGGGCGTTATCAGTGACGTGATGATTGACCGCCTGTCGCTGAGCGAGGAGCGTATCGCAGGCATGGCGCAGGGAATCCGTGACGTCGTCGCCCTCCCCTCCCCTGTCGGCAAGGTACTGAAACGCGTCGAGCGTCCCGGCGGACTGGTGATAGAAAAGACCTCCGTCGCCCTCGGCGTCGTGGCAATTATCTATGAGAGCCGCCCGAACGTCACCTCCGACGCAGCTGCCCTCGCCCTGAAAAGCGGCAACGTCTGCGTGCTGCGCTGCGGCAAAGAAGCGCACAAAAGCGCCGCGGCAATCGTCGCCGCCCTGAGAAAGGGTCTTGTCAACGCGGGCTTGTCCGAAGATTTGGTTCTTCTCGTTGAGGACACGACCCGCCAAAGCGCCAACGAGCTGATGACAGCCGACGGCTATGTCGACCTGCTCATTCCGCGCGGCGGTCCCGGGCTGATCAACGCCTGCGTCAGGAACGCAACCGTTCCGTGCATCCAGACCGGCACGGGCGGTGCTTCTCTGGCAGCCGTCAAATACATCCGCGAAGAGATGATTCGCCAAGGCATCAAAGCATCCTTCGCCCTGGGCGGCATTACGGCCCATATGGTCAAGCTCCACGAAGAAGGCCTCATCGAGAAGCTTATCGACGTAC
>CAJONB010000035.1 GCA_905235715.1 uncultured Ruminococcus sp. | reverse complement strand
ATCGACACCATCCGCACTTTGGCGGGCGGCGATTACAAAACCATCCGCATCATGCCGAACACTCCCGTCGAGGTCGGCGAGGGCGAGATTCTCTACTCTCCCGCCGAAAATGTCACCGAAGCGGAGCTGAACGAATTTCTCATGCTCATGCAGCACGCGGGCAAGCTGACCGCTGTTCCCGAGAGCCTGATGGACGCGGGGTGTTCCCTCTCCGGCTGCGGGCCTGCCTTTGTCTTTAAGTTCATTCGCGCGCTGGCACAGGGCGGCGTAAACGCAGGCATTGACGAAAAAACCGCGTTGGAGCTGGCGGCTCAGACTGTCATCGGCGCGGCAAAGCTGCTTGCCGCAAGCCCCCTCGACCCGCAGACGCTGATTCAGAACGTCTGCTCCCCCGGCGGCAGCACTATTGAGGGCGTCAAGTCGCTCGACAGCAACAGCTTTGAGCAGATTGTCGCCGACGCCGTTGCCGCATCCTACAAGCGTAATCTCGCATTAGGCAAAGCCTGACCGTCAACATTCCTGCAAACAGAGGTAAAATTATGACTGCAAAAACCGGACTTGTCCTTGAGGGCGGCGCGATGCGCGGTATGTTCACGATGGGCGTACTGGACGTGTTTCTCAAGAACGGTATCATCATTCCGAATGTCGTCGGCGTATCTGCCGGAGCGGCGTTCGGATGCAACTATAAGTCGGGGCAAACCGGACGCGCCCTGCGCTACAATCTGCAATACTGCCGCGACAAGCGCTACTGCTCCTGGCAATCGCTCCTGCGCACAGGCGACTTGTACGGCGCGGAATTTTGCTACAAGACGCTTCCGTACGAGCTTGACCCCTTCGACTGCGAGGCTTATGACAGCTCTCCCATCAATTTTTGGGCAGTCGCAACCGATGTGCTGACGGGCAAGCCCGTCTATCAGCCTATCAACAAGGTCGACGACACGTGCCTTGAATGGATTCGCGCCTCGGCGAGTATGCCGATTGTGTCGCGTCCCGTCGTCATCGGCGACAAAGTCCTGCTCGACGGCGGCGTGAGCGATTCCATTCCCCTGCGCTTCATGGAGGAGCAGGGCTGTACGAAAAATATCGTCATCCTCACCCGGGCGCGCGACTATGTCAAAGAGCCCGCCAACCCGCTGCCGTTAAAGGCTTTTCTGAAAAAGTATCCCGCGTTGATTGAAGCGATGAAGAACCGCCACATCATGTACGCTTACGAGCGCTCCTACGTATTTGAGCAGGAAAAGCGCGGGAACGTCCTCGTGATTTGTCCCGGCAGCGCGCCGGATATCAGGCACACCGAGCATCATCCCGAAAAAATCCAGGCGCTCTACGATGAAGGCGCACGGATTGCCGAGGCTTCTCTGGAAGCAGTCAAAGCCTTTATCAAATAAGCGCAAAACAGCCGCGACACGAATGTCGCGGCTGTTTTAATGTTTGCTTATTTTAGATTATTTGCAGGATTTTTTCTTCATGATGAGCACGAAGAGGGTGCCTGCGCAGAGGATAAGAGCCGCACCGATGATGGTGAACATCAATGTGCCCTGACCGCCGGTTTCGGGAAGCTTGGTTGCGAAGTTCTCGATAACTGCGTTGCCGTCGAGGGAGAAGACGCCTTCGCCGCTGCGGGCAGTAGCGTTGTCGGTGATGGTCAGCGGATACTCAACAGTAGAGAGCGCATAGCCGTTGGGAGCGGTGATTTCCTTGACTACATAAGAGCCGGGAGCCAGACGGATGGAGTTCTCGTCGGTGCCGTTCTTGAATACGACGGTACCGTCAGCAGCAGAGGTGCCGCGTGCGATTTCTGTTCCGTCTTTATACAGACCGATTACTGCGCCCGCAAGAGGAACATTCGCGCCGCCGGTCGCCTTTGCGGTAGCGGAAGCGTCGATCTTGGTAGCGGTAGCGGTATAGGTGTAAACCTTGACCTCGCGGCCGTCACGCTCAACGTCGGCTGTGCTGCTCGCGAGCTTGTAAATCAGACCGTCCTTGTTGGGGTTATAGTTGCTGCCGATACCCGCGGTGTTCAGAACGGTTGCGGAATAGGTTACGTATACTTCCTTCGCGCTGTAGTAAGCGGAACTCTCGTTTGCAAGGGTAGCAGCCTTTGCGCTGAAGGTGAAGATGGTGCCGTTTCCGTACTTTGCTTCGTTGGAATTGTTTTTCTCGACCTTTACCTCAAAGTCATTGTCGGCAGAAGTTGTGGTGCCGTCATAGAATACGTGAGCAGAATTTGCTACATATTCAAGACCGGGGGACATTTTATCCCAAATCTGATACTTGGTCGCTTTGTCGGTAGCGCTGCCGACAACATCAGCCTTCAGAGTGAACTGAATCGTTTCTCCCTGACCCGCAGCCTTGGAATCTGCGGTAGTATCGGAAAAGCTCTTGGTAACGTTATCAGTGCCGACCTTGGTAGCGAGGTCTACGTTGTTGTCGGTGTAATCCCAGCTTCCGCGTACGTATGTAGGCCATACGATAACGGAGTTGCTGACCTTTGCAACGTTGCCTGCGGGCTGGTCTTTAACGCGCGCATAGTAGATACCTGCGGTCGTGGTGGTGTAAGTAGTTTCATAACCGGTACCGGTTTTGCCGGAGACGGTCGCAACAGGCGTGATACCGATGGTCTCGATTGCGTCAAGAGCCGCAAGGAAGTCCGCGCCGGACTGGTTAGCGGTGTTGACCGCAGTCTTGGCGGCAGCGGCAAGACCCGCCGGGCAGGTGTACTTACCGGTTGCTAAATCATCGGTGCTGATGGTAGCGATCTGATAGATTTCAAATGAGAAATCTTCGTTTTCGTTCTTGATGGTCAGGCTCTCTCCTGCTGCAGATACCGCGGGAATCATCGCGACGGAAAGCATAAGAACGAGCATGAGTGAGAGGATTGCGTAGATAGACTTTTTCATTTTGTTTTCTCCTTTTGTTCAATTTTATATAATATTGCTAAAGCCTGATTAAGGTCGGATTTCGCGCCTGTTTCCTGCGGGCGATCAATCCATGAATCTGGGTGTGTGTACTGTCGCGGTCTGCTTTTTCTTCATCCGCGCGATGTACAAGCCGATTGCCGCGAAGGACAGGATGATCAGCGCGATACCCGGCAACAGATAATTGAAGCCGCTGAAGCCGCCCGCTTCGGGCTGCTTGATTGCGCCGTTGACATAGTCGAAGGTGTACTCGTATTTGAGCGCCCCCGCCGTGCTGTCGTAGGTCGGGAAGGAGAAGGTGTAGACCGTGTCCTCCTGCATATATCCGTCCTTGGTTTTGGTTTCTTTGAGGACGTATTCCTGATAAGAGGGATTCGCGGTGTAGAAGGAGCCGTCCTTTTGATAAATATCCAGACCGTCCTTTGTCGCAACGCCCTGCGCGTTGGTGGTCAGCGTATCGACAAGAACCTCGTTACTGCCGTCCTTGCGATACAGCTTGAACTCAACGCCCTGCAGCGCCGCATTGCCGCCGTCCTTTTTATTAATGGTGATTTTACCTGTCTTGACCTCGTTGACGAATTGTGGCGTATCGACCTTGTTCGAAGCGGCAAAGGTATTCGCAGTAATGGTGCCGCCGTTGTATTTATAGTATTCCGCGGGGCTGACCGTGAGGTCTGAGCCGTTCGCGGTTACCGTAAACTTGACAAGGAACTGCTGTGTGCTTGCGGTAATGTCGTGCTTGTAGGTAAGCAGGTTATCGTTATCGGTGATAATATCGGCTGTTGAGCCGTTGATTGCGCTTTCCTCCGTGACCTTAAAGATGTATACGCCAGCCTGAGTGAACTTGAGGAAGCTGTCATTGTTGTTCGCAAATACAGCCTTGCCGTTCGCGTCAACGGTCACGCCGGTCCTGGTCATCGCGGTCGCGTCCGCGGAGGTAGAGCCTGTCGCGTAGGGAACATTTTTAAGGCCCTCGGCGTCAAAACGGAAGAGAGTGCCGTTCTTATACTGCGTATTCGCGCCGTTGGAGCGGAGATACTTCTCGACCTCAAAGCTCGCGGTCGCCTGACCGGGTTGGTTGACGATGGTCAGCGTGTTGCTGTTGCCGACAGTCGAAGTGATTGTCGCAGCGCCCGTAATCGCGGAGGTGGTTCCGTTCAGGGTGTAGCTCTTCGCCTTATAGCCTGCCGCGGGCGTCTCGGTAACACGATAGGTCGCGCCCTTCGGAATACCGGCGAATACCGCGGTTTCGCCTGCTTTCAGCGTAAAGCTGCCGCTTGTCGCCGTTTTTGCCGTGCTGCCTGTGGTGTAAGCGAGGTTATAAGCCTGATAGTTGGTGCCGCCGCTGAGGTCTACGCCTACGGTAAAGGTGAATTCATCGCCGGGAGTAATCGGTGTATCCGATTCATCGACAACCGTTTTTGTAATCTGCAGCGGAGCAACGGCGGGAGTGTTGACGAAGTTCGCCTGCAGATTCGCGGGAGCGGATGCGTTCTGCGGATTGAGCAGCTCGAATTCGCCTGTCGAAAGCCCGGTGCCGCTTGCGTTGCTGCCGTTTTTCAATTGAATAACCGCACCGTTGTTGCTGTTATCGACGACGTTCCACGTTGTGGTATAGGTCAGCGCTCCGGTCTGAGCCGCTTCATTTACCTTCAGTGTACTGCCTGTCGCGTGCTGATTGATAAAGTCCGCGACCTCGTCATGCTTAAGCGCGTAAGCGCCTGTGGAGCTGTTGACGCTCTTTGTTTCGCCGTTCAGGATATACTTTGTATTCTTGCTGACGGCGCCGTTCTCAGTCGTCGTAAAGCTGAAATCCGTCTGTTGAAGCGCGGACTGCAAGCCCGTGTTCACGTTGGCTGTATTGACGGTTTTCTTGACCTTGAAATCGTTGAGAACCGGGGTCATGGTAAAGCTCATCTGACAGTTGCTTTCAATCATACCGCGCTCCATATAGAAGATGGTCATGCGGTAGGTCTGGTCGGGGTCGAGTGTCTGACCGCCGTTGAGCGTCTTTGTCTTTTGAGCCGTCGTCGCGTATGTAATATTCGCGAGTCCGGTGTATTGACCGTCGGCGGGGTACTTCGGTTCAATCCAGTTGGGATTGTCTGCCCAACAAACATTGCCGAGCTGGCTGTGGATAACGCAGTTCAGGTTTTTGCCCTCGTTCGTCGCTCTTTTACCCGTCCAGTTGGTGTACTCGACGGTAGTGAAATGATAGCAGCCGTTGAAGTCGCTGAGCTTGAACGCATAGACGTCTTTTCCGCTTTCCTGGAAGCTCGCCTTGGTCTTGTTGACCCAGTGACCGTTGTTGCCATAGTCATCCCATGCCCAGATATTGACGTCGCTCCAGCCGTCGCTCAGAGCCACATACACGGTGTCGCTCTTATATTTGACATTGGAGCTTGCCAGTACTGCGTTGGTGGTGACGGTCGACTTCATGGTGCTGAAGTTGATTTCGCCCTGCGCCTGCTTGTGGTTGCCGCCGAGGTCAAGCGCGAGATAAGAGTTTGCGGTATCCAGCGTACCGTCAGCCTTGTACGGTGTGATATAGACCCACAGGTCGTCGTCGCCGGAGTATTTGAACTTAACGTCGTCAGTGCCGATTTTGCCGTTCTCGGGAACGCGGAAGTCCATGTTCATCTTGATGCCGAAGCCGTAGTCAAGATTATTGTTGCCGCCGTTGCCTTCGTTCGCACGGTTAAAGGGGAAGATACCGTAGCCGGCAGTATAGCCCGGGCCCATAAAGTTATACAGACCGTCATGTACGCCGAAGTTGGTTCCCTGACCGTATGCAACCGAAATCGGGTTGGTTCCGTTCCAGTTGAAGAAGACGTTATCAGTCGCATTTGTTGAATCAAAGCTGTAGGTGGTAACGTTGCCCGTTGTCGTCTGTCGGAACGGGAAGTAGGAATTAAGGGTTTTTGCAGCGCTGTTTGATTCCAGCCATGTCTGGTTGAAATACGGCATTTTGACAGTGCCGGTATTGGTCGGGGTAAGGATATCCCCGGCGGAGTCCAGAGAATTTGACGCCAGACCCATGACTGCGTCGTGGTTATTGGTCAGCGCATTCGAGTTATTGATAAAGTATTCGTAGTTGTACAGACCATCAGTAACTCTCGAATAAGGACCTTTGTGATCCTTTTCGATAATGGTATTTCTGTCGCTGCCCGAATTCTGGATGGTGAACTGGTACGCGCTGTCGATGTACGAGCCTCTGTTCACAACGGTGTTACAGAAGTTGCCGAAATACAGCGGATACTTCATCTTTTGTGTATTGGCATAACTGCTGAGCTTTCCGTTGAAGGTCTCGAAGGTGAACCAGTCGTCATCGGAGTCGTAGCCCGTACCTGCCTGCTTCGGTTTCAACCAATTGCTGCCGCTCATCTCTTCGTCAGAGTAGTAGTCGAAGTAGGTTGCATCAACCCAGAAGGCTTTGTCGGAGTCTGCCTTGTAGTTGTCGCCGGTACCGTCTGCAACATTGACCGTTATGCCCGCTCCCGTCGCGGCAAGACCTCCGCTGTCATCCTTAGCGACCGCCGAAGCGAGTGTTGCGAACCCGACGCTTGCTGCCGACAATATCAGCATCAGCGCCAGAACCAACGACGTTGTCCTGCTTTTCAGCGAGAACGTCTTTGATTGTGTTTTCCGCAAATAGATGCCTCCTTTTCTTTATTTATAAGTTTTTAAGGCGTGCTGTAGCTGCGCGCCTGATTGTCCGCAGGGTAAATATACAGCCGGATGCGGCAGGTAGGACTCCACCCCCCCCCGGACGGCGGAAAATGAGTATAGCTTCCCCTACCCATGAGAATTCAGGATAGATAATGCTACACTATAATTTTCCATATTAGAATTCTACACCGGAATTATATCACACCTGCCGAAATTAATATTCTAAATTAGAATTATGTGTGGCTACAGTTTTGTCACGCTTTCCGGATTTTGTAACCTTTTCGGCCGCGAAAAAAGTCGGATTTTACGGTGTGAATATTTATGCGGGATTTTTTGTGTAATTTTATTTTCCGCAATTGATACCTTTCTTTTTAAAATAAAGTGATTTTTTTCGAATTTAAACGAGTTTTGCCGCACTCGCTGCAGGAACGGAGTCCAAAAAGCCGTAAGGTTTTCATGCCTATTCCTGTTATGCATATTTTTTGCATAATTATCCTAACACTTTTTAACTCTTTTTTTACCGGATTTGTAATCAATTCTTTTATTTTTTTGCAGGAAAAAAGCACCTGCTGATTTTCTCAACAGGTGCCATTCATAAAACGTTGAATTGAAATAATCGGGGGTGATATGCAGGGTCAAATACGAGCCTTGCACATATAACACCGGTCATCCGTTCTTATCTCTTCTTCAATGTGCTCAGCCAATCATTGACACAAGGCTTCAAGCTCTGCCTTCATTGTCAGCAGCTCTGTTATAAGCGGCGTATAATCCATCTCGGTTCTGTTTCTGAGCAATTCCGTAATTTCTTCGCTTTTTTGATACATAGGCGTCAGCGACAGATTTCCTAAAACGCCTTTCAGGGCGTGTGCAGCCTCAAAGGCAGCATCCAAATCACCGGCGTCCAGCGATGATTTCAGCTTCTCAAAATTACTCTCGTCACAAATCATATTGACCAGCTTCAGATACAAAGCCTCGTTGCCGTAACACCGCGCCATTCCTTCTTCGACATCCGCGCCGAACGCGGTCAGCTTCTCGATTGTAATCATCTTTTGCTCCTTTCAAAAAATTGCTATCCGCAATCATATAGTAATATATTATCATACACGCAATCATTTCACAACCCAAAAAATAACGGTAAAATCTATGCAAAATGAACATAACAACACAACCAAACCTTTATAATGCGTCGTTACACTGTCATAGACGAAAAGAATGCGCTGTTTGACAATGCGGCAGCCTTTTTATCTTTTTGCTCAAGATAATGCTCATAACTTTTTTGCTTCGTGCCGGACTGATTTTACCTTCGGACTGCGCGACTTCGCGCTTGTCCTCGGCACAGTCGCCTTCGAGTCCCTGATGCCCCACTTGTACGGATATATGTATTACATGTGTCCTATCCGCACAAAAAGGCTTTTTTGTAGGATTTGCGTCGGGGACTCTGCCTCCGAAGCTTGTCACGGATTATCGGGATAGCTATGGCAAGCTTCACTGTGACGGGCAAGCTTTCGTACCGTATGGCTGTGGCTATCAGCTCACATATCAGCCGCCGCTTCAGCCGGGAGTATACGGATTCCAGCCTTCGTATTCATTACCACCGCCGCCGGAGCTATGCGGATTCCAGCCCTCGTACTCATCATATTGCATTCCGGAGGTGGTGATGATATCCTTCGTCTGAAACCGGATGATCTCCAGCACGGCTCGATCATATTTTTCCAAACCCATTTTGAGACCTCCTTATCCGCCAAAGTACGCGTTTGCCGCCTGATTGTACCAATAGGTTGCCGAAACAAGCTGTTTGGTATTGTAGGGAGCGTTTGAGGCGCTCAGGCACTCGCGCACATAATCAAGAACAGAGTAAACATAACTGCTTTCGCCGATTTTTAGGGTATATGGGGTATCGAGATCAGCCGCCGCTATGTCCTGCGTTTCAAAATAAATCATTCCGTCTTTATCCGTATAGCCGGTCTTCTTGTCGTTGAAGGTAATATTATCCTTCACGGCGTCGAACTTGGTCCGGTCGGTGATTCTGTAGTAATGGCGCAAGGATGTCTTTGTCAGATAAACAATCGTCGTGCCCGCGTATTCAAGCCCGTAATCGTCAAGTCCGCTCTCCATATCGCCCGGCGCGGTCGTGATCATATCCGCGGTCACCCTTTGCATTCTGTAGCCTACGCCTTCATTGGCTAAATAATCGGTGTTTCTGCCGAACTGTATCTGCGCCTTTGTACCGTAATCGAGCATCGTCTTGACAAGATAGGAGAGCCTTTCGTATTCGGCTTCGGTGTGGTTTGCAGCCAGATAATCCGAGCGGTATTTTTCGGTAAGGATCGTATCGCCGTAGCGCTTGACGGAATAGGTATTGGTCTCGACCTGTTCGCCGCCGAGCGAGAGCGTAGCGGTCACATCATAGGTCATCTCGGCGACCGCCACGGGAACCGCAGCCTTGTAGCCGTGGTCTGTCTTATCCGCCGCGCTCAATGTGACGGAATGGGTCTTTACCGTATCGTTGACCTCCCAGATGAAATCCACCTTCGCGCCGTTTGCGACCTCTTCATCCGTGAGGTCGATAAAGTAGTTGATTCCGATATCTCCCTTGAGCGTCAGGCTGTGACCGGTGAAGCGGTTGCCCTCAATGTCTGTGATCTCTTCGATCTCATATTTGGCGACCACGTACTTCGGCTCGTATTTATATTCTGCGTAGGTTATTTTCACAACGCTGCCTTCGGGCACGCCCTCGATGGGATTATTCTTCGTGACCGTTGTTTCGACCGGATCAAGGAGTGTTCCGTTATCGGTGTAGTAGACGAAATCGCCGGGACCCTTCCAATAGCGAGAGCTTAAGCCTGTATACACCCAGTTACCGGAATTGGCTTTGTAGTTGGACGCCCAAGACCTGTATGAGGAATAACCGTCTATAAAGTTATGGCAGAAAGAACCGGTAAAAATATTGTCAGTTAACCACGTTTGATCAAACATCCATGACTGTATTTCTTTTGCGATATCAAAATTGGTTTTAAGTCCCATATCATCAAAAGTACCGGAATCGCTTGTGTAGAGAAGACACAGCGCATCGTGACCGTTTGCCTTTGTGTTGTCGCGGATCTTAGACACCGTAAGGCTTTCGTGGGAATATAAACTCGTTTTTAATATTTCTTGTTTATGCACCACCACATTACGCCAATTGTCTAAAACCCAAAGCTCAGTGCCGCCTGTGGTGGAACAATACATCAAGTGGTCGGGATCATCCTCCCAAATGAAGTCCTGTCCGCCGTAATCCTTGTAGCTGCTTGCGTCAAACGCCCATTTTTTTGCCAACACGTTCTTCACTTCTTCCGTGCTCGCCTCAGGATGTGTATATCCATAATACGGATCGACAGCATACAGCATATCGGATGAGTAAGAAGCGCCGTTCGGGCGGTCGGGATCGTTCTCAACGCCCCATTGGGCGTCGCCCTGTTCCAATCTGCTGACGATATAGATCTTGCCGCGCAGATCTCCCAGCGTCGGCATTCCGGCTCCGCTGTAAATATAGCTGTTCGGCTGACTTGCCAATTGCTTGAAGTATTTGTACATCAGACCGCCGGCTCCCGAATCATTGTCCTCTTTGATCTGGAAGATCAGGCACTCTCCGGGGTTTTTATCCAGAAACGCCGTACACCACTTCCAGACATTGGTAAAGGTTAATACCGAGCCGGTTCTGGTGCGGCAAACATCCGTATCATGCACCATATTAAAGCTGTCAGCTAAACCGGTGCCGTTGGCAGCGTGTATCCGCAGATCGAGATGACGCACGCCGACATTCAGCATATCGTCGATATACAATTGCTGACAATGCCTGTCGTCATAGCTGTCAACGTTAAGGGTAGCCGCGTCGTGCGTGCCGGGGATATTCAGATCCGACAGCTTGACCTCGTCGGGCAGGTTCGTCATCCAATTCAGCGAGGTTGCGCCGCCGTAGTTCGTCACATTATAGGAATCAAAATCTTTCGCTTTTTCAAACGGAACGCTCTCGCCCTGATACGCGCCGCCGTCTGTGTACTGATCAGCCGTAATGATTTCGATATCCCATTTCATGGCAGTCGAGCGCGCCTTTAGCTCGTTGTTGTTTTCTGTCTGTTTATTGACATCGTCCAGCGACCAATAATGCGTCAGGTATCTCGCGTTCTGGATGATATAGCTTCCGTCGTCCTGCGGGATCAGGTACCAATAAAAGCGGTTGCGGTCGGCGTCACCGGACGAAAAGCTGTTTTCAAGATGAACCGACGCTTTTTCGTTCGCGTTTTCCGCCGCGACCATTTTACTCCATTTTGGTTGGTTGTCCCTCTCCTTGTGGAAATTATAGATGATATACGCGTCCCTTATATTGCGGTCGGAGGTATAGCCGGAGAAGCTCGCGTTGGTATCGTTTGTGACTTTTTTGAGATAGAAGCGGGACGAATGACCGAGGAAATACAGGTGCAGCGCGCTTCCGCCGTCGCCGTCCTTATTGATGGTGACCGCTGTCCGTGAGCCGTGCGGTCTGAACCGAACGGTCACGCCGTCCAAAGCGCCGCTCTTGACCGGCTGACCGGGCGTTTGTTTGTATTTGCTATCGTCAAAATCTTTTAGGACGTACATTTCGCCGCCGATCTCATATTTGCTATAGCCGCTGCTCTCCACGGTCGGATCATCAAAGGTGAAATGTGCCATATCCGCTTCGGTGATGTTCGTGATGAGCGCGTGGTTATAGACCTTCGCATTGACGCCGATTTCAGAATCAGCGGTAAGCGCGGCTGATTTATTGATATGCGCGGCGTCGGTGAGCCTTACGTTGTTAAGAGCCGCGTTGCCGCCTGTGCCCAAGTGGTTGTTTTTGATAACGATATCGCCCGAGACAGACATCATTGCCGTGCCCGAAACATGCACGCCGCCGCCGTTGTTGACGCAGGTGTTGTTTTCGATCCTGCTGTCTTTCAGGTTCAGGGTAGCACCGGTACCGTCCGGCAGATAAACTCCGCCGCCCCAAGCACCGGAGCTGTTATTGCTGATAATGCCGTCGCTGAAGAACAAAATGTTTCCGCTGTAAATGCCTCCGCCGCTGCTGTCGGCGCTGTTGCCGATAACCGTACAGTCAGTCATAGTAAGCGCTGTCATTGTCCAGACGCCGCCTCCGTTTGTATGTGCTTTGTTGCCGCTGATGGTGCATCCGTCAAGCTTTGATTCAGCATATGCCGTAACAGCACCGCCGCCGTGCTCAGTACTCTCGTTGCCGCAAAATTCGGTGTCAGAAGCGTAGAAAACGGAACTGCTTGTGTTGTTGACAAACACCGCGCCGCCGTCCTTGGAGGTATTATTTCTTACGGTACAGCCGGTCATATTAACTTTGCCGCTTAGGAGGTATACAGCGCCTCCTCTGCTGTCTGTCGTGCCGTTCGCGGTATTGTCCTCAAGTACGGTGTTTTTAAGAGTCAGAGCTTTGCTGCTCCAGATACCGCCGCCCGTGGTATAGGAAGTGTTGCCGGAGATAGTGCAGCCCTCTAACGCCGTAACGACGTAAGTAGTGACCGCTCCGCCGGCGTGTGCCGTGGACTTGTTGCCGGTAAAGTATGTGTTTGTCGCGTTGAAAGCAGAAGCGCTGCTGTTGGCAAACACCGCGCCGCCGTCACCTGAATCATTGTTATTCAGGGAACAGCCGGTCATATTGATCGTGCCGGTGTTCAGAGCCACTGCGCCGCCTTGTTCGGACGCCTTGTTGTCCTTGATCACAGCACCGTGGATGTTCAGAAGACCTCGAACAAAGATCGCGCCGCCGTTAGTTGCGTTGTTGTTTGAAAGGGTGACGTTATAGAGATTCAGCGTCGCCTGTAAATCAATATTGACCGCGCCGCCGTTAGTTGCGTAACCACCCTTGATAACGCCGCCGCCGTAAGTATCTCTGAGCGTCAGCTCGCTGTTGCCGGTAATCCATATAGCATGACCATTGTCGCTCTTGCTTGTGCGATTTCTGTTCATTGTATGACCGCACAAATCAATCGTAACGGTTTTGCCGTCAATTTTGATCATATCGTCACTACCGCCGGGACCGGTAATATCCTGCCCCAGCGCGATAACTGCGTTATTATTATT
>CAJONB010000034.1 GCA_905235715.1 uncultured Ruminococcus sp. | reverse complement strand
TTGGTGTCGTCCATACGCAGATTGCAGACGCCGCCGAATTTCAGCGCCGTGCCGAAGTCGATGCAGATTGCCTTCGCGTGACCAATGTGCAGATAGCCGTTCGGCTCGGGCGGAAAGCGGGTATGAACCTTCTTTCCGTAATACGCGCCGCCCTCGGCAATATCCTTTTCTATGATTGTGTGGATAAAGTTGGAGGACATTTCCTCGGCATTATCCACGGTTTTCTTTTCTTCTGTCATATATACATTCCCTCATTAACAATGGATTGCGCATACGCATTTATCATTTATTTCAATTTTTCCAGTCCGGTTTCCATACGTCTCAAGCTTTCTTCCCTGCCTAAGATATCGAGAATCTCGATTGCGCCGCCGGGGGTGACGGTTTTACCGGCCGCGGCGATACGCGCCGGCCACATGACGGTGCCGTTCTTGACCTCGAGCTTTGTTGCAAGCCCGATCAGCGCATCGTGGATCGCGTCGCTCTCCCATGCGGGCAGGACGGTCAGCTCGTCGTATGCGGCTTTCAGCATCACGGGCGCGTTCTCGAGATTGGTCTTGCTCTTTTTATTGACAAACAGCTCCTTATCGTAAGCGGGAAGCTCCTTGAAAAAGTCGATTTTCTCGGGGATGTCGGTCAGCTTTGTGGTGCGCTGCTTTAGGATAGCGGCGATTTTGACGCGGTCGAGGGGAGCGTCGCCGAGCGCTTGCTCAAAATACGGCGCGGCAACCTTCGCAAATTCTTCATCCGTCATCGCCTTGATATACTCGCCGTTGAACCACTCGAGCTTGTCATAGTCGAATACCGCGGGCGACTTACTGATGCCGCCGATATCAAATGCCTTGCACAGCTCGTCGAGGGTGAAAATCTCCTGATTGTCCTTCGGACACCAGCCCAACAGGGCGATATAGTTGATGATTGCCTCGGGCAGATAGCCGTCCTGAATCAAATCGTCAAAGCCCGTCGAGCCGTGACGCTTGGATAGCTTCGATACCGTGCCGTCGTCGTCCTTGCCGTTGATCAGCGGCAGGTGGATATAGGTGGGAATTTCCCAGCCGAACGCTTCGTACAGCAGGTTATATTTTGGGGTAGAGCTGAGGTACTCGGAGCCGCGCACGACATGGGTAATGCCCATCGTATGGTCGTCGATGACGTTCGCGAAGTTGTAGGTCGGATAGCCGTCCTGCTTGATTAAAATTTGATCCTGCAGCTCGGAATTATCGACGGTGATCTCGCCGAACACCGCGTCGGTGAAGGTGGTAGAGCCTTCAATAGGCATTTTCTGGCGAATCACGTAAGGGACGCCTGCGTCAAGCAGACGCTGAATCTCTTCCCCGGGCAGGTCGCGGCAGTGGCGGTCATAGCCGCCGCCGACGGTTCCGCTCTGAATTTTTTCAAGGCGCTCCTTGGTGCAGAAGCAGCGGTACGCCTTGCCCTCGCGAATCAGCTGTTCGGCGTAGGGGAGATACATATCCTTACGCTCGCTCTGAATGTAGGGGCCGTAATCGCCGCCGACGTCGGGGCCTTCGTCGTGCTTGATTCCCGCGACGGCGAGCGTTTTGTAGATAACGTCTACCGCGCCCTCGACGTAGCGCTCCCGGTCGGTATCCTCGATTCTCAGGATGAAGGAGCCGCCCTGAGATTTCGCGACCAGATATTCATAGAGTGCCGTTCTGAGGTTGCCGACGTGCATGAAGCCTGTCGGCGACGGCGCAAAACGGGTTCTTACCTTAGCCATTTGTATATCCCTCGTCAATCGGTTTGTGACATTTTTTGTATTTCTTGCCCGAGCCGCACCAACAGGGGTCATTCGGGCCGGGCTTCTTTTTCTTGGTGACGGTGCGGTTGGTGGAAACAGTGCCGTCGCCGGAGAATTCCACGGGCTTTGCGACCTGCTCGCGCTTGAGTCCCAGTTCAATCGCAGAGGGCTTGGGGGCGTTGTCCCCGGGATCCTTGAAGATAACCTGATGGGCGGCGGCAGCCTTCTGCTCCGCCTCACGGCGCTGACGGTCGATTTCCTCGCGGCGCTTCTGGATTTCATAGACGCGCTTGGGCGCAAGCTCAATCAGCTTCGCGGTATCCTGCTTGATGGATTCAATCATCTCGTCGAACATATCGAAGCCCTCAAGACGGTACTCGACGACCGGGTCGCGCTGACCGTAGGCGCGCAGGCGGATGCCCTGCTTGAGCTGATCCATGTTGTCGATATGCTCCATCCAGTAGGTGTCGACGCTCTTTAACAGATAGATACGCTCCATCTCGCGCATGGTATCGCTGCCGACAAGCTCCTCGTTCTCGCTGTATAGCTTCATCGCGCGTTCCTTGAGCTGCTCAATGATGTCGGCCTTTTCGAGCGACTGCGTATTCTTCTCGGTGTACTTGTTATCCTCGTCAATCAGCCAGTCGCGGTACAGCTCGTTCAGACCCGCGAGATTCCAGTTTTCTCTGTCCATATCGTCGGCGCAGAACATATTGACGTTGCTCTCGATGGTATCCTCGACCATCTTGACGACGGTGTCGTGGATATCCTCGCCGTCGAGAACCTGATTGCGCTGGCCGTAGATGATTTCACGCTGGCGGTTCATAACGTCGTCGTAATCCAGTACGGACTTACGAATCGCAAAGTTGCGGCTCTCGACCTTTTGCTGGGAGCTTTCGATAATATTGGTGAGCATTTTGTTTTCGATGGGGGTGGTCTCGTCGACGCTCATCCGGTCGAGAATCGCCGCCATGCGCTCGCCGCCGAAAATACGCATGAGGTCGTCGTCGCAGGAGAGGAAGAATTTACTTTCGCCGGGGTCGCCCTGACGTCCGGAACGTCCGCGCAGCTGGTTGTCGATACGGCGGCTCTCATGTCGCTCGGTACCGATAATGTACAGACCGCCCGCGGCGCGTACCGCGTCGGCTTCCTCGCTGATTTCAGCCTTGTATTTGTTGTAGTATTCCTGATATTTGGCGCGCGCTTCGTTGATTTCCTTATCGTCGGTGTCGGCAAAGCCGGTCGCCTCGGCAATCAGGTCGTCGTCCATACCGTCCTTACGCATCTGCGCCTTCGCCAGATATTCGGCGTTACCGCCGAGCACGATATCCGTACCGCGGCCTGCCATGTTGGTAGCAATCGTGACCGCGCCGAGCTTACCTGCCTGCGCGATGATTTCCGCTTCCTTTTCGTGATGCTTCGCGTTCAGCACGTTGTGCTTAATGCCCGCGCGCTTGAGCATCTTGGAGAGCACCTCGGATTTTTCAATCGAAATGGTACCGACCAGCACGGGCTGACCTATCTCGTGGGCGCGCTTGATTTCTTCAATCACGGCGAGGAACTTGCCCTGCTCGGTGCGGAAAATCGCGTCCTCATTATCACGGCGGACGACTTCCTTGTTGGTGGGGATTTCGATAACGTCCAGCTTGTAGATTTCCTGGAATTCCTGCTCCTCGGTTTTGGCGGTACCCGTCATACCGGAGAGCTTTTTATACAGGCGGAAGAAGTTCTGGAAGGTGATGGTGGCGAGCGTTTTGCTCTCGCTCTCGACCTTCACGCCCTCTTTGGCTTCGATTGCCTGATGCAGACCCTCGTTGTAGCGTCTGCCGTACATCAGTCGGCCGGTAAACTCGTCGACGATAATGACCTGTCCGTCCTTGACGACGTAGTTGACTTCGTTCTTCATGCAGCCGTACGCCTTGATTGCCTGATTGACATGGTGCTGAATCGTGATATTGTCGGGGTCGGAGAGGTTTTCGAGATTGAAGAATTTTTCCGCCTTCTTCACGCCGAGCTGGGTGAGGGTCGCGGTGTTTGCCTTTTCGTCGACAACGTAGTCGATACCGTTCTCCTGATAGAAGCTCTCGAGATCCTCTTTGGAGTCGATTTCGGTAAAGACGTGCTTTTTCATGGAGCGGGCGAGCTGGTCGGCGCGTTCATACAGGTCGGACGCCTTGTCGCCCTTACCCGAGATAATCAGCGGGGTACGCGCTTCATCAATCAGGATGGAGTCGACCTCGTCGACGATGGCGAATGCGTGTCCGCGCTGAACTCTGTTTTCCTTATAGACAACCATGTTGTCGCGCAGATAGTCAAAGCCAAGCTCGTTGTTGGTGCCGTAGGTAATGTCGGCAGCGTAGGCTTTCTTTCTGTCCTCGTTGCTGATATCGTGAATGATCAGACCGACGGAAAGTCCGAGGAAGCGGTAGAGCTTGCCCATCCATTCCGAGTCGCGCTTTGCCAGATAGTCGTTGACGGTGACGATATGCACGCCCTCGCCGGTCAGCGCGTTGAGGTAGGCGGGGAGGGTCGCGACAAGCGTTTTACCCTCACCGGTTTTCATCTCGGCGATACGTCCCTGATGCAGGACGATGCCGCCGATGATTTGTACGGGGAAGTGCTTCATGCCCAGCACGCGCCACGACGCCTCACGGCATACCGCAAACGCGTCGGGGAGAATATCGTCGAGCGTTTCGCCGTTTTGCAGGCGGCCCTTTAAAATATCTGTCTGCGCCTTTAACTCGCTGTCGGATAGCTTTTCATATTTGTCCTCAAGCGCGAGAACGCTGTCGCAAATCGGACGGATCCGTTTTAATTCTTTTTCGGAATAATCGCCGAATAGCTTTTTCAGCAATCCCATATATATCATTCCTTTCGCATAGTACATTGGTTCAGCGGGATAGGGGAGAGAGAATACCCCAAAATTTCCCAGTCTAAGATATTATAACATATATATCCGCAAAAATAAAGAAAAATATGCAGGCATTCCGGCAACGATTTTTAGGCAAATTGGCAAATATGATTTTTTTGAATATTTTTCTGTTACGATATTGATTTTGAAATCAGGTTGATGTAAAATATGGTTGCTTATGTCATAGAATAATAAGTTGTTTGATGAGGTAATTGTATGAACATTATCATTGTCGGCTGCGGCAGAGTCGGCCGCTCTATTGCGGAACAGCTCAACACGGAGGGACACGCCATCACGGTGGTTGACGTCAATCCCGAGGAGCTGGATAAGCTGGTTGAAACCGAGAATATCATGGTGATTGAGGGGAACGGCGCGACGTATTCCGTCCTGCGCGAGGCGGGAATCGAAAACTGCGACCTGCTGATTGCGGTAACCGCCGCGGATGAGCTGAACCTCTACACCTGTCTGCTCGCAAAGAACGCGGGCGTCAATTCCACGATTGCGCGCGTCCGCAATCCCGAATATATCAGCGACGTCAACGTCATCAAGGACGACCTCAAGCTGTCGCTGGCAATCAATCCGGAATATACCTGCGCCGGTGAAATCGCGCGTCTGGTCAAATACGTCGGCATCATGAGCATCCGCAGCTTTGCGGGCGATCAGGTCGACCTCATCAAAATCAAAATTAAAGAAGACTCCCCGCTTGTGAATAAGCGGATTGCCGACAACGCCTCTTTGCTGAAAGGAAACGTCCGCTTCTGCTTTGTCGAGCGCGGTGAAGAGCTGTATATCCCCGACGGCGATTTTGTGTTGAGGGTAGGCGATGAAGCGTCGTTTGTCGCGCCGTCACAGGTAGCGTCAAAGATGCTGAAAAGCCTCGGCATTATCTCTAACAAAATGCGCTCCGCCATGATCCTCGGCGGCAGTAAAATCGGCTTTTATCTCGCGAAAATTTTGCGCGACTCGGGACTGAGCGTTAAGATATTTGAGAAAAATCCCAGCCGCTGTGAGGAGCTTTCCGAGGATTTGCCCGGCGTGATGATTTTCAACGGCGACGCGATGGACGAGGATTTGCTTTTGAGCGAGGGTATCGACCGCGCCGACGCCGTTATCTGCCTGATGAATACCGATGAAGAGAATTTGCTTGCGTCGCTGTACGCCAAGCACGTTAACCCGAACGCCAAGGTCGTTACCGAGCTGGGTAATCTGAAATTCCGCTCGGTTGTCGACAGCCTTCCGCTGGATTCCATTATCCGCCCGAAGCACCTGACAGGGCAGTTCATCATCCGCTATGTCCGCGGTATGCAGAACACCATCGGCAATAACGTCGAAACGATGTACAAAATCTCTCACAACCGCGCCGAGGCGCTTGAGTTCCGCGTGCGCGAGAACAGCGCCGTGACGGGAGTGCCGCTCTCGCAGCTCAATCTCAAGAAGGACTTGCAGATTATCTGTATCAGCCGCAACGGTAAGATTATCACCCCCGGCGGCAACGATACCATCGAGAAGGGCGACAGCGTAATCGTTGTCACCAAGCACCAGGGTCTGAGCGACCTCAAGTCAATTCTGAGATAAGACAATGAAAGCGATACGGCAGGTTGGGTAACGGATTATGAATAAACGACTGATTACTTATATACTGGGATGGGTTCTGCTGATTGAGGGCGCCGCGATGCAGCTCTCGACCGTTGTGGGACTGATTTACCATGAGAAGGAGTATCTGGTATTCCTTCTCTGCGGCATCGGCTGTATGCTGGTTGGCTGCGCACTCGTCATCAAAAAGCCGAAGAGCAACATCATGCTGCTCAAGGACGGCTATGCGTCGACGGCGCTGTCATGGGTGGTTCTGTCGCTTGCGGGCTGTCTGCCGTTCTTTATTTCCGGCGCGATTCCCTCCTTTGTGGACGCGCTGTTTGAAACGGTTTCGGGCTTTACCACGACCGGTGCGACGATTCTCAGGGAAATCGAGGGTCTGCCGCACAGTATTCTGTTCTGGCGCAGCTTCTCTCACTTCCTCGGCGGCATGGGCGTTATCGTCTTTTTGCTCGCGATTATTCCGCGACTCGGCGGCAACCAGAGCATCAACCTGATGAAGGCAGAGTCCACAGGCCCCTCCGTATCGAAAAGTATGCCGAAGCTGCGTAACTACGCGGCGGTTCTCTACGGCATTTACGGCGGCTTGACCGTGCTTGAATGTATTCTGCTGCTCTGCGGCGGCATGAGCTTCTTTGACTCCGTTACGACCTCGTTCTCGACGGCGGGTACCGGCGGATTTATGGTCTATAATGACTCGATGGGTCACTTTAGCAGCAGTCACTATTTACAGACGGTTGTCGCCGTCTTTATGATGCTGTTCGGCGTAAATTTCTATATCTATATTCTGATAATTTCCCGCCGCTTTAAGCTCGCGTTCAAAAACGAGGAGCTGTGGGTCTATCTCGGTATCGTCGCGGCGGCGACCACACTGATTGCAATTGATATTTACCGCATTTACGGCTCGGTATTCGAGAGCGTTCACCAGAGCTTCTTCTATGTTACCTCGGTCGGTTCCTCAACCGGTATGGCGTTGACGGACGTGAATGAATGGCCGGGCTTTTCCAAGTCGATTATTCTGATTGTCACCTGTATCGGCGCGTGCGCCGGTTCAACGGGCGGCGGCTTCAAGGTCTCGCGTATGCTGATTCTGATTAAGGGTGTGCGCAAGGAATTTGCCTTGATTGTGCATCCGCGTTCTGTCCATACCGTTAAGATGGATCAGAAGAAAATCACGCACGAGGTCACCCGCTCGGTCAGCGTTTACTTTGTGATTTACTGCCTGACGGTCATTGTGACAACGATTCTGATTTCGCTCAACGAATTTGATTTTATCACCAGCTTTACGTCCGTCCTGGCAACGCTCAATAACACAGGCCCCGGTCTGGGTATGGTCGGCTCTACCGGCAATTATGCCGACTTCAACATCTTCTCAAAGCTGGTATTCTGCTTCAATATGCTTGCGGGACGTTTGGAGCTGTATCCGTTCCTGCTGATATTTGTGCCGGCGGCATGGAAGAGGACTTGATATGCGTACCGTACTGATTACAGGCGCGTCGCGCGGTATCGGCGCGGCTTGCGCAAGAGAATTCGCGGAGGCGGGATACCGCGTCGCGCTGAATTATCACCGCAGTGAGGATCAGGCGAACGCGCTCTGTGCGGAGCTGACCGCGCAGGGCTGTGAGGCGATGACCGTTCAGGCGGACGTCGCCGACAGCGCGGCTGTCACACGGATGGTTGACGCGGTAAAGGAGCGCTTCGGCGCAATTGATACGCTCGTATGCAACGCGGGAATTGCGATGCAAAAGCTCTTTACCGATACCACCGACGAGGAATGGAGCCGGATGCTTTCGACCGATCTCAGCGGCGCGTTTTACTGTGCGAGAGCGGTCGCGCCCGATATGATTCGCGCCCATTGCGGCTGTATCGTCAATATCGCGTCGATGTGGGGCGAGGTCGGCACATCCTGTGAGGTCGCTTACTCCGCCGCTAAGGCGGGGCTGATTGGTCTGACAAAGGCGCTCGCCAAGGAGCTGGGTCCCTCCGGAATCCGCGTCAACGCGATTTCGCCCGGCGTTATTATGACGGATATGATGCAGTCGTTTTCTGTGGAGGACGTCGCTGCGCTCAGGGACGAAACGCCCTTATGTACTTTGGGAACTCCCGGGGATATCGCTCACGCAGCGGTTTTCCTCGCTTCGGACAATGCGCGGTATATCACCGGGCAGATCCTCGGCGTCAACGGCGGTATGGTTATATGAAGCGCTTGATGATTATGCTCGTTTTGGCGGCGATCGCGCTGACGGTATGCTGTGCGTCGGCAGCCGCTGAGAATCATACACTTTCTGTAGAATACGTCCCGCGCACCACTCGCGGGACTTTGTTTTATCTGGACGTCTATTCCGAAGCGCCTGTCGGGGCGGCGATATTTGAGCTGCGCTTCGATCCCGGACGCACGGAGTATCGCAGCGTTTATTGCGATGATAATAACGCTGCTGCGCTGTCGAATGCCGACGGCGGCACAATCAAAATCGCCTACAGCAATTCTTCCGAAAGAAAGGACAAGCTATTCCGCGTCGCGTTCAAGGCGCTGAGCGCGGGTGATACGGAATTCACCCTCAGCGTATCGCAGGCGGTCGACGGCGAGCTGCGTTATATTGATAATATCGCCGCGTGTACGCTGACCGTTAAGCTCGGACAGGAGGATGTTGCGGCGGGAAAATCGGCGGTAACCGTGAAGGGCTTGCGGTCGTCCGAATCCTCAAAGAAGAAATCCTACGGCAGCTCAAAATCCTACAGCAGCGAAGCGAAGGACGAAAACGCAGGGGATTTAGCAAAGGCGGAGAAGGAAGGCTTTTTCGTTGATTTGTCCGGCAAGGAAAAGATGAATTATCTCCTGCTGGGCGGCGGCGCGGTGATTGCCGCGGGTCTGCTGGTGGCGGCAGGAATGATTCTCGGGAAGAAAATAAAGAAGCCGCCGGCAGTGACCGGCGAGCAGGAGAATGATGATTTATCCGAAGAGGACGAACTTGATGATGACGCTCCGCCAAGCCTCGAAGAAATTGAATAATTCTAAAATCGAATTATAATCAGCGATAAAAACGCCCTGTACCGTAATGATACAGGGCGTTATTGATACCGCTTATTTATTTTTATTGACTGCGTCCATAATCTTGACGACAACAGGGCAGAGAACCATGTTCGTGCCGACTTCCACGAGGAAGTTGACGCCCGTCATGACGAAGATGATATAGTACAGAACATCAGAGCCGCCTGCCCAAGCTATGAGCGTATCCTTGAAGAAAATTATCATACCGAGGATAAAAATACCGGTGTTGACAATGGGAGCGATAAGCGCCGCTACAACGGTAGCAAGCATCCTGTTGGTTTTCTCCAGTGCGATGTAGTGAACGCCTGCTTCAAAGCCCGCCAGCGTACCCTTGACCATACACAGCACAATGCACATCAGCGGGTTAGCGCTCCATACCATGAAGCCGCCCGGGTCTGCGCCGGTGATACACATGATGATGACAATCACGCTGAATACCGCGCCCAGATATGCGCCTGCTGCCGCGCCGAACATCGCCGCGCCGATGACAATCGGAATCAGCGCCAGTGTGATGGAGAACGGGCCGAACTTGACGAAGGTGGAGAATATCTGCAGCACAATAATGATCGCTGTCAGAATTCCCAGCGCCGTCAGGCGGTAGGTGTCGTACTTCTTATTTGCCTTTGACATAAATAAAACCTCCTGCTGCCTCCCTGATACCTTAGGTGAAGCGCAAATAAATTTATATCAATCTTAAAAGAATTGATATTAAAGTAGTGAAGAGTGAATAGTGAATAGTGAATAGTGGCGGTTACTCACTTCGTTCGGACAAAAACAGAATCGGGTGCGGGTGTCCCGCCCTCAACTGTTATCTGATATCTATTATCTGTTATCTTTTTTGTTTCTATCGTAAATCAGTTTCAGCCCCTGCATAATCAGGTCGTCCTGGACGGTGATTTCGTGGGTGCAGTACTTGATGATAGATTTTGCCATACCGCCGGTGGCGACGATACTGCATTGATCGCCCAGCTCCGCCTCGATTTTATCAATCATGCCGTCAATCATGCACGCCGTACCCCATACGACGCCGGAGCGGATGGAGCGGTCGGTGTTGTTGCCGATAACGGATTTCGGAGCGTCTAAGGAAACGGATACCAGCAGCGCGGCATTCCCCGTCAGGGCGTTTAAGGAAACCATCACGCCCGGAGCGATCGGTCCGCCGAGCATCGCCCTGTTCTTATCAATAACGCACATAACGGTGGCGGTACCCATGCTGATGACAATACACGGAGCGGGATAGCGCGCGTTTGCCGCGACGCAGGCGGTGACTAAGTCCGCGCCCAGCTGCGAGGGGTCTTCGATACGGATATTCAGCCCTGTCTTTACGCCCGGCCCGACAACCAGCGCTTCAACGCCGAGCATATCTCTGACAGCCGATTGAATCCGTCCTGTGACATTCGGGACAACCGAGCTGATGATACATCCGTCAAAATCCGTGCGCTGGATACCCAGCAGGCGAATCATTGAGTACAAATCGGCGGCATATTCGTCTGACGTTTTGTCCCTGTTGCAGGAGATAGTCAGCGTCCTGATGAGCGTATCACCGTCGAAGATGCCGGACTTGATATTGGTGTTTCCGATATCTATCGCAAGCAGCATATACATTTCGCTCCTTTCCGCTGAGGATTGTATCATATTTTTTAGGTATTTTCAATATAAATGAGCAATTTTCAGCTTTTTTCACATAATGAAAAATATATCGGCAGGCTTGTGTTAGAATATCTGTGTATGATGACCGTACTGCGGGTAACGTTCCGTGGCGATACGGTCATAATCGACTCAAAGGGGATGAAAATTGATGACACAGGAAGAGAGAAAAAATCTCGAGATTCTTGCCTGTAAGGCGAGAATCGGCGCGATCATCGGTACATTTAACGCAAAATCCGGACATCCGGGCGGCTCTTTGTCAGCGGCGGATATGTTCACCTATCTGTATTTTAAAGAGATGAACGTCGATCCCGCAAATCCCGCATGGGAGGACAGAGACCGTTTTGTTCTGTCTAAGGGACATTGCTGCCCGAGCCTTTACGCCGTACTGGCGCTCAAGGGCTACTTCTCGTGGGATGAGCTGAGCGTACTGCGTCATGTCGGCGCAATGCTCCAGGGACATCCCGATATGAAGGGAACTCCCGGTATTGATATGAGCTCCGGCTCGCTCGGTCAGGGCATTTCCGCCGCGTGCGGAATGGCGCTTGCCGCAAAATTGGACAAAAAGGACTACCGCGTCTATACCGTCCTCGGCGACGGTGAGTGTGAGGAAGGCGAGGTCTGGGAGGCGGCGATGTTCGCAGGCCACAGAGACCTTGACAACCTTACCGTTATCGTCGACTGCAACGGCTTGCAGATTGACGGCACGACCGAGGAGGTCGGCGGCGTAGAGCCTATTGATACAAAATTTGAAAGCTTCGGCTTTGATACTACCATCATCAACGGTCACGACTTTGACGAAATCGAACAGGCGCTGGCGCAGGCAAAGGCGTCGGACAAGCCCTTTGCGATTATCATGAAAACCGTCAAGGGCAAGGGCGTTTCCTTTATGGAGAATCAGGTCGGCTGGCACGGCAAGGCGCCGAACGCCGAGGAATATAAAATTGCTATCGACGAGCTGGAAGCACAGCTCAAGGAACTGGAGGCGTAAGTATGGCTGAGATTATCACGAAAGCAACCCGTGTGAGCTTCGGCGAGGCGCTGTGCGAGGCGGCACAGACAAATCCCGATATTGTCGTACTGGACGCTGACCTTGCGGCGGCGACCAATACCTCGATCTTTGCAAAGGCTTATCCCGAGCGCTTCATTGACTGCGGTATCGCCGAGGGCAATATGATCGGCGTTGCGGCAGGTCTGGCGGCTTCCGGAAAGCTCCCCGTAGCGGCGTCGTTCGCGATGTTCGCGACCGGCAGAGCCTTCGAGCAGATCCGTAACTCTGTCGCTTACCCCGGACTGAATGTGAAGATTGCGGGTTCTCACGCCGGTATTTCGACCGGTGAGGACGGCGCGACCCACCAGTGCCTAGAGGATATCGGCATCATGCGTACCATCCCCGGCATGGTCGTCCTGAATCCTGCCGACCACTGGGAGATGAAGGCGGCTACCAAGGCGGCGCTCGAGTATAACGGCCCTGTTTATATCCGACTGGGCAGACTGGCTGTCGACAGCTTCAACGACCCCGATACCTACCGGTTCGAGCTGGGCAAGGGCATTACCCTTGAGGAAGGCAGCGACATTACCGTCATCGCGACGGGACTGTGTGTTCTGGAAGCGCTGAAGGCGGTTCGCGAGCTGAAAGCCGAGGGCAAGAGCGTGCGCTTGATCAATATCCACACCATCAAGCCCATCGACCGCGAAATCATCATCAAGGCGGCTCAGGAAACCGGCAAAATCATCACCGTTGAGGAGCATAATGTCATCGGCGGTCTTGCCGACGCGGTATGCGAGGTTACCTCTGCCGAGTGTCCCGTACCGGTTCGCAGAATCGGCGTGTACGACCGCTTCGGCTACTCCGGCCCCGCAAAGGAGCTGCTCGATATCTTCGGACTTACCGCTCCGAATATCAAAAAGGTCATCGAGGAAGAGCTTGCAAAATAAGCAGAAAAACAGTCAGGGAGGGCATCCGCGCCCTCCCTTTTTCATCAAGAGTGATGTGTATGAAGATTTTGGTTATCACGACGGGCGGCACCATCGGAAGCGTCTTTGACGGCGCGGCAATCGACGTGGATGCGGCGCAGTCGTGCGCTGTTGTACAAATGGCTCAAAAAGAATATGCGGACGCGGAATTTGTCACGCAGTCGCCGCTGAACCTGCTCAGCGAACGTGTTTCCGCCGCGGATTTCAACACCCTTGCGCGGGTGATTCTCAGCATGGATTATGCGCCTTATGACGGCGTGATTTTCACCTGCGGGAGCGATAACCTCGGCTATCTGGCGGCGCTGACCGGGCTGCTGACTGCCGACCTTCCTGTCCCTGTCGCGGTGTTCGCCTCCGATAAGGT
>CAJONB010000033.1 GCA_905235715.1 uncultured Ruminococcus sp. | reverse complement strand
CATACTTTGCTCTCGTTTTCTACCCCTATTTTTTCTCTCTGTCGCTCTTTTCCCTTTCCTGAGTGTCTTTACCTTACTCTCTCTTTTTCATTCAAGCTAGACCTGGGCAACTTGGCCGATGTACGCCTTAAACTGCTCCTTGGCGGATTTCGGCGTCAGCAGCTTTGCCTTGTCGCCGAAGGAAAACAGCCAGCCGAAGAACTGCGGCGAGAGCATGACCTCGGCGCTGACGGTAAAGGTACCGTCGCTGTTGGGGCTGATGAAAACCTTATCGGAAAAGCGGTCGACCACCACACCGATCAAGGAATCGTCAAAGCGCAGCTTGACGTTGACAAGCTCGCCGCCGTACATTCCGAACACCTGCTTTGTATACGCGGCAAGGTCAAATTTATCGACCGCCTTTGAGCTGTCGGCACGCTGCTCCTCGACGACGATATCCTCCATTTTGTCGACGCGGAAATGCTTAAGACAATCCGCGCCTGCGTCGTATGCAATCATATAGTAGTTTTCGTCGTCCCATGTCAGCGCCTTCGGGGTCAGCAGATAGCGCATTCCGTCGTGGCGGCGGACGCGGATGATTTTTTTCGCGCCCGTGCGCGATACCTGCCAGTTGGTATAGTAAAAGCTGATTTTCTTTTTATTGTTGATTGCGCGGCTGATGCTGTCGATGTTGCGGTAGATTTCCTCGTTCTGATTCTTGACGCGGTTGGCAACGATGACCTGACGGTGCAGCTCCTTCGCCTGATTCTCTGACGCGAGATTTTCTATCTTCTTTATCAGCTCGCGGCTCTTTTTCTGGGTGATGAATTTAGAGCTTTGAACCGCGTCGACCAAGAGCTTCAGCTCCTGAATCTCAAAGTCGCGCGACACAAGACTGAACAGCGTGATTTTGCCGACCTTGCTCTTGACGATATCCATGCCGAAGTCGCGCAGCGTTTCGATATCGTTGTAGATACTCTTGCGCTCGGCGGCGATGTCGAACTCGGCGAGATAGTCGATGATGTCCGCGACCGTTACGCCGTAATCCTCGTCGGTTTTCTCGATGAAGAACTTCATAATGTATAAGAGCTTCTGTTTTTGTTTCGGATTTTTTGCCATAATATCCTCCGTGCGCCCGGGGCGCGGTTTCTATATAGTATAAGATAGTATAAGGGTGTCCCTAAAGCATGACATATTTTGCCAAGCCGACAATCAGCGGCATGGTCAGCATGGAAAACAGCGCCGACGCGGAAACGATTCCCGCGCTCAGCTCGGTATCTCTGCCGTATTTGCCTGCCATCATGGTGGTGAACGCCGCGACAGGCGCGCTTGCCGCAATCACGACCGCGACCGTGACGGTGCCGTCAACGCGGAACAGGTACATTGCGCCGAATGCCGCGAGCGGTATGAAAATCAGCCGCATTGCCATCGCGAAGTACGCGTCCTTATCCTTTAATACGCGACTGAGATTCGCGTGCGACAAATGATAGCCGATCACCAGCATGGGGACGGGGGTGTTCAGCACGGCTAGCAAGCTGACAGGAGATGCAATCACCGCCGGCAGCTTGACGGAAAAGGCGAACAGCAGTACGCCGATGACCGTTCCGATGATGCCGGGATTCACCACCGCTCTGAGGGCGGATTTGAGCTGTGTTTTTCCGCTCATGGTAATCAGTCCGTACGTCCACATAAAGATGTTAAAGACCGCGACGTATGCCGCGCCGTAGAAGACGCCGTCCTGCCCCAGCACCGCCTCCTGCAGCGGCAGCGCCATAAAGCCGCAGTTGGAGAATACCAGCGAGAATTTCAGTACGACCGCGCGGGAAATATCCTTCTTCCTATACAGCAGCTCCGCGAGCAGCACCGACAGCAGCATGACCAGAAACGCGCACAGCAACGCGGTGAGCAGACCGCCGAGCAGCTCGGGCTGATATTCGCGCTGAAAGGCGTTGATGATGACACAGGGCGTTACCGCATACAGCACGACGTCCGTCATGGACGCAGCGCCCTTGTCCGTAATGATACCGAGCTTTGAGAGCAGCACGCCCACCCCGATCAGGATGAACAGTACCAGCACCTGCTGCCCGATGTCGATAGATGAAGTCAGCATGGTTACCTCTTAACAGAGTCCGAATTTTTGTACTCGATTATTATAGCAGAAGATTGCTTGCTATGCAATTGACAGTTAGTAAAAAGATACGAATTTTTTAAAAAGAAAATAGGCAGATTATCCAAGTCCCGAATATTACCCTGTGAATCTGCACAAAATATTCTTAGCTTTTTGTCAAACTCTCACAACAAAAAATTGCCATTCTGCAATTTTGTGCAAATTTTTTCCGTCAACAATAACGAACAAAGCCTGTGCTTTTCTGTCGCATTTGTTGATTCAAACAAAAAATGCAAATTGATTTGACAACCGTATTTTTGATAGATATAATACGAATTGTAAGCAAGAGATGCAACTTGCGAACTGAGTAAAACACCGGCTTGACCGGAACTTTCAGAAAGAAGGATTTTTATTATGGCAACTGCTAAGAAGACCACAAAGGCTGCTGAGACAAAGACAGCCGCTAAAAAGACCACCAAGGCTGCAGAAACTAAGACTGCTGCTAAGAAGACCACCAAGGCTGCTGCTCCTAAGGCTGCTGCTAAGAAGGCTCCCGCTAAGAAGGTCGATCCTAAGATGGATCTCTTCATCCAGTTCGGCGGCGCTACCGTTTCCGTAAAGGACATTGAGAAGAACGTCAAGAAGGTCGTTAAGGGTAAGAAGGCTTACACCGTATACGTTAAGCCCGAAGAGTCCAAGGCTTACATCGTAGCTGACGGCGAGACCACCGGCATGGACGTATTCTTCGTAGCCGACTAATCTCCGGTTAAAATAGCAAAGCATAAGCGAGGCGTGAAAACGTCTCGCTTTTTCTTTTCCTGAATACACGTTATTTCATTTTTGCATTTACAAATGAAAGCAATAATGTTATAATAATTACAGTCTAAAATAAGGAGGCTATATTATGAAAAAAGCAACACAATTTCTCGCACTGATTCTCAGTGTCGCAATGCTGATGACCTTTATGGCTGCCTGCGGCGGCAAAAAGGAAGCAAGCGACACTAAAACCGAAACCCAAGCCGAAACCCAAGCCGCAACTGCCGGTGAGGTACAGACATGGGGAGAGCTGAGCGTATTTGTTCCCGAAAGCATGGAAATGAAGGGCGGCGACGGAACCTTTGCCCCCGACGACCCCAAGGTTCTCTGGCTGTATAATAAGGAAAAGGCGACCGATTATATCAAGGTCTCCATTGTTGACAGCGAGGACAACGCCAAGAGCAATGTTGATACGACAAAGTCCATCAACGAGCAGTACAATCCCGAGGACGCCGCCGTTACCGTGGGCAACACGGAATGGAAGGGCGTTGCATACGATGTAAACGGCATACCTGTATTCTCTCTGTACGCTGTTGCCGGCGACAAGGTCTATTTCATTATGAGCGCCGGCTATAAGTATGACAGCGAAATCATCACAACGGTTCTTGATTCCCTGAAATAAAAATACGGCAAACGCCGGGAAAGTAAGCATTTCACAAAGCAGCGATTGAATTGTAACAGGAGGCAAAAATGGGTTTATTTGATAAAAAATACTGCAGTGTCTGCGGTGATAAAATCGGATTGCTTGGCAACCGGAAATTAGAGGACGGCAATCTCTGTAAGAGCTGTGCCGCAAAGCTATCGCCGTTTTTCTCCGACCGCCGCAACAGCACGGTCGAGGAAATCAAGGCGCAGCTGCAATACCGTGAGGAGAACAAGTCCGCCGTTGCGGCATTCAATACAACCCGTTCGTTCGGTACAGATACCAAAATTCTGATTGACGAGGATAACCGTAAGTTTATGGTGACCCGCGCGCGCAATCTTGCCGAAGCGAATCCCGACGTGCTGGATTATTCTATGGTCACGGGCGTGGATATTGATATCGACGAAGATTCCGACGAGGAAATGCGCGAGGACAGCGAGGGTAAATCTGTCAGCTATCATCCGCAGAAGTTCAATTATTCCTATGACTTCTACGTAATTATCCACGTCAACCATCCTTACTTCGATACCATCAAGATTCAGATGAATTCGTCGTCCGTCTATACGACTGACGCGGCGGTGTTCGCGACCCAGAAGCCGAATCCCGAGAACAACGCGGAATACCGTCAGTACAAGGAAATGTGTGACGAGGTCAAGGAAACACTGCTCGGCGCGCGTAAGCAGGCACGCGACGAGGCTGCGGAAGCGGCTGCACCGCCTACCGTTGCACGCTGTCCCTACTGCGGCGCAAACAGTACGCCCGACGCGAGCGGTTGCTGCGCCTACTGCGGCAGCCCGCTGAAATAATCCATTGTACCATAAACGCCGCCCGGCAATCACCGGGCGGCGTTACTGTTGAAAAACTTTTCTGTCATAGTCAGCCCTCCCTGCGAAGGGAGGGTGGGCACGAAGTGCCGGGAGGGTTCAACTTAAACGTTGATGTGATTCTGCATCATCGTCCCTCTGTAACGCTGCGGCAGAACCCCTCCGCTTCACTTCGTTCAGCACCTCCCCTTGGCAGGGGAGACTGCTTTTTCTGTCAACGGTGCAGGCTTTTGCATTACAGAACCGGGGGCTTGCGGGACACATAGCGCCCGCTGTTTTCGAGGACGATTTCACCCGCGTTGTATATGAGCTTACCGCGCAGGTAGACCATGTCGATACCGCCCTCGGTACGCACGCCCTCAAAGGGGTCGTAGCCGCATTTTCCGTGACCGGAGGCGGCGGTGATTCTTCCGCTGCCGTGTGGGTCAAAGACGACGATATCCGCGTCGGAGCCGACCTTGACAACGCCCTTTTGCGGGTACAAGCCATAGAGCTTCGCGGGATTTTCACTGAGGTAGGCGCACATCTGCTGCAGGGTGATGCGGTTCTTTTTTACGCCGTAGGAGTACATCAGGACGGCGCGGTTTTCCACACCCGGCATACCGTTCGGGATTTTTGTGAAGTCCTCCGCGCCGGCGCGCTTCTGGTCGACGGTAAAGGAGCAGTGGTCGGTCGATACCAGATTGAGCGAGTTGTTTTTGAGCGCCTGCCAGAGCGCTTTCCTGTCGTGCATTTTACGCAGCGGGGGAGAGCAGATATATTTTGCGCTTTCGTCAAAGGGCTTTCGGTACAGGTCCTCGTCGAGCAGGAGATACTGCGGACAGGTTTCGGCGTATACCTTTACGCCCCTTTGTCTTGCGCGCAGGATTTCTTCATATCCCGCCTCGGTGCTGAGATGCACCACGATGACAGGCGCGCCGACAGCCTCGGCAATCGTCAGAAAGCGCCGTACCGCCTCCGCCTCGGTGTAATCGGGGCGGGTTTTCGGATGATTTTCGGGCGCGGTATCGCCGCGGGCGATGCTTTCCTCGCGCAGCTTGCCGATAATGCCCGAATTCTCGCAGTGACAGCCGACGATGCCACCGTGTTTTTTCACTTCTTGCATGATTTCGTAGATTTCGCGGTCGTTCAGCTCCATCCCGTCGTAAATCATGTAGACCTTAAAAGAGGTAACTCCCTGCTCAAACATCCCCTCCAGTTCGGACTTTACATCCTCGCGCCAGTCGGTGATCGACATGTGGAAGGCGTAGTCGCAGGAGGAGTTCGCGAATGCCTTGACGTGCCAGTTGTTCAGCGCGTCCGAGAGCATCTCGCCCTGCTTTTGCGCCGCAAAATCCACGATAGTCGTGACGCCGCCCGCGACGGCGGACTTGGTACCGCTCGAAAAATCATCGGCGGTGACGGTATCGCTGACCTCGAAGTCAAAGTGGGTATGCGGGTCGACGAAGCCCGGGAAAATCAGCTTCCCGCCGACGTTGACAACTGTCGCGTCTGTTTGGATATGCCTGCCGACGGCGACGATTTTTTCGCCCGAAATCAGGATATCCGCTTTTTTTATGCCTCTGGGCGATACGAGCTTACCGCCCTTCAATAAGATTTTCTTCATGCTTTCACCTTCTGCCGGTTCGCTTTGAGAGTAAGCCGCGGGAGAATCTGCGCCTCCCGTATTCGCTACCATTCTAGCATTTTCATACATCATTTGCAATAGTTTTTCTGTCGCTTTATGGGCGCCTTTTTTCCTGAAGTGTATGCGTATTCCCAAAAAAATCAGTCAATTTCCAAATACTTATGCAAACTTCTTCTTGCAATAGCCGTTTGAATACGGTATAATACTTCTTAAATAATGTTGATTTATCAACAGTAGTATGGGGGATTTGAGAATGGACAAACAAACGGTTGACCTTTCCCTGCTCGACGGGGTGCTCAGCGAGTACGCCTCGGTCAAGGGAAGTCTTATCACCATTTTACAGCACACGCAGGACATCTACGGATATCTGCCGAAGGAGGCAATCGAGCTGATTTCCGAAAAGACAGGAATCGCGACCTCCGAGATTCTGGGCGTAGGCACATTTTACACCCAGTTCCGCTTTGAGCCGGTCGGCAAATACCTGATTATGCTCTGTCAGGGTACTGCCTGCCACGTCAACTCGTCGGATTTGATTTTGCAGACCATCAAGGATGAGCTGCATATTGAGGACGGCCAGACGACCGAGGACGGCTTGTTCTCGCTCAAATGCGTGGCGTGTTTGGGCTGCTGCTCGCTCTCGCCCGTTATGATGATTAACGAGGACACCTACGGCAGCCTGACGCCTGACAAAACCAAGAAGATTCTGAAGGAATTAAGGGAGGCGGCAGTATGAGAATTGTCATCGGTCAGGGCTCCTGCGGTATCGCCGCGGGCGCCGAAAAGGTGAGAAAAGCCCTGCTTAACACGAACATCAATCCTGCCGATATTTCCATCACCGGCTGTATCGGTATGTGCTATCTCGAGCCGATTGTCGATATCTATGACGACAACGAGAACCTGACCCGTCTGGTCAAGGTCGGCGAAAAGGACGCTCAGGCAATTGCCGACTACGTTGAGAGCGGCGATATTGCCAAGGTCGAAAAGCTGGTCGTCAGCGACGAGGACAGCGAGTTTCTGACAAAGCAGACCCGTATCGCTCTGCGTAACTGCGGTATCATCAATCCCGAGCAGATTGACGCATACATAGCGCGCGACGGCTACACCGCGCTGAAAAAATGCTTATGCGAAATGACCCCCGAGGAGGTCATTGAGGTCATCAAGACCTCGGGACTTGCCGGACGCGGCGGCGCGGGCTTCCCGACGTGGTTCAAGTGGAACGCGGCGCGTCAGAGCGAGGGTGAGGAAAAATATTTGATTTGTAACGCGGACGAGGGCGACCCCGGCGCGTTCATGGACAGAGCGGTTATCGAGTCCGACCCGCATAACCTGATTGAGGGTATGCTGATCGGCGCGTACGCGATCGGCGCGAAGCACGCGGTCGTTTACGTCCGCGCGGAGTATCCGCTCGCAATCAAACGTCTGAAAAACGCAATCGCGCAGGCAAAGGAAAGAGGTATCATCGGCGATAACATCTTCGGTACGGATTTCTCCTGCGACTTTATGATTAAGGCGGGCGCGGGCGCGTTCGTCTGCGGCGAGGAAACCTCGCTGATTGAATCCCTTGAGGGTCACCGCGGTATGCCGCGTCTGAAGCCTCCGTTCCCGGCGCAGTCGGGCTTCTGGAGAAAGCCCTCCAACATCAACAACGTCGAAACCTTCGCCAACGTCGCGTGGATTATCAACAACGGCGGCGAGGCGTTTGCCGCGATGGGCACCGAGGGCTCCAAGGGCACGAAGGTATTCGCGGTCACCGGTAAGGTCAAGCGCTCGGGTCTGGTCGAGATCCCGATGGGCAAGACCCTGCGCGACGTTATCTTTGATATCGGCGGCGGTATGAAAAGCAACAAGGCGTTCAAGGCTGTCCAGATGGGCGGTCCCTCGGGCGGCTGTATTCCCGCCGAATTGATCGACACCGTTATCGACTATAAGGCGCTCGGCGCGACCGGCGCAATCATGGGCTCGGGCGGTATGGTCGTCATGGACGAGAGCACCTGTATGGTCGGCATGGCGAAGTTCTTTCTTGACTTCACCGCCAAGGAAAGCTGCGGCAAGTGCATCCACTGCCGTATCGGTACCAAGCGTATGCTGGAGATGCTCGACCGCATCACCAAGGGCGAGGGCAAGGAAGGCGATATCGAGCTGCTCGAGGAGCTGTGCTATTCCATCAAGGACGGCGCGCTCTGCGGTCTCGGTCAGACAGCCCCGAACCCCGTTCTCACCACCATCAAATATTTCCGCGATGAATATGAGGCGCATATCAAGGAGAAGAAATGCCCCGCGGGCGAATGCTCCGACCTCATTGAGTACAGCGTCGACGCCGATAAGTGCCGCGGCTGTACGCTCTGTGCGCGCAACTGTCCCGTCAATGCGATTTCGGGCAGCGTGAAGCAGCCTCATACCATCAATACCGATAAATGTATCAAGTGCGGCAAGTGCTACAGCGTATGTAGATTTGACGCGGTTGTCAAGGCGTAAAGGAGGGTTTGACATGATTAACTTAACCATTAACGGAAAAGCAATTCAAGCCCCCGAGGGCGCAACTATTTTAGAGGCGGCGCGTGCGAACGGCATTGATATCCCGACCCTGTGCTATGACAAGGCGGTCGAGATTTACGGCGCGTGCGGCTTGTGCGTTGTCGAGGCGGAGGGAGTGCCGAAGCTGCTGCGCTCCTGCTCTGCGAAATGCACCGAGGGCATGGTCGTCAATACCGAGTCCGAGCGTGTTATCCGCTCCCGCAAGGTCGCGATGGAGCTGCTGATGTCCGCGCATGACGGCGACTGCGTCGCTCCGTGTCAGCTCAACTGCCCCGCGCATACCGACTGTCAGGGCTACGTCGGACTGATTGCCAACGGCGAATATGACGCCGCTTTAAAGCTGATTAAAAGTAAAATTTCTCTCCCTGCGTCCATCGGCCGCGTCTGTCCTCACCCCTGTGAGAAGGCGTGCCGCCGCAAGAACGTGGAGGAGCCGATTAATATCGCCCAGCTTAAGGCGTTTGCCGCGGATATGGATTTGAACAGCGAAAGCTATGTTCCCGAGTGCAAGCCTGCGACAGGTAAAAAGGTTGCGATTATCGGCGGCGGCCCCGCGGGTCTGACCGCGGCGTTCTATCTGACTGTCTTAGGTCACGAGGTCACCGTCTACGATATGATGGAAAAGATGGGCGGTATGCTCCGCTACGGTATCCCGCAGTACAGACTTCCCAAAGAGGTCTTGGATAAGGAAATCGCCGTGATTGAAAAGACCGGCGTGAAGATGGTTAACAACGTCAAGCTCGGCGTTGACTTCACCATCGAGTCACTGAAAGCCGAAAACGACGCGGTCATCGTCGCTGTCGGCGCATGGAAATCCAGCTCGATGCGTACCCCGGGCGAGGAGCTTGAGGGCGTTTACGGCGGTATCGACTTCCTGCGCGGCGTGATTAAGGGCAACCCGCCCGAAATCGGCGAGAAGGTCGCGATATGCGGCGGCGGCAACACCGCGATGGACGCCTGCCGTACCGCTGTACGCTTAGGCGCAAAAGAGGTTTATGTCGTTTACAGACGTACCCGCAATGAAATGCCTGCCGACGCGCTCGAGATTGACGAGGCTGAGGAAGAGGGCGTTATCTACAGATTCCTCACCAACCCGATTTCGTTCAACGGCGAGGACGGCAAGGTCAAGTCCATGACCCTCCAGATTATGGAGCTGGGCGAGCCTGACGCATCCGGCCGCCGCAGACCCGTACCCGTCGAGGGCAAGACCGAGGAGATTGCCGTCGACAGCGTTATCCTCGCTATTGGTCAAAAGCTCGTCACCGACGACGTTAAGGAGCTGGAGCTGAACGACCGCGGCAATATTATCGCCGACCCCGATTTCTTCACCACAAACATTGAGGGTGTATTCGCAATCGGCGACGCGACCAACCGCGGCGCGTCTATCGCGATTGAGGCAATCGGCGAGGCTGACCGCTGTGTCAAGGCGGTCGACGCATACCTGAACGGTATCGACCTCGAGACCCGTATTCCGTATATCTCCAAGCGTGATGAAAGCACGATTGATTACTCCGACCGCGAGAAGCAGAGCCGTATCAACCCGAAGGTTCTGCCCCCCGAGGTGCGTAACAAGAGCTTTGACGAGGTATCGCTCGGCTTTACCGAGGACGAGGCGAAGGCGGAAGCCTCCCGCTGTCTGGAGTGCGGCTGCCGCGAATATTATAAGTGTAAGCTGCTGAACGTGGCGCAGCGCTACGATATTGACCCCGGGCGCTTCAAGGGCGAAATGCCGCAGAAGTATACCCGCGACGAAAACGCCTTTATCGAGCGCAATACCGCGAAGTGTATCCTCTGCGGACTGTGCGTGCGCTCCTGCCGCGAGGTCATGGATATTCACGCGATAGGGCTGATGGGACGCGGCTTCAGCACCGACATTTCTCCCGCGTTCAAGCTGCCGCTCGACCGGACGAAGTGCAACAACTGCGGACTGTGCGTACAGCTCTGTCCGACAGGCGCTTTGACCGAGAAATCGACCCTCAAAAAGCAGGTTCCCCTCAACGAGAGCTACACCGAGGAATTCATTGATATCGACGGCAAGAAGTCGAGCGTGATGGTTTCCCGTTATAATGGTAAGGTTCTCCGTGTGATTCCGAACGACGAGATTTCCCGCAACAGCGGACTCACCCGCGAGGAGCTGCTCGCAAAAATTCAATAAATCTTCAGCTGCTTTGCCGCCGTGAATTCCACGGCGGCATTTTATTGCGGCAAATCGTTAAATTATTTGCAATTTTTTGTGCGATTGTTGCAAATCTGCTCATATCCGACGGCCGCTTTCCTGCATATTTCCGAATTTTTGAAATTTTCTAAATTTTGCTTGCAAATTTGACCTGTCTGTAATATAATGCTAACTGTGCGAAATTATTTAATTCGTGACAACTATTTTAGGAGGTTTTATTTATGTCTTATGTTGATGAAGTATTGGCAAAGGTTAAAGCAAAAAACGCTTCCGAGCCCGAGTTTCTGCAGGCGGTAGATGAGGTTCTGAACTCTCTGCGTCCTGTCATCGAGGCGAACGAAGAAATGTATAAGAAGCAGGCGCTGCTTGAGCGTCTCTGCGAGCCTGAGCGTCAGATCAAGTTCCGCGTTCCGTGGGTTGACGACAACGGTCAGGTACAGGTCAACACCGGCTATCGCGTTCAGTTTAACTCCGCGATTGGCCCGTACAAGGGCGGTCTGCGTCTGCATCCGTCCGTTAACATCGGTATCATCAAGTTCCTCGGCTTCGAGCAGATTTTCAAGAACAGCCTGACCGGTCTGCCCATCGGCGGCGGTAAGGGCGGCTCCGACTTCGACCCCAAGGGCAAGTCCGATAACGAAATCATGCGTTTCTGTCAGAGCTTTATGACAGAGCTGTGCCGTCACATCGGCGCCGACACCGACGTACCTGCGGGCGACATCGGTACGGGCGCGCGTGAGATCGGCTATATGTTCGGTCAGTATAAGCGCATCAAGAACGTGAACGAAGGCGTTCTGACCGGTAAGGGTCTGTCCTTCGGCGGTTCTCTGGCACGTACAGAGGCGACCGGCTACGGTCTGCTGTATCTCACCAACGAGATGCTCAAGACCAACGGCATTGACATCGCGGGCAAGACCGTCTGCGTTTCCGGCGCCGGTAATGTTGCGATTTACGCGACCCAGAAGGCTCAGCAGCTCGGCGCTAAGGTTGTTACCGTTTCCGATTCCACCGGTTGGGTATACGATCCCGACGGTATCGACGTTGAGCTTTTGAAGGACGTCAAGGAAGTCCGCCGCGCCCGTCTGGATGCGTATGCGGCTGAGCGTGCGAACGCTGTTTACCATGACAAGAAGGCTGAGGGCTCCAACGTATGGGAGACCAAGTGCGACATCGCTCTGCCCTGCGCTACACAGAATGAGCTGGGCATCGAGGATGCGAAGAAGCTCGTTTCGAACGGCGTAGTTGCCGTTGCCGAGGGCGCTAACATGCCCACCACTCTCGAGGCGACCGAGTACTTCCAGAAGAACGGCGTTCTCTTTGCGCCCGGTAAGGCTGCTAACGCCGGCGGCGTTGCGACCTCCGCTCTCGAAATGTCCCAGAACAGCGAGCGCCTGAGCTGGACCTTTGAGGAAGTCGACCAGAAGCTGCAGACCATCATGGTCAACATCTTCCACAACCTCGACGCTGCTGCGAAGAAGTACGGCTTTGAGGGCAACTATGTTGTCGGCGCGAACATCGCCGGCTTCGAGAAGGTTGCCGACGCAATGCTCGCTCAGGGTGTTGTCTGATTACTTTTCAATCCATAATAACGAACGCTTCCGGCAGAGCTTTGCCGGAAGCGTTTTTTAATTCTTGCTTGAGCGGTAGATTTCGATGTGGATTTGGTGCTTTAATTGCAGCGGCTCGGCGTACTTTTCCAGTAACGCGCGGTATTCGCGCTCGAATTCGGCGATTCTTTCTTCGGGCAGGCTCGCACCGATTCCGCGGCAGCTTTTGATGCGTCCGAGCCACGCTGCTTTGCTGAATTTCAGGGTTGCGTCATAGGAGTGAATGGTATCGATCCCGAACTTTCCCTCCGCCCATATAGGATAGCTGTAGCGGTAGCAATCAAAGCCGCAACCGCTCCACGCGGGATTGTACCGCTTGACAAGCGACTCCATCTCGGCGATGACCTTGTCCTCCAACGGCTTCCAGTCCATGATGATTTTGCAGAACAGTCCGTGCGGCTTCAAGACACGGCGGATTTCCGCGCTTGCCTTTCCCGCGTCAAAATACGGAAAGCATTGTACCGCTGTCACCGCGTCAAAGGAATTGTCCGCAAAGCCGGTGTCCTCCGCGGGACAGATACGAAAGTCAATATTATCGATTCCGCGTTCGGCGGCGAGCTTTTTGCCGAGTGCAATCTGGTTTTCGGAAATATCGGCGGCGGTGAAGTGAGCGCCGGTGTGCGCCATATTCAGCGGCAGAATTGCCGTACCGCTCCCGAGGTCGAGAATCTCCTGACCCTCGTACCCGATACCGAACTGCACGAGCTTTCCGTACATATCCGCGGGATAAATATCGCGGAATTTCGCATAATCCTCCGACGTTCTGCCGAAGTCGAATTCATTTCCGTTGTCAATGTAGCTGAGCTTCATGTTATCACCTGCGTTTATTGTAGCACGTGCGGGAGAAAGTTGCAAATTTTCGGGATAAAGCGGGCGCTGTCGGAGAAAGGCGTTTCAATGTAGATTCGCCCTTTTGAGAGCCGCCTGCGAATATACAAACAGCGGATGTAGAAAAAAATCAGCCGGATTCTGAAATTTTACTTGCAATCCTGCGCAAGATGTGGTATGATAACTCTTGCAGTATCCGGGTGTGGCGCAGTTTGGTAGCGCGCTTGAATGGGGTTCAAGAGGCCGCTGGTTCGACTCCAGTCACTCGGACCACCCTAAGGCTCTCAAAAGTGTAGATTATATCTCACTTTTGGGAGTTTTTCTTTTTGCCAAACCCGTGACAGTTCATTATTCGCTCATTGTTTTAGTATGTTTTTTCTGTTGATTCAGCAGATCACTCATGACATTACAGCCGAAAGCCGTTGCTTCTTTGAATTCGTGTGCATACACCGAGAGAGTAACATTTCCGTTGATGTGACCGACGATGTTTGAGATTGTCGTGACGTCAACATTGCTATGAATCAGATTAGTTACCAAACTATGACGAAAGCTATGGAGCGCCTTGAACTCGATATTTTCACGCTCACAGAATCGTTTTAGATAATTGTACGGCTGATTCGGGTGGATTGGCTTACCAAAGTCATTGCAGAATAATCTGTTGCTATCAATCCACAAATCGCCGCATTTGGCTTTGTTTTCATCTTGCTGAGCTTTCAGCTTCGGGAGAATATCCAAAATCTCCTGA
>CAJONB010000032.1 GCA_905235715.1 uncultured Ruminococcus sp. | reverse complement strand
CTTAACGGGGGTTTGGTAAATTTCTGCTCGCCGGACAAATCGAGGAGGTTTAGTTTTTCCCCTTCTTCCAGCGGAGGTAGCATACCGCCTACTTCCTCGTCCTCTTCTTTTTTCGTATCGTCGTAAACGGCGGTGTAACCTTTGAAGGTAAGCGTTTTGCCGCTGGTTTTAAACGTGTAACCTCCTGCCGCCACCGATAACTGTACGCTGTTATATCTCGCTTCCGTCATCTGTGAAGCCAAATATCTCTCGTAAATAAGTTTATAAAGTCTGTATTGATTCCTATCCAACACGTCTTTTAAACTATCGGGAGTGCGGTTTACGTCTATCGGGCGGATAGCCTCGTGCGCGTCCTGAGCGTCGCCCTTGGTTTTATAGAAGTTGGGTTTTTGAGGGGCGTATTCTTCGCCGTAATGCGGTCGAAAAAGTAGTGGTAGCCGTTTTGATTCGTGAAGCTCTGGTAGCTGTATTTTTCGTTCAGCTCCGAGGGGGCGATTTCCTTGAAGCGGTTGAAATCCTCCCTCAGCATACCGACGTCAACGTCGTCGTCCCACGGGATAAAGCCGCCGTGCCGCGTCGCGCCGAGCATCGAGCCGCCCGACAGGAAGTAGCGGATATTATGCTTGCGGCAGATGCGGTCGAGCTCGCGGAGCATATCCTTGAGCAGTCCGCGCAAAAGCGCAAGCTTGCCGCTGTAGCCGTCCGAGATAAAGGAGGAACGGACGTCGAATTTATCGAGGTACGCGGTCAGCGTGTAGCGGAGCGCGTCGTCAAAATCGCATACGGGCGCAAAGCCCAGCGATTTCAGCTTGCCGTTGGAGAGAGCGGAGTAGCTGAGAGCTGTGTTATCCTCCGCCAGCTTCAGCTTTACGCCGTCGCGGGCGAGCAGGGAACAGACCTTGCTTTTCAGCTCGTAACGGCTCAGATAAAAGGACGTCGCGTTGTAGACGTTGCCGACTCTGCCGTGCTTGCTGACGGTGTAAATCGCCGTCACCGCGTCGGGCAGATACAGGGCGGAGGTATAGGTCAGCGCGTCGGATTGGTTGATGGTAATTGTATGGTCGTTCTGCGCCTTGTCTGCGATTTCCCGCAGTCCGAGGGGGTCGGAAATCACGCAGAACAGTCTGTCGCAGAATACCGCCTTGACCCTGCCGCCGCTTTGACAGCAGGACTTCAGCTTTTCGCGGATTTCTGCGAGCGCGGGATGGGACGCAATCAGCTCCATCTCGGCGTATTTCTGAATCTCAGATTGTGAATTAATATTCGATAAAAGAATAATAACAGTCAACTCAAGCTGTTGGGAAACGCACAAATCCAGCGCCGCGTCAAAACCGGCAACGTCGGGTCCCTCCGCGTCGAGAACATACCACAGCTTTGTACAGCCGGACGGAGCTTCGCCCGCCGTGCGGCAAAAAGCATGGTTCTCTCCGAGATATTCACTTGTCGCTTTCAGCGCGTCGGTGAGAAATCCCCTGCCGATGACACAAACGTCGCTGTCCGCCAAAGACCTGCGGCATACGGCGTCGGCACAGAGGTATATCTCGTTTTCTTTGACAGTGTTGAGCATGGTGAACCTCATATAGAGTGAAGAGTTAAGAGTGAAGAGTGAAGAGTTGGTTCAGGCTCCCTCTGACGAGAGAGGCTTGATTCCTCGCTACTTTTTAACCGTCTTACTGTTGACCTTTTCGAGCTTTTTCTCGATGTCCTTCAGCTCGGCAAGCTTTTCGGCTTTCTTTGCCTTCTTCTTTTCTTCCATCTTCCGGCGATCCTCTTCTTTATCGCGCTCGTAGATTTGGAAGGCTTCCTCTACGGTACCGTCATAGAGGACGGCGCCCTTTCTCAGGTAAATCGCGCGGTTACAGATTTCATTGACGGTTTCGGGATGGTGGCTGACGTAGAGGATGGTGGTGCCTGCCGCCATGATTTCGGCGATACGCTGGCGGCACTTTCTGCGGAACGCCGCGTCGCCGACGGACAGCGCCTCGTCGATAACGAGGATGTCGGGGTCAATGTTGACGTTGATTGCAAAGCCCAGACGCATTTTCATACCGCTGGAATAGGTGCGGACGGGCTGGTCGATATATTCGCCCAGCTCGGCAAAATCAATAATGCGCGTTTCGATTTCCTTGATATATTCGTCCTCAAGACCGAGGATATAGCCCTTGAGGTAGATATTCTCTCTGCCGGTCATCTCGGGAGCAAAGCCCGCGGTCAGCTCCAGCAGCGCCGCGACCGTGCCGCCGACATAAATCTCGCCCGTATCGGGGAAGGTAACGCCGGTAATCATCTTGAGCAGGGTGGATTTACCCGCGCCGTTATCGCCGATGATGCCGACGCTTTCGCCGCGCTCAATCTCAAAGGTAACGTCGTTGAGGGCGCGCTTATGCTTCGCGTTCTTCGGCTTTTTGAACAGCGCCTTAAAGCGCTCCTGGTCGTTTTTATAGAGGGTATATTCCTTCGAAATGTGGCTGAAGGAAATGATGATGTCGTTCTTTTCGTTTGCCATGATAATCCTCCTTACAGTACGTCGGGCAGCTTTTTGCGCAGACGGTTGTAGTTGAAGACGCCAAGGGCAAACAGCGCAGCAAATTCAACGATGATGATGATGAGCTCGGTCGGATATTCCCAGAACCACCGGTGATAAAGGAAGGTATTGCGGTAGCCGTTGACAAAGAAGTTGATCGGGTTGAGCAGCATAATGCGGCGCAGGGTCTCGTCCTCAAGGCTGTAGGTGTCGTAGACAATACCGGACAGCCAGAATACGCCCGACATAATCGAGATAATCATGTTCTCAAAGTCGCGCGAGAATGCCGCCATCGGCGCGGTCGACCAGGTCAAAACGAGGAAGAACGCGAACATCAGCGCCATATAGAAGATAACCTGCAGGTTATAGACGCTGGGCATTACGCCGCCGTCAACACCGTTGACGGTGCCGCCGACAAACGTAACGAAAATGTACATCAAGCCGGTGAGGGCGAGATGGACATACAGCCTTGAAATCTGGGTAAAGGTCATGATCGTCGATACGGGGAAGCTGACCTTTGTGACGAACTGGCGGTTCAGGATAATTGACCGCGAGCCCTGCAGGATGCTGTCCTGAATGAAGAACCACGGGATAAAGCCGACCAGCATGAAGAGGAAGCGGCTGTAGGTGCCGAGGTCGGTGCCGTCCTCCATGACGACGGCGACGTTGCCCGCCTTTCTCAGACCGATGTCGAACGCGAACCAGTACACGAACAGGGTGAACAGCGGCTTAACCACTGCCCAGAACGGACCGATAATCGCGCCCTTGTACTTTTTGATTAATTCGTTTTTTGCAAGCAGAAAAATCTGTTTGCCGAATCCTTTGTGTTCCTGAATGATTTGATGCATAAAAAGCTCCTTTTTTTCATGGTATCGGGACACGCGTTTGTCGGTGAATCCCTTTCGTTTACGGTACTCGGGACAGTGTCAAAACCATACGTATCCATGATGCCCATAGTTAACAATATTATATAACATTCGACGGATTTGTCAATATAACATGATTCTATAATATAGGATAGGTTCGATAGGTTTTTTGGCTATATTTTAACAAGATAAACCGGAAATATGTGCCGCCGCTATCTTTCGGCATATAATTGTATATAAAAAACAGGAAAGTTGTGTAAAAAAACCGCAAAAATCAACTTGACTGAAAACTTTAAACAGTGTAAAATATTTTATGTATACAATGGCAAAATAAAGGGAAGCATATCTGTTATGCTTTTGCGCATTTCATAAAACCGATATTCCTTTAAAGGAGTGATTTCACCCTTGAAAACAACGAGAAAAATTTTGGGACTGGTTCTGACGCTGTGTATGCTCGTATCGGTTGTTTCGGTCGGTATCGTACCGGTTGCCGCGGATACAACCTATGAGACCTATGCGCAGTCTACCATCGACGGAAGCGCGGTTCTGCACTGCTTTAACTGGTCGTACAACAATATCAAGGCGGCTCTGCCGGATATTGCGAAGGCGGGCTATACCGCCGTACAGACCTCTCCCGTACAGCGCCCGAAGGACTACAGCTCCTCTTATACAGATACCGCCAATCAATGGTGGAAGATGTACCAGCCTCTCGGACTTTCCATCGCGGCGAACGGCACTACCTGGCTGGGGACAAAGGCGGAGCTGACTTCCCTTTGTACCGAGGCGGACAAGTACGGAATCAAGGTCGTCGTTGATATCGTCGCGAATCATCTGGCGAACAACGGCACCGACGGCGGTACCTACAGCTATCTCAACAGCGCTGTAGAATCGGATTTGAAGAACAGCAGCTATTATCATACCAATAATACCCGCGTCAATGATGACAGCCGCTATAATATCACTCAATATCACCTCGGTATGCCCGACCTGAACACCCAAAACAGCTATGTTCAGCAGAAGGCGCTCGGACTGCTTAAGGAATGTATCGACTGCGGCGTTGACGGCTTCCGCTTTGACGCGGCAAAGCATATCGAGCTGCCGACCGATGACAGCAGCTTCAAGAGCGATTTCTGGCCGACCGTTATCAACGGTGCAAAAGCGTATACAGACAACGATCTCTTCTTTTACGGTGAGATTTTAGGCAACGCAGGTCCGAATTTCGGTGTATCGAACTACACCGGATATATGGCAATCACCGATAACTATACCGGTGACCGCGCACTGGATAAGGCATATTACAAATACGCGCCGGAGCTGGCGGACAGCACCTATTATAAGGGAGCAAGCCCTTCCGACAGCGTTCTGTGGGTTGAGTCGCACGATACCTATATGGGCAGCGCAGGCTCTGCGGGCTTTTCCAATACCTCGGGTATCTCCGACGATAATATCATCAAGGCATGGGCAATTGTCGGCTCCAGGGCGAATTCCACCGCTCTGTTCTTCGCCCGTCCGAACAGCACGATGGGCGCGGCAAGCTCCGACACCACATGGAAGTCCACTGCGGTTGCCGAGGTCAATAAATTCAAGAATCACTTTGACGGCACATCCGAATATCTTGCTTATTCCGGCACCAACGTCGCTTATAACGAGCGCGGCACAAAGGGTGTAGTCATCTCCAAGCTCGACGGTTCCGGCTCCGTCAGCCTGACCGCCCACCGGATGGAGGACGGCTCCTATAAAGACCGGATAACCGGCAACACCTTTACCGTGTCGAACGGTACGATTTCCGGTACGGTCGGCTCGACCGGCGTAGCGGTTGTCTATAACGCCGAAGAAGCCGCGGGCAATTTTATCACTGCTTCAACGCTCTATCTCAAGCCGAATTCCAATTGGACAAAGGATAACGCCCGCTTTGCAATGTATGTCTATAACGACAGCGGCAACGCGTGGGTCAGCATGACCGATGCCGACGGCGACGGCACCTATGAAGCGGCTGTCCCCTCGGGCAACTGGACAAATGTCATCTTCTGCCGTATGAACGGCTCGACAACGGAAAATGACTGGAGTAATAAATGGAACCAGACCGACAACTTGTTCCCCGACAACGGCACGAACTGCTATACCGTTGCCGATGGTGCGTGGGACGGTGGCGGCGGCACATGGAGCCTGTACAGCTCGTCGTCGACAAGCACCCCGACAAGCACCCCGACCACGGCGTCCGATACCATCACTGTCTATGCCACAGACGACGCAAGCTGGGGCACGGTTTATCTCTACTACTGGGATAACGGCGCAAATTGGCCGGGTACTGCAATGACGTACGACTCCGCTGCCGGCGTTTATTCCGCTACTATTCCGAAAGACGTGAAAGGCGTTGTGCTGAATAATAATAACAATAATAAACAAACCGTTAACATCATTACCGATGACATTTATGACGGCGTGCATTGGAAGATTCTCAATGAGCAGGATAACGGCAAGTATAAATACTCTGTTGTGACAGAAGAATCGACCGAAGCCCCGACTGATGCTCCGACCGAAACCCCGACCGAAACTCCGACCACGCCCTCAGCTAGCGTAACCGAGCAGAAGGTTTACCTCAAGCCCGGCGAATGGACCACAGCCAATGCCCGCTTAGCGGTATGGGTTTCCGGCTGGAAAAACTATACCAGCAAGTGGGTCGAGATGGAATCCATCGGCAACGGCATTTATGCCGCGGATGTATCTGATACCACAGTGTGGGCGTCCTGCAAATTCGCGAGATTTGACCCGAATACAACCGGCTTTGACAGCCCGTGGAACACCTCCGCTGAGACAGGCTTTGTCAATAACGGTCTGTATACCATTAACAGCGGTGAGTGGGACGGCGCCCAAGGTACATGGACAAATGATTTTGACCCCGACGCGACAGAGCCGGCAGAAACGATTACTGTTTCTGCCACCAATACGCTCGGCTGGGATGACGTCTATCTCTATTACTGGGGCGTCAGCGGCAGCCCCGCTTGGCCGGGTACAAAGATGACAGCAGCCTCCGGGAATGTCTATACCCTGACGATTCCGAGCGGCGCTATCGGCGTTGTGCTGAATAACGGAAATAACGGTCAGCAGACCGCTAACATTACCGGCGATGACATTTATAACGGCGCGAGCTGGGTTATTTCACCTGTCAAGGATAATGAAAATCATTATAAGGTCAACCTCAATTTCTATCTGATTGGTGATATGAACAGCTGGAAAACCGGCGATACGGATTATACTTTTGCTGTGCATGAGTCCTCCGGCGGAGCAGTAGAATATAAGCTGTCCAACGTCACCCTCAACAATGCTGCCGGAATAAAGGTCTGGGGCAGCGACAACACTTGGTACCCGGACGGCGAGAATTATCAGGTTCCCGCGACCGGCACCTATGATATCTACTTCCGCCCGAACAAGGACGGTAATGATGATTGGTATGAAAAGTATTTCTATCTGAAGAATGTCACTCCCTGCACCGTCACATGGAAGGACGGTGACGGCAACACGCTCAAGACCGAAACCGTGACCTACGGCGACATGCCTTCCTATACAGGCAATACGCCAACAAAGACGGCAACGGCACAGTATACCTATACCTTCAACAATACATGGTCGCCGGCAGTCGCGGCGGTCACAGGTAATACAACCTACACCGCACAGTTCGATTCGACCGTCAACAAGTACACCGTCACCTTTAAGAATGAGGACGGCACCGTGCTGCAAAGCTCTGAGGTGGAGTACGGCGCAACTCCGACATACAGCGGCGCGACCCCGGCTAAGGCAGCCGACGCAGAGCATAACTACGTTTTTGCGGGCTGGTCGCCTGACGTTACATCCGTCACAGGCAACGCGACCTACACCGCGCAGTACACCGCGATCGAACGCCGGTATTTCGCAGGCAACTCGCTGACCCTCGGCGGCGATATCGGTCTGAACTTCTACATTGATTTGCGCGGACAATCCGCTGAGAACGCGACCGTCACCCTCAGCTGGTACAAGTATTCCGTGACCTGTAGCCTGAATGAAATAACGCCTGACGGAAACGGTTTGTACCGTGTGACTTGTAATGTCGCGGCAAAGGAAATGAACGATAAAGTGACTGCGGAGCTGAAAATCGGCGACGAAGTTGTCGCTGTGGACGAATATTCCGTAGCGGATTACTGCTACCGGATTATTGAGAACAAGGACGGTATGTTCAATCATCTGGAGAAGCTCGACGAGCTGCAGGAACTGGTCAAATCCATGCTGTATTACGGCGCGCGCGCACAGCTTCAGTTCGCCTATAATACGGATAACCTCGCCGACAGCAAGCTCGGAGATTATACTCCCGGGGCGGTTGACGATGCCCTGCTCATTACCCATACCTACGCCGAAGATACATTCAGCGCCTACGGCTTGAAGTACGAGGGCACCAGCCTGCTGCTTAAGGACACTACCACCCTCCGTATGTACTTCACGAAGACCGACGGCTTTGACGGTACTGCTGTCACCTATAAAGGTCAGACGCTGACTGCGGGCGAAAAGAACGGATATGTCTGCTATGATATCAAGGGTATCAAGGCGAAGGATATCCTCACGGAGCAGACGCTGACCTTTGCTAAGGGCGGCGACTCCGCTGAAACAGCCTTCAATGTATCCGATTACATCAACGCGGTCAAGGATGATACTACCGCTCTCGGCGACGTTGTCAGAGCGCTGTACAATTATAACCGCAAGGCGGTTGCGTATTTCTGATAATCAGCAAAACACGGAACGCCCGGTTCCGCTGTTCGGAGCCGGGCGTTTTGCATATCGGGTCGGCTACTGCCGGTATTCGACCGAATTTGCTGTCATAATTGTTACGATTCGTCGTTGCGTATTCGAAAAATATTTAGTCAGGATAAACAAAGATGAAAAAAATACCATTAACCTATTGACAAAGTAGGTAAGTAGGAATATACTGCGTATGGAATCATACGAAAGGAGATAACGACCATGACTGCATTGCTTTGCGCCTGTTACGTGATGTCCGTGTGTATGTGCGGTATGATGTGCCGTGCTATGGTTCGTTATGCTCTCTTACAGCGTTGATTGATTTTCGACACCGCGGGGAGCGTTTGCTCCCTTTCTTTTTTTGCTAAGCTGATTGACGGAAAGAAGGGTATTTGTGGACTGGGATGTGATCGTCAGCTATCTGCCGTTATATAAGGACGGCATGCTGATTACCTTATATACCGGCTGGATGGGAATTCTGATATCCATCGTATTGGGATTTCTGGCTGCACTGGTTTTATACTACAAGATTCCCGTGCTGAAATCCTTTGTCCGCGCATACATTGAGATATTCCGCAATACGCCGCTGCTGATACAGCTCTTTTTCATCTATTACGGAATCCCGAAGCTGTTCGGGATCGTCACCAACGAAATGACCTGCGGCATTATCGGTCTGGGGCTGTTGGGCGGCGCCTATATGGCAGAGACCTTCCGCTCCGGTATTGAGGCGGTCGACAAGATTCAGATGGAATCCGCTGTCAGCCTCGGAATGACGCGGCGTCAGGCGATGCGCTACATTGTCCTGCCGCAGGCGATTACCTACTCTGTACCCGCCTTTGTCGCCAACCTGATTTTCCTCTTAAAAGAAACCAGCGTGTTTTCCTGTATCTCCATCATGGAGCTGATGTTCACTGCGAAGGACCGCATAGCGGTCAGCAGCACGACGGTGGAAAGCTTGTTCTTGGTTGTTGTCTTTTATCTGATTGTTCTTTTGCCGGTGTCTATTATCGGCTCCATCGTCGAAAGGAGGCTGAGATATGCAAGCTTTGGCGACTGATCTCGGCTTCGACGTACTGTTCAAGGGAACGAATTTCCTCCGTCTGCTCGGCGGTATGTGGGTCACGCTGAAAATCAGCCTGATTTCGGTTGCGCTGTCCATTGTGCTGGGCATCCTGCTCGGTATCGTGATGACTTTCAAGAATCCCGTGACAAAGGCGATTTGCCGTATTTATCTCGAAATCGTGCGTATTATGCCGCAGCTGGTGCTGTTGTTTATCGTATACTACGGCTCGGCACGTCTGATAGGACTGAAATTTGAGCCTGAATTCGCCGCGGTGATTGTGTTCACCTTCTGGGGAACTGCCGAGATGGGCGACCTTGTCCGCGGCGCGCTGCAAAGCATCCCGAAGCATCAGTATGAGAGCGCGTACGCGCTGGGTATGAGCCATAGACAGACTTATTTCTGCATTGTGATTCCCCAGACCGTCCGCCGCCTGCTGCCGCTGTCCATCAATCTTGTCACAAGAATGATCAAGACGACGCCTTTGATTGTTATGATCGAGGTGGTCGAGGCAACTAAGGTCGCGCGCCAGATTATTGACGCGAACCGCGTCGCTTCACCCAACGCGGCGTTCGGGCTGTTCTTTGTCATATTTGTTCTTTACTTTGCGGTGTGCTGGCCAATCAGTCTGCTTGCGTCGCATCTGGAAAAGAAATGGAGTAACTGACTATGGCTGAAACACTGTTAACAATCGACAATATCAGAAAGACGTACGGGGATAACCTGATATTAGACGGACTGAGCTTTGACGTCCATAAAGGAGAGGTCATCGTCATCATCGGACCCTCGGGCTGCGGAAAATCTACGCTCCTGCGATGTATCAACGCGCTCGAGCCGATACAGGGCGGCGAAATCCGTATTGACGGCGAGCTGATTGACGGCAATAGCCGCAATATCGCGCAGATTCGCCAGAAAATCGGCATGGTGTTCCAGAACTATGAGCTGTTTCCGCACAAGACCGTGCTGCAGAATATTATCTTAGCGCCGGTGAAGGTGCAGAAGCGGAATAAGGAGGACGCGGTAAAGGAAGCCGAACAGCTTCTCGACCGCGTCGGGCTGCTCGATAAAAAGGACAGCTATCCCCGCCAGCTTTCGGGCGGTCAGAAGCAGCGCGTCGCGATTGTCAGAGCGCTGTGTATGCACCCTGAGATTATGCTCTTTGACGAGGTGACGGCGGCGCTCGACCCCGAAATGGTGAGAGAGGTACTCGATACCATGCTGGAGCTGGCGAAAAACGGCAGTACCATGCTGATTGTTACCCACGAAATGAACTTCGCCCGCGCTATCGCCGACCGCGTGATTTTCCTCGACGGCGGTGAGATTGTTGAGGAAGGCGATCCCGAGGAATTTTTCTCTCAGCCGAAAACCGAGCGCGCGCAGAAATTCCTGCATACCTTCGAGTATGAATCCGTGAAGCATCACGAGCATAAAGAAGATTAAATTGCATATACCGTACCTTGTACGATATAAATATTTGGCTTACGCCGGAAAGAAGAATGTTATATGAAAAACACAAAGGTATTCAAGCTGTTAGCCGTCGTACTTGCCGCAGTCATGATTGTCGGCGTAATGGCAGGCTGCAGCAAAGCGACAGAAGCCGACAAAGGCAACACCGAAGCAGCAGGCGCAACCGAAGCCGCCGCTTCAAGCGACGTCATTTATCGCCCGCTTGACGAAATCAAGGAGAGCGGAAGCATCAAAATCGGTGTTTTCTCCGACAAAAACCCGTTCGGTTATGTGGATGAAAACGGCGAGTATCAGGGCTATGACGTATACTTTGCACGCCGTATTGCAGAGGATTTAGGCGTAGAGGTTGAGTTCGTTTCGACCGAAGCGGCTAACCGTGTAGAAGCTCTGCAGACAGGTAAGGTCGATATCATCCTCGCTAACTTCACCGTGACCGATGAGCGCGCACAGCAGGTCGACTTCGCACTTCCGTACATGAACGTCGCGCTGGGCGTTGTATCTCCCTCCGATAACGTAATCACCGACCTCAGCCAGATCGGCGCTGACGACGCGGTTATCGTTATCTCAGGCACCACCGCTGAAATCTACCTCGAGCAGAACAACCCCGAAATCACCCTCAAGAAGTACGATACCTATTCCGACGCAAAAACCGCTTTTGAAAACGGTCAGGGCGTTGCGTGGGCAAACGACAACACCGAGGTTATCGCGTATGCGAACACCGTCGAGGGCTATACCGTCGGTATCCCGAAGCTCGGCTCAGATGATACCATCGCTCCCGCAGTCACCAAGGGCAACGAAACCCTGCTGAACTGGATCAATGACGAAATCAAGTCGCTCGCCGGCGAGCAGTTCTTCCACAAGGACTATGAAGAAACCCTGGTCGACACCTACGGCAAGGACTACGAAGAAGAGCTTGTCGTTGAGGGCGGCGTCATCGGTTAATCACAACAGAAAAATAACATGACAAAAAGCTAAGCCGGCGGCTGTCCGCCGACTTAGCTTTTGTTATCGGCGTATCCATCCTGCCGGGCGGCAGAAGCGAATGAAAATGCGGATGGATTTATCACCAAAAGTCGGGGCTTTTCGTGTAATATAACTATCAATTCATCTAAAAATGCCTAAAGCTATTGACAAAAACGCGGATTCATGCTAGAATTTAGTTACCATATAAGCCTACCAGTTAAGTAGGTAAAATATAAAATCACCAAACGAAAGCAATAGAAAAGAAGTAAACGTGCTTCTTTCGCTGTACCGATCCGCTAAGAAATTCCTCAACGGAATTGAGAGGACTACCGCGGAACGCTTCACGGTACCGCGGCGTTTCCCTATAGGAGGTATTTATGAAAATCCGTTTTCAAAAGCTGTTACGGGCTAATTTCAGGAATGGGCGAATGTGCCGGTGACCACTGTCCATCCGTAAGCTTTTCATTCAAAATATTTTATTAAAAGGAGAATTACCATGAGTTTATCAGATAATAACAAATCAAATACAGAATACACCGATCCTAAGACAGGCTACCGCTTTGAAACCTTACAGATTCATGTCGGTCAGGAAGAGCCCGATCCCGCTTCCGACGCGCGTGCAGTTCCGATTTATGCGACCACATCTTATGTGTTCCGCAACTCTCAGCACGCTGCCGACCGCTTCGGCCTTGCTGACGCGGGCAACATCTACGGCAGACTGACCAACTCCACCCAGGGCGTATTCGAAGAGAGAATCGCCGCGTTAGAGGGCGGTGTAGCGGGTCTTGCGGTTGCGTCCGGCGCGGCTGCCATCACCTATACGATTCAGGCACTGGCGCAGAAGGGCGAGCATATCGTCGCTCAAAAGACGATCTACGGCGGCTCCTACAACCTGCTGGCGCATACCCTTCCGCAGTACGGCATTGATACCACCTTTGTCGACGCGCACAACCTTGCTGAATTAGAGGGCGCTATCAAGGAGAACACAAAGGCTGTCTATCTGGAGACCTTAGGCAACCCGAATTCCGATATTCCGGACATCGACGCGATTGCGGAAATCGCTCACAAGCACGGTCTGCCGCTCGTCATTGACAACACCTTCGGCACCCCGTACCTGATTCGTCCGATTGAGCACGGCGCTGACATCGTTGTCCATTCCGCGACGAAGTTCATCGGCGGCCACGGCACCACCCTCGGCGGCGTGATTGTTGATTCCGGCAAGTTTGACTGGAAGGCTTCGGGCAAGTATCCGAATCTCTCTGCTCCCAACCCCAGCTATCACGGAATTTCCTTTGTCGATGCTGCAGGTCCCGCGGCTTTCGTCACCTACATCCGCGCAATCCTGCTGCGTGATACCGGCGCTGCAATCTCTCCGTTCGCGGCATTCCTGCTGTTACAGGGTACGGAAACACTGTCGCTCCGCTTAGAGCGTCATGCCGAGAACACCAAGAAGGTCGTCGAGTATCTCGCCAACCATCCGAAGGTCGCGAAGGTCAACCATCCGTCTCTGCCCGACCATCCCGACCACGCGCTGTATGAGAAGTATTTCCCGAACGGCGGCGCGTCCATCTTCACCTTTGAAATCAAGGGCGGTCAGGAGGAAGCATGGAGATTTATCGATAACCTCGAAATCTTCTCGCTGCTCGCGAACGTCGCGGATGTCAAGAGCCTTGTTATCCATCCCGCTTCGACTACGCATTCTCAGCTGACCGAGGAAGAGCTGCTCGACCAGGGCATCTCTCCGGCGACCATCCGTCTGTCCATCGGTACCGAGAATGTCAACGATATCATCGCAGACCTCGAGAAAGGCTTTGCGGCTGTATAAATTAAACATACATAAAAAGCTCCGTCGCATACTACGCGGCGGAGCTTTTATCTTTATTCTTATACGAATCCGTTGTGTATAACGGATGATGCTGACGGCATCTGTTTATTTTTCGGCAAACTCTTCTGTAATCAATCTTTCCATATATTCATCTAAAACCTGCATCGTTTTCATAATAAAATCCTTTGATTCCGAAAAGTCATTCAGCACCCATTTTTCAATCACTGCAATGCAGCCGCTTGACCAAAAGGCGGATAAGTAATTCAGCGTGTTGTCGTTCAACGTGACGTCCAGCTTTTCTGTTTGAATCAGACGGAAAACTCCCTGTATCATGCTTGTGAATTGATATCTCAAATCGCCTGTATTATGAGAACTGAATATCATTTTAAAGATTGCCGGGTTTTCCTCGATATATGCAATCAGCGCTTTCCCAAAATCCTTTGACGGCTTTTCATGAAATTCCAGCAGCATCAGTCCGAGCTGGGCGAGTAGCGTTTTCTGACATTCTGAATATACTTTATTACCTGCCTGTAGTCAGGCTCTAAAGTTACCGTGTACTTTACTTGTTCGCTTTCGATGTCGAAGCAG